>CAYUWV010000056.1:0-13195 GCA_964448385.1 uncultured Propionibacteriaceae bacterium | reverse complement strand
CTCAGTAGCCCCGACGGGATTCGAACCCGCGCTACCGCCTTGAGAGGGCGGCGTGCTAGGCCGCTACACAACGGGGCCCTAGCTGTCGCACGAAGCGACTCGACGAAGATTACCAAAGCCAGCACAGCTGAAGCGAATCTTCTGCGCTGGGGTACTAGGACTCGAACCTAGACTGACGGAACCAGAATCCGGCGGGCTGCCAATTACCCCATACCCCAATTCCCCTGAGGCGGCCCACCACCGGATCGCGGCTTGATCGGACCTACTCAGAGTTGCGCCGACCCGGTGGGGCCAGCGACGCACGACTTTACTAGACTCCGACACCGCCCACCAAACCAGGTCTCCGGTGAGCCCGCGTGGCGGTCAGCGCCCGGGCAGCGGGGCTACGACGCCCGGGGTGGCGGTGGCCAGTCCCATCCGCCCACCGAGCCAGATCGCCGCCAACGCGAACAGCCCGAATCCCAGCAGGTCCCAGCCGGCATCGACCCAGCCGATCACCTGGGTCGCCTTCACCGTCGCAATCGTGCTGGTCAGGCCGGCGTAGCCGAACGCGCAGATGTTGTTCACCACGTGGGCGGCGATCCCGGCCTCGAGCCCGCCGGTCTTGAGCGCCAGCACTCCTGCCAGCAGCCCAAAGCCGAAGCGGTCGAGGAACAGTGGCAGGTTCTGGGTTCCGTGGAACGCGGCGAACAGCGCCGCTGACGCCACGATGCCGAACCACGGACCCCGGACGACAGGGCTCAAGGCCTGCATCAAGTAGCCACGAAAGAAGTACTCCTCTGCCGCGGCCTGCAGCGGCGAGGTCACCACGATGGCAACCGCGAACCACCAGAACCCCTGCTGCGGACGGATGGTCCAGTCCTGTCCCCAGCGCGACGCCAGAAGCACGGCGTTCAGCACCACGAACGCCACGAGCACGGCACGCAGTCCGTAACCCCACCGCAGGCCGGGACGCACCGAGTGAAGCCAGCGGGGATGCACCCGGTGGATGGTCAGCATCAGGGCGAAACTGATCGGGATCAGCATCGCCAACCCAAGCTGGGCCGCCACCATGCCCGCGGGGTTCTCGAACGCCATCGACTGCCGGGAGAAGCCGGCGAAGTCACCCGGCCGTCCGGCGAGCGACCACGCCAGGCCCACCATCGCCGCGACGACAACGGGCACCAGGGTCATGAACAGCAGCACCCCAAGCGACACCCCAGCCATCCCTCGAAGCGCCGTGCGTAGCCGTGATGCAGCGTGTGGCTCTTCGATCGCGAGCACCTCGGGATAGCTGACCCCCGGACGTGGCCGGTTGACCGCGATGTCGTCTACAACGTCCGCAAACTGCGCAAGCGCCGAGACCACCTCAGGCTTCCTGGCCGACAACCGGGTTCGCCAAGGTCCCGATACCGTCGATCGTGACCGACACCTCGTCACCGGATTCCATCTGGCCGACGCCGGCGGGGGTGCCAGTCAGAATCACATCGCCGGGCAACAAGGTCGTGAAGTCACTGATGTGGGCGATCAGGTCCGCGACCTTGTAGGTCATCTCCGACGTGTTGCCCTGCTGCCTGGTCTCGCCGTTCAGCGTGGTCGTGACGTCGAGGCCGTCCACCTCGTCGAGGCCGAGGTGGGTCACGATCCAGGGGCCCAGCGGGCAGAAGGTGTCGAAGCCCTTGGCGCGGGTCCACTGACCGTCCGTCTGCTGCAAGTCTCGGGCCGTCACGTCGTTGGCGACGGTGTAGCCGAAGATGACCTCGGCGGCCCGTTCCCGGGGAACCCGGCGGGCGATCCGACCGATCACCACAGCCAACTCGCCTTCGAAGTGGAGGTTCGACGTTTCCGGCGGCAACACGATGGCCTCGCCCGGCCCGATCACCGACGTGTTCGGCTTGAAGAAGGTCAGCGGCACGTCAGGAACCGAGTTGCCGGACTCCGCGGCGTGGGCAGCGTAGTTGCGGCCGACACCGATCACCTTGCTCCGCGGAATCACCGGACTGAGCAACCTGATCTCGGAGAGGTCGACCCGCTCACCGGTGTAGTGGACGGGGCCAGCGAGCGGGTCACCGGTCACGAGGGCCACCGTCTCCGGATTCGGCCCCCCGTCGACGGTCAGTTCAACCACCCCGAAGACGGGATCACCACCATGAGAGAAACGTGCGACGCGCATGCACTTCACCCTAGCGTCAGGGCAGCGTCGCTCAGGTGACCACGTTCTGCAGCGGTTCACCCGCGGCGAAGCGGACGAGTTGCTCGCGGACCATGCGATGCATCCGAGGGTAGAACGCCGTGCTCTGGCCGCCGACGTGCGGGGTGATGAACACCCCCGGGGCGTGCCACAGCGGATGGTCGGACGGCAGCGGCTCGGGGTCGGTCACGTCGAGGGCCGCACGGATGCGTCCCTCACGGGTCGCCTCGACCAGCGCGTCAGTGTCGACGACCTTCCCGCGCGACACGTTGACCAGCAGCGCGCCGTCAGGCATCGCTGCCAGTTGGGCGGCGCCGATCATGCCTTCGGTCTCGGGCGTGAGCGGGGTGATCACGAAGACCACGTCAGCCTGCGGGAGCAGCGCCAGCAAGTCAGTGAAGGCGTGCACCTCAACCTCGCCGGTACGCGGTCGACGGGCGACGCGGGTCACGGAGGCCACTTCGAAGCCTGCCAGGCGGCGTTCGATGGCCGCGCCGATCCGTCCGTACCCGACGATCAGGATCCGACGATCCGCCAGTGACTCGGCAAACTCGAGGTGCCACGTGCCACTCACCATGTTGCGGGCGAAGGTGTCGAGTTTGCGGTTGCTGACCAGCGCCAGGGCCACGGCCAACTCGGCGGTGCTCGCATCGTGCACGCCCGCGGCGTTGCACAGCGACATGCCTGGGCGCAGGTACGGCAGGTAGTTGTCGTACCCTGCCGAGAGCAGTTGGACGGCCTGCAGCTTCGGCATCTCATCGATCCGGGCCAGCACCTTCGTGGGCGGATACATGTAGGGCGCGACGAGCAACTCCACCTCGGCGGCGCTGTCCGGCCAGTCCCCCTCGGCGAGGAAGCAATCCACGTCCAAGCCCTCGGGGAAAGCGCCCAGGGCAGCTTCGGCCGCCGCTTGGTCGGGGAAAGGAACCCACACCCGTTTGCCCATCGTGCACTCCTTTGCGCATGTCGCTGACCCCAACCACCCTATGCCGGGACGAGCCTGCTCTCACACCGCGCGGCGAATCCCGGAACGGTCTAGGGTGTGCGGACATGACGAACGCAGCGACGCAACCAGCTTTCGACGCCGTCGAGCTGATCCGGACGAAACGGGACGGCGGAGTCCTGACCAACGAGGCCATCGACTGGCTGATCAGCGCCTACACCGCCGGGGACGTCTCGGCAGAGCAGATGGCGGCCCTCGCCATGGCGATCTTCTTCCGCGGCCTGGATTCCCGGGAACTCTCCCGCTGGACAGCCGCCATGATCGCCAGCGGTTCACGCATGGACTTCTCGAGCCTGTCTCGGCCCACGGTCGACAAACACTCCACCGGCGGGGTGGGCGACAAGATCACGCTGCCCCTGGCCCCACTGGTCGCCGCCTGCGGGGCCGCCGTTCCGCAGTTGTCCGGCCGCGGGCTGGGCCACACCGGGGGAACCCTCGACAAGCTCGAAGCCATTCCGGGCTGGCGCGCGTCGCTCAGCAATGCCGAGATGCTGGCGCAGCTGGAGGAGGTGGGCGCGGTGATCTGCGCTGCGGGTTCAGGGCTGGCTCCCGCGGACAAGATGCTCTACGCGTTGCGGGACGTGACTGGCACGGTGGAATCCATCCCGATGATTTCGGCCTCCATCATGAGCAAGAAGATCGCGGAGGGCACCTCCTCCCTCGTGCTCGACGTCAAGACCGGCGCCGGCGCTTTCATGAAGTCGCGGGCGGACTCGGCGGCCCTGGCCCGGACCATGGTCGGGCTGGGCCAGGCCGCCGGGGTGACCACCGTCGCCCTAGTGACCGCGATGGACTGCCCGCTGGGCCGCAGCGCCGGCAATGCCGTCGAGGTGGCCGAAAGCGTTGAGGTGCTGGCGGGCGGAGGTCCGTCCGATGTGGTTGAGCTGACCCTCGCGCTGGCCCGGGAGATGCTCTCCTGCGCCGGCATCGACGCCGACCCGGCTCGGGTCCTGGCCTCCGGCCGGGCCATGGACACCTGGCGCGCCATGATCCGCGCCCAGGGCGGGGATCCCGATGCGCCGCTACCTCGCGCGCACCACACCGAGGTCGTCACGTCAACCTCGGACGGCTACCTGGCGAGCCTCGATGCCATGGCGGTCGGCCTGGCAGCCTGGCGACTCGGGGCCGGACGCGCGAAGCAGGGCGACCCGGTGCAGGCGGCGGCGGGTGTCACCTGGCATGCCGGCTTAGGCGACCGGGTCGCGGCGGGGCAACCGCTGTTCACGCTCCACACCGACACCCCCGAACGAATGCCGCGGGCGCTCGCTGCCCTGCAGGGTGCCGCCACGTTCTCGGACTCACCGGTGGCGGCATCTCCCGTCGTGCTGGAGCGGATCGACGCCCCGTAAGGCTCAGGACTGCAGGGCCGCAACCTGGAGCGTCGGCAGCGAACGCCGGGCGGCCGACTGGCGGTGGGGCAGCAGCCCCCAGCGGTAGGCGTCGTGCAACGCCTCCCAGCTGGCCTCGATGACGTTCGTGCCCACGCCAACGGTGGTCCAGGTGCGTGAGCCGTCGCTGGTGTCGATGAGCGTCCGGACGATCGCATCCGTGCCGTGACCCTGGTCGAGGATCCGCACCCGGTAGTCGGTCAGCTCGAAGGATTCGACCTGCGGATACGCGCGAATCAGGGCCCGGCGCAGGGCCACGTCAAGGGCGTTCAGCGGGCCATGGCCCTCCCCCACGAGCCATTCGACCTCGCCCTTGACCCGAAGCTTGACGGTCGCCTCGGAATCGCCTTCGGGCTTGGTCTCATGGCTGGTGAAGACCCGCCAGCTGGTGACCTCGAAGCTTTCGTCCTCGAGCTCCAGCTCGGCGCGCAGCAGCAACTCGAACGACGCGTCGGCGGACTCGTAGGAGTAACCCTCCATCTCCCTGGCCTTGATCACGTCGGTGATCCGGGCGGCCAGCGTCCGGTCGGCCAGGTCGTAGCCCAACTCGGAGCCCTTGATCTGGATGTTGGCCCGCCCGGCCATGTCCGAGATCAGCATCCGCATGTCGTTGCCGACCAGGGTCGGGTCGATGTGTTGGTAGAGGTTGGCGTCAACCTTGATGGCCGATGCGTGCAGGCCGGCCTTGTGGGCAAACGCGGACTGACCCGTGTAGGGCTGCCGGTTCGTCACCGGGACGTTGGTGACACCGGCGACCCCGTGAGCGATCCTGGTGGCCTCGGCGAGCGACTCGGGCGGGATGACCTGCCAGCCGTACTTGAGCTGCAGGTTCGCCACCACCGTGATCAGGTTGGCGTTGCCGGTCCGCTCCCCATACCCGTTCATGGTGCCCTGCACGTGCATGACCCCGGCCTCCACCGCAGCCAGCGTGTTGGCCACCGCGCAACCGGTGTCGTTGTGGCAGTGGATGCCCAGGTCGACGCCGATCTGGGCCGCAGCACTCACGATGTCGCCCATCCACGTCGGCAGCATGCCGCCGTTGGTGTCGCACAGCACGACCACTTCGGCGCCGGCGTCCGCAGCCGTCCGGACGACCTCGAGGGCGTACTCGCGGTTGGCCCGGTAGCCGTCGAAGAAGTGCTCGCAATCGACGAACACCCGTCGACCCTGGCTGACCAAGTGCGAGACCGTATCGCGGACCATCTCGAGGTTCTCCTCGAGAGTCGTGTTCAGCGCCCGGAAGACATGTTCGTCATGGCTCTTGGCGACGATGCAGATCACCTCGGTCCGGGCATCCAGCAGGGCCTGCACCTGCGGATCGTCGGCAGCCCTGCCGCCCACCTTGCGGGTAGCTCCGAAGGCGACCAGCTTGGCGTTCCGGAGCTCCAAGGCGCCGTCGGCGGCCCTTGCGAAGAACTCGGTGTCGCTGGGATTGGCACCCGGCCAACCGCCCTCGATGAAACCCACACCGAGTTCGTCGAGCATCGCCGCGATCCGCAACTTGTCGAGGACGGTGAGTCGCAGGCCCTCCTGTTGGGCGCCGTCGCGCAGCGTCGTGTCGAAGACGTGAAAGGTGTCGGGAGCCACGGGCACGGTTGTCATGGGTCGCCTGTCGGGTCGGATCGTCGTTGTTCGAAGGACGAGACTACTGCCCAATGACCGGACGCGCGAGGTTCGCCCGCAGCGGAACGGTTTGACCAGCCCACCCAGGTGGTGGGTAGATGGCGCCATGGCTACCACGATCCACCGAGACGGACTTGTCCACACCTCCGGCGAACTACCGGCCGTCGGCTCGAGGCTGCCCGCCTTCATTCTCACGATCCCGGGGCTCATCGAGTTGACCAGCGACGAACTGGCCGGTTCCCGCATCATCCTGAACGTGTTCCCGAGCATTGACACCGGCATCTGCGCCACGAGCGTGCGACGCTTCAACGAGCTGGCCATCTCGCTGCAGAACACTCGCGTGGTCTGCGTTTCGAAGGATCTCCCCTACGCCCTCAATCGGTTCTGCGGGGCCGAGGGCATCGATCAGGTCATCACCGGCTCGGCCTTCCGTTCCAGCTTCGGCGAGGACTACGGGCTCACCATGGTCGACGGGAGAATGCGCGGCCTGTTGGCCCGAGCGGTCATCGTGGCCGACGCGGACGGCACCGTGCTGCACAGCCAGCTGACCCCGTCGATTCACGTCGAGCCCGACTACGAAGCGGCGATCGCCGCCTTGGGCTGACACGCCAAGAGGTCCGGCCCGACGCGGTGCGAGCTGGGCGTCAGCAGATCTGGTACAGCCAACCGTGAGTGTCCGGCGTCCGGCCGTACTGGATGTCGAGGATGTGGTTCCGGATCGCCATGGTCTGTTCGCCAGCGGGATTCGGCAGCCGGTATTCGGCCGTGGCCGTCTTGAACCCGCCGATCGGCGTGAGCACGGCGGCCGTCCCGCACGAGAAGGCCTCGCTGGCCGTACCGTCCTCGATCATGCCGAAGAACTCGGTCGGGCTCAGCCGGCGCTCCTCGGCCGTCAGCCCCAGATCTGCGGCGACGCTCAGGATGGAACCGCGCGTCACGCCCGCCAGGATCGTCCCGGTCAGTGCCGGGGTGATCAGGCGTCCGTCGGTGGTCACCAGGAAGACGTTCATGCCACCCAGTTCTTCGATCCGGTCCTTGTCGGCCGCCTCGATGAAGAGCACCTGCGAGCAGCCGTGCTCGTACCCCTCATACTGGGCGATCAGCGAAGCGGCGTAGTTGCCGCCGCACTTCGCCGCACCGGTTCCGCCGACGCCCGCGCGGGCGTAGGTGTCGGTGACCCAGATGTCGACCGGCTTCACGCCGCCGGTGAAGTAGGGCCCCACAGGTGAGGCGATCACGCTGAAGGTGACCTTCTCGGCCGCCCGCACGCCCAAGAACACCTCGGACGCGAACATGAACGGCCGCACGTAGAGGCTCTGCTCGCCGCCCCCACCAGGCACCCACTGGGCATCGGTCTCGACCAGGCGGGTGATCGCGGTCAGGAAGTCCGCCTCATCGATGCGTGGCAGCATCATCCGGTCGGCGGAGGTGTTGATGCGCGCCGCGTTCGCCTGGGGCCGGAACAGCCACAGCGAGTCGTCAGCGTGCCGGTAGGCCTTCATTCCTTCGAAGATCTCCTGCGCGTAGTGCAGCACCGCCGAGGCGGGGTCCATCTGGAACGGGCCGTACGGTTCGATGCGGTCGTCGTGCCAGCCGGCGTCCTTCGTCCACACCGCGACGGCCATGTGATCGGTGAAGTACTCGCCGAAGCCGGGATTGGCCATGATCTGAGCCAATTGCTCGGCAGTACGAGGACGGGACGTGCGATGCACCGGGAACGACAAAGACATGGCGGCATGCTACCGCCCGCGGTCGCGGAGACGTCCTCGCAGGTGTCTCGCGAACGTGTAGCCTCCCGATGTGACCGTTACGAACCCTCATCGCTTGCCCGTCATCGCCGTCATCGCCGGAGACGGCATCGGCCCGGAAGTCGTTGCCGAAGGGCTGAAGGCCCTGGTTGCCACCGTTGGCGAGGACGCGTTCGAACTCGTCCACCACGACCTCGGTGCCGAACGTTGGCAGCGGACCGGCGAGGTCCTGCCCGATCACGTCCTCGAACAGCTCGCGGCCAGCCAGGCGATCATCCTTGGCGCGGTCGGAGCTGCCCCCGGTTCGAAGGCGATCCCGAGCGGCCTGCTGGAACGCGGCCTGTTGCTCAAGCTGCGCTTCGCGTTCGACCAGTACGTCAACCTACGCCCGTCGAAGCTGTACCCGGGCGTCCCGACCCCACTGGCAGCCTCGGTGACTGACCGTGGCCCGGTCGACTTCGTCGTCGTCCGCGAGGGCACCGAGGGTCTCTACTGCGGCAATGGCGGCGTGGTGCGCGCCGGCACCCCCCACGAGATCGCGACCGAAGTCAGCGTGAACACCGCTCACGGGGTCGAGCGGGTGATCCGCGACGCCTTCGTCCGGGCGAGCAAGCGGCGTCGCAAGATCACCCTGGTTCACAAGCACAACGTGCTCGTCAATGCCGGCGGGCTATGGAACCGTCTCTTCACCGAGGTGTCCGCGGACTTCCCGGAGGTGACCACCGACTACCTGCACGTGGATGCTGCCACGATCGCGATGGTCGTCGATCCGCAGCGCTTCGACGTGATCGTCACCGACAACCTGTTCGGCGACATCATCACCGACCTGGCAGCGGCCGTGACCGGGGGCATCGGCCTGGCCGCCAGCGCCAACATCAATCCTGAGGGGACCTTCCCGTCCATGTTCGAACCGGTGCACGGGTCGGCTCCGGACATTGCCGGCAAGCAACTGGCCGATCCGACCGCCACGATCTTGTCGATGGCCTTGCTGCTCGACCATCTGGGACGCCCAGCTGACGCGGCCCGGATCGAAGCCGCGGTCGACGCCGACATCCTTGAGCGCGGCAGCACGCGGCGTCCCACATCGGTGATTGGTGACGAGATCACCGCTCGGATCGGGTGACGCGGCGGCCCCGGCTGGCAAGCGATCCCGCGCGCTGGACAGCGAAGGCGCGTCCCTGACCCTGCTCAGGCGGTCTGCTCGCGGCGTCCAAAGAACGAACGGTGTTCGCCACCCAGGTGCCCACTCAGCCACCAGATCAGTTCGATCAGCACCGCCCCGACCAGGCCCATCCACAGCCCGGTCGTCATGAGGGCGGTGTTGCTGGGGTCGAGCTTGAGCTGGGCAACAGCCGACCCGAGCAGCGGCCAGGTCGGACGCCAGTACGGCACCACGAAGATGGCGAGGTACGCGAGCGTCACGCAGGCCGCGATCATCAGCAGCTTCCACCAGGCATAGGGACGGCTGATGACCACCATCACCCAGGCACCCGCCGTCATCAGCGTCACCAGCACGGCCGTACTGACCTGGATCAACAGTTGCGGATCGGCGCCGGCCGGGGGCAGCACGAGCAGGTAGCTGATGAAGGTCGTCACGGCGATGGTGACGCCCGCCGGGATGCTGAAACGCATCACCCGGTCGAGGAAGCCCGGCCGTGCCCGCTCGGCGTTCGGTGCCAGCGCGAGGATGGAGGCCGGGATGCCGATCGTGAACCAGCCCACCAGCGAAATGTGGATCGGCACAAACGGGAACGGCAGCCGCCACAGGGCCACCAACAGGGCCAGGGCGATCGAGTACATGGTCTTGGTGAGGAAGAAGTTGGCCACCCGCTCGATGTTGCCGATGACGCGGCGTCCCTCGGCCATCACGTGCGGCAGCGTCGCGAAACTGTCGTCGAGCAGGACGATCTGGGCCACCGATCGGGTCGCCGCCGCCCCCGACCCCATGGCGACCCCCAGGTCGGCGTCCTTGATCGCCAGGACGTCGTTGACGCCGTCCCCGGTCATCGCGACGGTGTGTCCGCGAGATTGCAGGGCACCCACCATCTGTCGCTTCTGCTGCGGGGTGACCCGTCCGAAGACCCCTGAGCTGGTCACCTCGTCAGCGAACGCGGTCTCGTCCTCGGGCAGCGTGCGGGCATCGACGACGTCGCCGGTATCGACTCCCAGCGAAGCGGTCACCGCACCCACCGATTTGGCGTTGTCACCGGAGATGACCTTGACCGCGACATCCTGATCAGCGAAGTACTGCAGGGTTGCCCTGGCTTCGGGACGGATGCGCTGCTCCAGGATCACCAGGCCCACCGGAGTGACGACGCCGGGCGCCTCCGGGGAATCCACCGGCGAGTCCGAGCGCCCCAGCAGCAGCACGCGTCGTCCCGTCGAACCAACCTCGTCCGCTTGCGCCGCCGCGTCGCTGCCTGGGGTTGCCAGGATGTCCGGAGCCCCAATCACCCAGTGCCCCTGCCCGACCAGGGAAGCCCCCGACCACTTCTTCGCCGAGGTGAAGGGCGCCAGCGCGCTCACCTCCCACCGCTCAGCCACCCTCGGCATTTCGTGGGCGATGGCTTGGATCGAGGCGTTCGGACGGGGATCCGTGGCCGCGATCTGGGCCAGCACTTCTCGAAGCCGGGTCACGTCGTGACCGCCCAGCGGGATCAGTCCGCCGAAGGCCATGCCGTTCTCGGTCAGCGTCCCGGTCTTGTCGGCGCAGACCACGTCCACTCTGGCAAGTCCCTCGATCGCCGGCATCTCCTGGACGAGGCAGTTGAATTGGCCCAGCCGGACCACCCCAACCGCGAACGCGAGCGACGTCAGCAGCACGAGCCCTTCGGGCACCATCGGCACCAGTGCCCCCGCCATGCGGAGCACGATCTCCTGCCAGGTGCCAGGAGCCTGCGTCCACTGCACCCAGACGGTGGCGAGGCCCACCGGGATGAGGAGCCACGTGATCAGGCGCAGGATCTTGTTGATGCCCTGCTGCAGTTCCGATTTCACCAGTGAGAACTTGCTCGCCTCGGCCGCCAATTGGGCCGCGTACGAGTCGCTGCCCACCCGGCTCGCACGGAACGCCGCCACCCCGGAGACCACGAAGCTGCCCGACATCACGGTGTCGCCCGGCGCCTTGACCACAGCGTCCGACTCGCCGGTGAGCAGCGATTCGTCCACCTCGAGGTAGGAGGCTTCGATCACGTGGCCGTCGACGATGATCTGATCGCCCGGGCCGATCTCGATGACGTCGTCGAGAACCACCTGGTCGCGCGGCAGTTCCCGGGCGACCCCGTCACGGCGGACGATTGGCTTTCCCTCCCCCAACACGGCGAGGTTGTCGAGGGTCTGCTTCGCACGCATCTCCTGCAGGATGCCGATGCCGGAGTTGATGATGATGAGGAACCCGAACAGGGCGTTGATGACCGAGCCCGTGCTGATCACCATGAGGAACAACACCATCAGCAGGAAGTTGATCCTGGTGAACACGTTGGCGCGCACGATGTCCCACCCCGTTCGCCCCGAGCGGGGCGGCAGGTCGTTGGTCTGTCCGGCGGCGACGCGCTGGGCGACCTCAGCGTTCGTCAGCCCGGGTGTGGTGGCTGCTGCATCGATGGTCACAGCGAAAGCCTGCCACACCCGATCGAATCGCCGGCGTGGCCCTGCCAGCACTGACGCACCATTCGGTGCTCACGCGGCCGAGTGGGTGGTTTGCCCGCTGGCTGGGGTGCTGGGTTGGGGCATCAACCCAGTACGGTCATGGTGTGAGCGACGACTATTCCGAACCCGCAGCGGTGATTGAGGCCGACCCCACCGAGCCGACTTTCGCCGGACTCGGCCTCGATGAGCGGTTGCTGCGGACCCTCGACGACGTGGGGTACGAAAACCCCTCGCCCATCCAGGCGGCCACGATCCCGGCACTGCTCGAAGGACGGCACGTCGTCGGCCTCGCGCAGACCGGGACGGGCAAGACGGCGGCCTTCGCGTTGCCGATCCTGCAGCGGCTGGATCTGAAACAGAAATCCCCCCAAGCCCTCGTTCTGGCCCCGACCCGGGAGTTGGCGCTCCAGGTCTGCGAGGCGTTCCAGAAGTACGCGGGGCGGCTGCCCGGCGTCCATGTGCTGCCGGTGTACGGCGGCCAGGGCTACGGCGTCCAGTTGAGCGCGCTGGCCCGCGGCGTCCACATCATCGTCGGAACGCCGGGTCGCATCATGGATCACCTCGAGAAGGGCACGCTCGACCTGACCCACCTGCGGTTCCTGGTCCTGGATGAAGCCGACGAAATGCTCAACATGGGCTTCGCGGAGGACGTCGAGACGATCCTGGCGGATACGCCCGCGGACAAGCAGGTGGCACTGTTCTCGGCGACCATGCCCTCCCAGATCAGGCGGCTGTCGAAGAAGTACCTCACCGACCCAGTCGAGTTCACGGTGCGGGGCAAGACGGCAACGGCGCCCAACGTCCGGCATCGCTACGTGATGGTGTCGTTCCCGCAGAAGGTCGATGCCCTGACGCGAATCCTCGAGGTGGAGAACTTCGAGGGCATGATCGTCTTCGTCCGCACCAAGAACGACACCGAGACCCTCGCCGAGAAACTCCGGGCCAGGGGCTTCTCGGCGGCCGCGATCAACGGCGACATCGTCCAGCAGCAGCGCGAGCGAACCATCGGACAGCTCAAGTCAGGCAAGCTCGACATCCTCGTCGCCACCGACGTCGCGGCCCGGGGCCTCGACGTGGAGCGGATCAGCCACGTCGTCAACTTCGACATCCCCACCGACACCGAGTCCTACGTGCACCGCGTTGGCCGGACGGGGCGCGCCGGACGCAGCGGCGACGCCATCTCGTTCGTCACGCCCCGGGAGCGGCGGCTGCTCGCGGCGATCGAACGCGCAACGCGCCAAAGCCTGTCGCCCATGACCATGCCCACGATCGAAGACATCAATGCGACCCGCCTGAGTCGCTTCGACGACGCGATCACCCAGGCACTGGAATCGGATCGGCTCGAGTTCTTCCGGCAGGTCGTGGCCCACTACGTGGACGAGTTCGACGTGCCCGAAGCGGACGTGGCGGCGGCCCTGGCGCTGCAACTGCAGGGTGACGAGCCGATGCTGCTGGACCCCGAGGCGGAGCGACCAGCCAGGCAGTTCGACGAGCGGGACAGCACGCGCGAGTCTGCACCCTCGGACGGACGTCCGCAGCGTGGCCGGCGCGCAGGCTCGGAGGTCCCGATGGCCACCTATCGGATCGCGGTCGGCAAGCGCCACAAGGTCGAGCC
>CAYUWV010000055.1:0-13420 GCA_964448385.1 uncultured Propionibacteriaceae bacterium | reverse complement strand
GGGCATGCGCACGCCTTTCAGGAGGACATCCCCCGTGAGTCTAGGTCGTCGCCGCAGGGACGAGCCGTCCGGCTCAGCAGAAGCCGCCGATTCGGGGGCTCGTTTCGCCGAGTCGGTGCCGGAACCGACCACCGCGTCCGCCTGCCCCGGTGCGGCCGGTCGTGAGCCGCTCCGCGACACCGCCCGCCACGTGGGGGACGGCCTGCTATAACGACCGCATGCGCGCAGTCAGCTTCACCACCCCAGGTGGCCCCCTCAGCGTCGTGCAGGTCGACGCCCCCAGGTGCCCCGAGGCGGGAGTGGTTATCGAGGTGCGCGCCACCGGCGTGTGCCGCTCCGATTGGCACGCCTGGCGCGGCCACGACCCGGTCGCGCTCCCCCACATTCCCGGTCACGAGTTCGCCGGGGTCGTGGCCCACGTGGGGCCAAAGGTGACCCACTTCGCGGTGGGTGATCGGGTCACCGCCCCGTTCGTCAACGGGTGCGGGACCTGTGACTACTGCCTCACCGGGCACGCCCAGGTCTGCCCGTCCCAGACCCAGCCCGGCTTCACCGGTGCCGGATCGTTCGCTGAGCAGGTCGTTGTCGAACAGGCCGACACGAATCTGGTGCGGCTTCCCGACGGCCTCGAGTTCGTGACCGCCGCAGCCCTTGGTTGCCGGTTTGCCACCTCGTTCCACGCCCTGACCGCCCAGGCCGGTCTTCGCGCCGATGAGTGGGTGGTCGTGTTCGGCTGCGGCGGGGTGGGACTGTCGGCCGTCATGGTGGCGCGCTGCCTCGGCGCCACAGTGGTGGCCGTCGACCCCTCACCGGCAGCGAGGGCTCGAGCAGCAGAATTGGGCGCCGACGTCGTCGTCGACGCGCTCGATCCCGTTCCCGAGGTGCTGGCGGCGACCGCGGGCGGGGCTCACGTCAGCGTCGATGCGGTGGGCTCGGCCGCCACCGCGGAGGCGTCCGTCCGTTCACTCCGACCACGAGGACGACACGTCCAGGTCGGCTTGATGCTGGGAAGCAACAGCCGGGCCCCGCTGCCCTGGGACCTCGTCGTGGCCCGCGAACTTCGCGTGCTCGGCTCCCATGGCATGGCCGCCGCCGACTACCCGGCCATGCTCGGGTTGATCCTGGCCGGCCGACTGCACCCCGAACTCCTGATCGGCCGGGTCATCGGCTTCGACCAGTTGGGTGAGGCCTTGGCGTCGATGGACGGGCCGAGCAGCGTGGCAGGCATCGCGGTGGCCGATCTTGCCCGCAGTTGACCTGCCGCACCCGGGTGCCAGAGGCTGGACGGATGGAATCCACCGACGAGACCCCCGATGCGGGCGACTTCTGGGAGCAGCACTATGAGCAGCGGACGCAGATCTGGAGCGGCCGGCCGAATGCGCGGCTGATCCAGTTCGCCGCGGCGCTCACCCCCGGGCATGCCCTGGATCTCGGGTGCGGGGAGGGCGCGGACGCAGTGTGGCTCGCCGAACAGGGCTGGCAGGTCACCGCGGTCGACATCTCGAGCGTCGCCTTGAGCCGGGCGCAGGCCGCCGCGGCTGAGCGCGGGGTCGCTGACCGCATCGCCTTCCACCGGCACAACCTCACCGAGACGTTCCCGGCAGGCGCGTTCGACCTCGTCTCCGCACAATTCCTGCAGTCGCCGCTGGATTTCCCACGCGAACGCGTGCTGCGCGCTGCCGCCGAGGCGGTCGCCCCGGGAGGTTGGCTGCTCATCGTCGAACACGGTGAGGCACCGCCTTGGTCGGGGTTGCGTCACCACCATCACCTGCGCTTCCCCACACCACAGGAAACCCTGGCCGCCCTCGGCCTCGACGCCACCTGGACGACCGAACACGCCGGCCGCCTCGAACGGGAGGCGACCGGCCCGCAGGGACAGTCTGGAGTCCTCGTCGACAACGTCCTGCTGCTGAAGCGCGGCCCGGACGGCTCATAGCCTGCGCGGCGCTCCTGCGGATCGGTAAGCCTGGGCTTATGATCGGTTGAGCCGATGCTCAGATTCGCAGATATTCCGCAAGTCCAATGGTCGGCCAACCGAGGTCTTGGGAACGGGGACGAGATGGCGACCGACCGGCGCGAGCGCGAGGCTCGCATGCTCGACCTGCTGGCCAAGGACGGCTCGCTGACCGTGGCGGCACTGTCGCAGGAGTTCGACGTCTCTGAGGTGACGATCCGCACCCAACTGCGCGCCCTCGAGGAGCGAGGGGTACTGAAGCGCACCCGGGGTGGCGCCCAGGCCACAGCCGTGCGCCACGTCCTGGAGCGTGAGCGCGAGCACGAAGCCGAGAAGGACCGCATCGCCGCGGCGGCCGCCGCCCTGGTGCGAGACGGTGACCGGATCATGATCGAGGCCGGCACCACCGCTGCCCGGATCGTCCGTCACCTGGCCAGCCGTCACGGCGTCCAGATCGTCACCAATTCGACGCTTGTCTTCGGGTTTTCCCGGCACAACGCGAACCTGACGGTGATCCTGACCGGCGGCACCTTCCATCGTGAGTCCGAGTCGCTGATCGGCCCGGTCGCGCTGCGCGCCGTCCGCGACTTCAACGTCCGGCTTGCCTTCATCGGGACGGACGGCTTCACCCCGCACCGTGGTCTGACGACCCAATTCTCGGAGGGCGCTGAGGTCATCACGGCGATGCACGCCCAGGCTGAGCAGACCTGGCTGGTGGCGGATTCCTCCAAGTATGGCCAGGCGGGTTTCGTCTCGGTACTTCCGCTGGCCGAGCTCACGGGAGTGATCACCGACACCCGGCTGGATCAACCCAGCATCGCCGCGTTGCGCGAATCCGGTCCGGTCGTGACGCTGGCCTGACCCTCAGGCCGACTCCCCTGTCGTCACCTGTCACGCAGGAAACCCCGCCCACACGCCAGCGCGTTGGGTGCCGAAACACCCTCACCACCCTCTTGCGTGACCGGTCTGACCGTTATAAGGTATCAATCGAAAGCTAAGCGTAAGTTTGGCGAAAGCAGCAACGAAGCTTGCCGCAGGCCAGCGGGAGAGATCCGACCACCCTGTCGCCCCTTCTCACCACGGTTCGCGACATCGACGAAGGAAGATGAATGGCCCAAGTTGTCGTAATGCCCCAGTTGGGCAACACCGTCGAATCGTGTCTGGTGACGTCCTGGCTGGTTGCCGTGGGCGACACCGTCGAGGCGAGCACGCTGCTGTGCGAGATCGAGACGGACAAGTCAGCCATGGAGGTGCCTGCCGGAGTCGCCGGGACGGTGCTGGCCTTGCTGGCCGAGGAGGGCGATGACGTCCCGGTGAAGCAGGCGATCGCAGTCGTCGGCGCTGCCGGTGAGTCGGTCGACGAAGCACTGGCTGCTGCCGGGCT
Source organism: uncultured Propionibacteriaceae bacterium (assembly GCA_964448385.1). Taxonomy (GTDB): domain Bacteria; phylum Actinomycetota; class Actinomycetes; order Propionibacteriales; family Propionibacteriaceae; genus Propionicimonas. The sequence continues at coordinate 10,082 of CAYUWV010000055.1, read as the reverse complement.
GGCGCCGGCGGCCGCCGAGTCCTCGGAGGAGCCGGTGGCCGCGGCCGCCGCGGCCCCGGTGACCGCAGCCCCTAGCACGACCGCCCCGGTCACCGCAGCCGGCGGTGGCGCGGTGTCGCCGCGGGCCCGTGGCGTGGCCGCGGCAGCGGGCATTGCGGCAGACCGACTGGCCGGCTCTGGACCTGCGGGCAGGGTGATCACCCGTGACGTCGAGGCCGCCATTGCGGCTGGCCCCGGCCTGACCGCCGGTGCCCGGACAGCCGCTGAAGGCTTCGTACCCGGGCAGCCCGGCAGTGGGATCGGCGGGCGGGTGACCCGGGCCGATCTGGCCGGTGCGGCTGCGTCCGAGCCGATCACCCCGGCAGTCCCCAGCGTCGCGCCGGCGGCCGCCGAATTCCCGGGCGCCTTCACCGAGGCACCGTTGAAGGGGATCCGGAAGGTCATCGCCGAGCGGATGATGACCTCGCTGGCGACGTCGGCCCAGCTGACCTACACGGCGACGGCCCCGGCCGCCGGCCTGTTGGCGCTGCGGAAGCGGCTCAAGGGTGCGGCCGATGTCGAGCTGTCGGCGATCACCGTCGGCGACCTCGTCGGTTTCGCGGCAGTGAAGACCCTGGCCAGGCACGCGGTCGTGAATGCTCACCTGAGCGACGGTGTGCTGCGGACGTTCGCGAGCGTGCACCTGGGCATGGCAGTGGACACCCCGCGCGGCCTCTTGGTGCCCACGTTGCGGTTCGCCGACACGATGACGCTGCGGGAGTTCTCGAAGTTCTCGAAGCAGCTGGCGATGGACGCGATCGGCGGGTCGATCAGCCCTGACCTGTTGAGTGGGGCGACGTTCACGGTGTCGAACCTGGGAGCGTTCGGGATCGAGTCGTTCACCCCCCTGCTGAATGTGCCGCAGGTGGCGATTCTCGGAGTGGATGCGATCTTCCCCCGCGCGGTGATCAACGCCGACGGCAGCGTGGGCGCCGAGCAGCGAATCGGGTTCTCCCTCACGGCTGACCATCGAGTGATCGACGGCGCAGACGCGGCCCGCTTCCTCAAAGACCTGTGCGCGGCTGTGGCCGACATCGACCTGACCGTCCTCGGCTGAACGGGCATCGACATGGCTGACTACGACGTGATCATCCTGGGCGGTGGCCCGGGTGGCTACCTGGCCGCTGAGCGGCTCGGGCATGCCGGCAAGCGGGTACTGCTGGCCGAAAAGGAGTCACTGGGCGGCACCTGCCTCAACGTGGGCTGCATCCCGACCAAGTCCCTGCTGAACAGCGCGAAGCTGTACGCCCACGCGCTGCATTCCGAACAGTTCGGCGTCACCGCAGAGAAGGTCAGCTTCGACTGGGCGAAAGTCCAGGCGTGGAAGACCTCCGTGGTCGGCACGCTGGTCGCCGGCGTCGGGGCGAGTGAGAAGCGGGCCGGCGTGCAGGTGGTCTACGGCCACGGCACCCTCGTCGCTCCCGGCGTGGTGGAAGTCAACGGTGAGCAGAAGTCGGCCGACCACGTGATCATCGCGACTGGCTCGGTGCCGGTCATGCCGCCGATTCCCGGCGCGAAGGACAACCCGCTGGTGGTTGACTCGACCGGGCTGCTCGCTGTCGAGGCGGTTCCCGAACGGCTGGTGGTGATCGGCGGCGGGGTGATCGGGGTCGAGTTCGCGTCACTGTTCGCTGCGTTCGGGGCCAAAGTCGAGATCATCGAGATGCTGCCCGAGATCGTCCCGTTCATGGACGACGACCTGGCCCGCAAGCTCCGCAAGGCCCTCGCCACCGTCACGTTCCATCTCGGCTGCAAGGTCACCGGCATCGAGGGCGGCACCGTGGTCTACACCGACGCCAAGGGCGAAACCGTCCGGGCTGCCGCCGACCTGGTGCTGATGGCAGTCGGCAGGCGTCCGCTGGTCGACGGCTGGGGAGCCAAGGAAGCTGGCCTTGACGTGGGGCCGCGTGGGGTCGTCGTCGATGACACGATGAGGACGAACCTGCCGAACGTGTGGGCTGTCGGTGACGTCACGGGACGCAGCCTGCTCGCCCACGCCGCCTACCGGATGGGCGAGATCGCCGCCGCCCACATCATCGACCCGGCCCGCGCGCGGGCCACCGGGCAACGGTTGCGGACCGACACGATCCCGTGGGCCGTGTATTCGATGCCGGAGGCGGCCGGAGTCGGGCTCACCGAGGCCGAGGCGAACGCCCGCGGCCACCAGGTCACCACGTCGACCGTGCCCTTGGCGGTGTCGGGTCGCTTCGTCGCTGAGAACGGCGTGCGCGGCCCGGGAGCGGTCAAGATCATCGCCGACAAGGCCAACCGCACCATCCTCGGCATCCACATGCTCGGCACCTACGCCCCAGAAACCATTTGGGGGGCAGCCGCCGCCCTCGAGAACGAACTCACCATCGACGACCTGCGCCAGATCGTCTTCCCCCACCCCACCGTCTCAGAAGGAATCCGCGAGGCCGTCTGGGCCGTCCGGGACTGACCACCAAACCAGAGGAAGAAATGCCGAAGTCACTCACCGTCAATCCCGAGCTGGTCCGCGCCCGCGGTTCGATCACCGTTCCGCCGATCCCGGTCAACGCCTACGAAGCGGATCTCCCCGGTGCCACGTCCCGCTACGGAGCCGAAGGGCTCGTCGGGATGCTGCACGACATGATCGCCATCCGCACCTTCGAGAACATGCTGAACTCGATCAAGACCACCGGCGGCTGGAACGGCATCGAGTACAGCCACCTGGGTCCCGCCCACCTGTCGATGGGCCAGGAGGCCTCGGCCGTCGGCCAGGCAGCCGAACTGGGGGCCGAGGACTACGTCTTCGGTTCACACCGCAGCCACGGCGAGATCCTCGCCAAGAGCTTCTCGGCCGCCCGCAAGATGGACGCTGCGCAACTGCAGGGCATCATGTCCGGCTTCCTGGACGGCGACACGCTCCGTTACGCCGAGAAGCTGGGCTACGAAACCCCCGGCGAACTCGTGGAGAACTTCATCCTGTTCGGCACCCTCGCGGAGATCTTCGCCCGGAAGGCCGGCTTCAACCGCGGCATGGGCGGCTCGATGCACGCCTTCTTCACCCCCTTCGGCTCGATGCCCAACAACGCCATCGTCGGCGGCTCCGCCCCGATCGCGACCGGGTCGGCCCTCTTCAAGCGCGTGAACCGACTCCCCGGCATCGTCATCGCCAACATCGGCGACGCCTCCATGGGCTGCGGCCCGGTGTGGGAAGCGATGATGTTCTCGGCGATGGATCAGTTCCGCAACCTGTGGCGGCCCGAGGACGGCGGCAACCCGCCGATCATGTTCAACTTCTTCAACAACTTCTACGGCATGGGTGGCCAGACCTCCGGCGAGACCATGGGGTACGACCTGCTCGCCCGCGTCGGCGCCGGCGTGAACCCTGAAGCGATGCACGCCGAGCGGGTCGACGGCTACGACCCGCTGGCGGTCGCTGACGCCGTCCGCCGCAAGAAGGAGATCCTGCTCGCCGGACGCGGACCCGTCTTGCTCGACACCATCACCTACCGCATCTCGGGCCACTCCCCGTCCGACGCCTCCAGCTACCGGACCCGGGAAGAGATCGAAGCCTGGGAAGCGGCCGACTCCATCGTCAGCTTCTCCGACCGGCTGATCGCCGAGGGCGTGACCTCGGCAACTGCCGTCGCCGACCTGCACGCCAGGATCAATGACCGCCTCACCAAGGTGCTGGCGCTGGCCAGCGACGACAGCGAGCTCGAGCGGGTCGACGTCGCCTACATCGAGGCGGCGATGCTCTCCAACGGCCACGTCGAGTCATTCGGTTCCGGCGAGCCCGAGCTGAACGAGCCGCTCGCCGACAACGCCCGGGTCAAGGCGATCGCGAAGAAGATCCGCACCGCCAAAGACGCCGACGGCAAGCCGGTGTCGAAGGTGAAGATGTACCAGTTCCGCGACGGCCTGTTCGAGGCCATGGCGCACCGGTATGCGATCGACCCGACCATGTGCGCGTGGGGCGAGGAGAACCGCGATTGGGGCGGCGCGTTCGCGGTCTACCGCGGGCTGACCGAGCTGTTGCCGTACCGGCGGCTGTTCAACTCCCCGATCTCGGAGGCGGCGATCGTCGGCGCCGGGGTCGGCTACGCCCTTTCGGGCGGGCGTGCCGTGGTCGAACTCATGTACTGCGACTTCCTCGGCCGCGCCGGCGATGAGATCTTCAACCAGGCCGCCAAGTGGCAGTCGATGTCGGCCGGCCTGCTCAAGATGCCGCTGGTCGTGCGCGTGAGCGTGGGCAACAAGTACGGCGCCCAGCACTCCCAGGACTGGTCAGCCCTGGTCGCACACATCCCCGGCCTGAAGGTCTACTTCCCGGCGACCCCCACCGACGCCAAGGGCATGCTCAACCTCGCCCTGTCGGGCACTGACCCGGTCATCTTCCTCGAATCCCAGCTGCTCTACGACATCGGCGAGCAGTTCGAGGCGGACGGGGTCCCCGAGGGCTACTACGAGACCCCTGAGGGCGAGCCCGTCGTCCGCCGGGAGGGCAGCGACGTGACTATCGCGACGTTCGGGGCCACGTTGTATCGAGCGCTGCAGGCTGCTGACGACCTTCAGCAGAAGTACGGGATGTCGGCCGAGGTCATCGACCTGCGCTTCGTCGCCCCGCTCAACTATCGTCCGTTGCTCGACTCGGTGAAGAAGACCGGACGCCTCGTGCTCGCCTCCGACGCGGTCGACCGCGGCTCGTTCCTGCAGACCGTGGCCTCGACCGTTCAGAACCTGGCCTTCGACTCCCTCGACGCGCCAGTGGTCGTGGTGGGCGCCCGCAACCACATCACGCCCGCACCGGAACTGGAAGACCTGTTCTTCCCGCAGCCTTCCTGGATCATCGACGCGATCCACGAGCGCATCGTGCCGCTGCCCGGTCACGTGCCGGCAGCGAATTACACCGACGGTGAGATCGTCCGCAGGGCTCGCCTGGGGGTCTGAGCGGTCTGGCCTCAGGCCGGGGTGTCGGCGGCGAACCGGATCCCGGCCTGATGTCGCGCCGTCTCAAGCAAGCCCATGACGGCCACCGACGCATCCAGGTCGGCGTAGCAGGTCGTGAAGTCCTGGGCCGCGAACATGGCCGCGCAGGCCGTGATCTCGGGAACCATCTGGTGGGCGACCGGATCGGCCACGATGCTGACGGTCTGGTCGGTGACCACCGTGACCCAGGACACCTCGTGCGGGAGGGAGTCCATGACCAAGTAGCCCAGCGTGCCCTGGATGAGCATTCCCGGCGGGCTCTGGCAGTCCTTGGCGCCCACGCAGATGGCCGTTGCACCCGGATACTCCATGGTGAGGACGCCACAGGTGTCGATCCCTCGCACCACGTTGGCCCGGTAGCTGACGGCAGTCGGCTGCCCGAGCAGCAGCGTGACCAGATGGACGTTGTAGACGTTGATGTCGTAGAGCGCACCCCCGGACAGGGCGGGATCGAACACCGGTGGCGTCTCACCGGCCACGAACCGGTCGTAGCGGCTGGAGCGTTGGGAGTAGTTCGCCTGGACGTAGCGGAGTTCGCCGAGTTCCGCCACGGCCGCTCGCACCTGGGGCAGCGTGGGTGCGTAGCGCGGCATGATCGCCTCCCACACCATCAGACCGCGCGCCTTCGCCAAAGCGGCGATCTCGGCAGCTTCGGCGGCGGTGGAGGTGAACGGCTTCTCCACCAGGGCGTGCTTGCCGGCCAGCAGGACTGCCCTGGCCGCGCGGGCGTGGGCGACATTCACCTGCGCCACGTAGACCACGTCGATCTCGGGGCGGGCGAGGAACCGTTCCTCGTCGACGTCGATCGCCGGAACCCCGAAGCGGGTCGCTAGTTCGCTGGCACGTCCCTGGCTACCCGGGCGGTGCAGGAGAGCGACGCAGGCGATTCCCGCCGCGGCGAATCCTTCCAGGGCCCGCTCAGCCATCATCCCGGTGCCCATGATGCCTACGCGCATTGTTCTCCTTAGCGAGCTTGGGGCCGGTCCACCGGCCCAGTGACAACCTAGCGGGTTGCCCCGACGAACCGGGTTGCTCTGCTACAGCGAACTGGACCGACGCCGACACCCCACCGCCGCCGCCGGATCACCCCGCCAACCGGGCACGCGCGTCAACGGTCGGCACCAATCTGCGGCGCACCGACTCCAAGGCCCGCCGCTCGATCCGCCGCACGGAACTGACCGACATTCCAATGATCTGCGCGACCTCTTGGCACGTGTGGGGGACCCCGTCCGCGAACCCGAAGCGAAGGCCCACGACGCGGCGTTCGTGGTGCGGCAGATCATCGAGCGCGAGGGCCAGACGGGGATCCGCCTCCAGCTCGGGCAGCGGCGGGTCAAAGACCGCCAACGCCCCGGTATCGCCCAATTGCGGGTCCAGGGGAACGGGGGGTCGGTGGTTCAGCAGCATCGCCACCTGCTGCGGGCTGCGTCCGAGCGCCTGCGCCAGCTCGGCCAGCGCAGGGGGCCGTCCGAGTTCCTGAGCGAGTTCGGCGGCGAGCCGATGGGCGTGGCGCAGCTGCACCGCGCGACTGGCAGGGATCCCCATGCCACCCAGCCGCGACGCCGAGACCGCCGCCAGATGCTGCCGCAACCGCGGGATGGCGAAGGTGGTGAAGCGCGCCCGGGTGTGATCGAAACGCTGCAGGGCCCCAGCGAGGGCGACGAAGCCCTCTTGGAACAGTTCCTCGTCGCTGATTCCGCTCCCCCTGCCGCAGCGCCGCACCTCTCGCCACACCAGTCGAACGTTAGCCAGCAGGAAGTGCTGCCAGGCCAGCCGTCCTTCCGCTTCGAGTTGGCACAACTCGGCGGTCGTGGCAGTCACCGGAGAGCGACCGGCAGCCAGGTGGTGGGACGCCAGGACTCCGGCCTCGATGGATCGGGCCAGTAACACCTCCTGCTCGGCGGTCAGCAGGGGCGGGAGTGAATGGTGTTGGCTCATGACCCCACTGTCAGGGACAACGCCGCCGGCGTCAGCCCCTGAGGTATCCAGCTGTGGAGCAACACATCGACAACACCGGTTGCTGTGGATCCGTCACAGCGACGGCCCGGTGGCCAGGGCCACCAGTTGCTTGCGGTGCGCCTCAAGATCGACCAGCGTGGCGAACATCCGGTTGTACGCCAACTGGTCCTCGACCGGGTTGGTGCGCTGCAGCTTCGACTTCAACGAAGCGATCTGGCGAGCGATCGACAGCACCCGTACGCCTGCGGCGTACTCCGCCGCGTAGGCCGCCGTCGGCGGCCGTAGGACTGGCTCCACGGCGAGCGTCACCACGAGCTGCTCGATGACGGGATCGTCGTTCTCGCTCAGCACGCGCTGCCCCCAGTCCCCTGGGCCCGACTCGGCGGCGGCTGAAAGCCGCTCGAACAGTGCCCGGTACGTGGGGTGTGCGAAATCCTCGGGAACCAGGTCGTTCAGCGTGTCGCTGAACACCTCGGGAGCCCGCAGCAACAGCCGCAGGGTGCCCCGTTCGGCTTCCCAGCGCCGGTCGCGCGCCTCCGGCAGGTCCAGACCGGGCAACGAGGGCTCGGCTGGTCGCTGGGGCGGCGACGAGCTGGACGGACGCCCGCCATGCTTGCCCGCGGCACGTTTCACCTCGCGGCGCACCTCTTCGGGATCGAGACCGAGCAGCTGGGCGAGTTCGCGGACATAGCCGGGCACGAGCCCCGGGTCCCGGATGCTGCTCACCAGCGGCGCGGCTGCGCGCAGCGCGGACATTCGTCCCTCCACCCGATCGAGGTCGAAGCCTCCGATCACATTGCGCATCACGAACCGGTACAGCGGGACCCGGCGCGCCACGAGTTCGCGCAGCGCCGCGTCGCCGTGCTGCAACCGGAGGTCGCACGGGTCGAGACCGGTCGGTTCGATGGCGACATAGGTCTGCGCGACGAAGTTCTGGTCCCCCTTGAACACCTTCAGGGCGGCTGCCTGACCGGCGGCATCACCGTCGAAGGTGAAGATCACCTCGCCGGCTTGGACGTCAGAAGTCCCGATCAGCCGCTGCAGCAGGCGGGCATGGTCGTCGCCGAAGGCCGTGCCGCACGAAGCGACGGCCGTGTCGATGCCGGCCACGTGGGCAGCCATGACGTCGGTGTACCCCTCGACGATCACCGCCTGGTTCTTCTTGGCGATGTTCGTTCGCGCCAGGTCAAGCCCGTACAGCACCTGCGACTTGCGATAGACCACTGTCTCCGGAGTGTTCAGGTACTTCGCCGGCATCCGATCGTCGTCGAACAGCTTGCGGGCCCCGAACCCCAGGACGGAGCGTCCCGCGTCCCTGATCGGCCAGAGCAAGCGGCCCTGGAAGAAGTCCCAACCGTTCTCCCGTACCAGACCGGCTTTCACCAACTCGGCATCGGTGAACCCGCGGGCCCGCAGGTGTGCTGACAGCTCCCGTCCCCCACGAGGGGCGAAGCCGAGCCCGAAGCGTTCGCTCACGTCCCGGTCGAACCCGCGGCTGGCCAGGAATTGCCGTGCCGGCAGCGCCTCGGGCGAGGTGAGTCGCTCGGCGAAGAAGTCAGCCGCCTCCCGATTGGCCTCCATGATCCGCAGCCTCAGCCCGGGTTCGGGACGGTGTGCGTCCCCTTCGGTGTAGCGAAGCTGGAGCCCGATGCGGTCAGCAAGGTATTCCACGGCCTCGACGAACGAGACATTGGTGATCTTCTGCACGAAGCTGATCACGTCACCGCCTTCACCACACCCGAAGCAGTGGTAAAAGCCGCGGGACGGGGTGACCCGGAAGCTGGGCGTCTTCTCGTCATGGAAGGGACACAACCCGCTGAGCGAGCCGCCCCCAGCGTTGCGCAGCGTGAGGTACGAGCCGACGACCTCCTCGATGCGGGAGCGCTCCCGGACCGTCGCCAGGTCCTCCTCGTTGATCAGCCCTGCCACCCGATGGAGTCTACGCAGTCAGGCGCCGCGGCCGATCCCCTTCGGTAGCCGGTCGGGGTTCCAGCCCACGAGGACGGTGGCGGCTTCGAACGCGAAGCGGTCGGTCATGCCAGCGACGTAGGTGACGGCTGCGCGGGCCCGGGCGACATCGTCGCCTTCCCTGACCACCAGATCCACGGGCAACGCGTCCGGCTCAGTCAGGTAGTAGTCGACCAGCGCCCGCAGGACGTCGACGACCGCACGGGATTGCGCCAGCGAATCCGGACGGGTGTAGATCCGCTCATAGTTGAAGGCCCGCAGGGCACCCAGGGCGGCTGCCGACTCCGGGTCCATCCCGATCCTGCCGGAGGTGACCGTCGTCGCGACCAGAGCACGGATGAAGTAGCCCAGTTGCTCGCGTCGGGTGCTGCCGCACACCTCGCTCACGTCCCGGGGTAGGTCAGCCAGGTCCACGATGCCGGCTGAAGCAGCGTCCTCCAGGTCGTGGGCACAATAGGCAATCCGGTCTGCCCAACTGACGATCTCCCCCTCGACGGTCGCCGGTGCCGGACGCGACCACGAGTGGTTGCGCACTCCGTCCAGGGTCTGGCGGCAGAGGTTCAGTGGGGTGAGGACCACGTCGGCACCCCACGGTCCGTGGTCGTAGCCACCCGGCAGGAAGTGGTCGAAGGCGTCCTCGCTGGCGTGCCCACCCGGGCCGTGACCGCAGTCGTGAGCCAGGGCGATGGCTTCGGCGAGGGTCACGTTCACCCCGACCCCCCGAGCCAGCGAAGTGGCCACTTGCGCCACCTCCAGCGCGTGGCTGAGTCGCGTGCGCTGATGATCGGTGGGGAAGACGACCACCTGGGTCTTGCCCGCCAGCCTCCGGAAGGCGGTCGAGTGCACGATCCGGTCGCGATCCCGCTCGAAGCACGTCCGCTCAGGATCGGGTTCCTCGTCGATGGCCCGCTCGCCGCCCCCGTGCGCCCGAGCAGCCTCGGGACGCAGCAGCTGATCCTCGATCTCCTCACGGTGCGTCCGGCCGAGCGGAGCCGCCAGAATGACCCCCGCCGTCGAATCGGCGTGCGCCCGCACCAGGTGGGCATCCGCGTGTCCGTCCATCGTGTCGGCCCAGGCGACTGCGCGGGGCGAGAGTTCGGGCATGGACCCATCTTGACACTGTCCCCGCCGGCACCCGCGCACGCCCCCTGTGATGGTCC
>CAYUWV010000054.1:11315-13584 GCA_964448385.1 uncultured Propionibacteriaceae bacterium | reverse complement strand
TCCATCGCCCGGTACGCCTCGGCAACCTCCGACAACGGCAGGTCGAGGTCGAACACCCGGCCCGGGTTGATCTGACGGGTCCACACCAGGTCGAGCAGGTGCGGCAGGTAGGCGCGCACCGGCGCTGGCCCGCCACGCAGGCCGACGTTGCGCCAAAACAGGCTGTCCACCGGGAGTTCGCCGTGCGGCACGCCGAGCAGACCGATCATCCCGCCACTGCGGACGCACTTCACCGCCTGCAGACGCGCGTCCTCGGTGCCCACGCACTCGATCACCGCGTCCGCGCCGATCCCGCCGGTCAGCTCCAGCACCTGGGCCACGCCGTCCTCGCCGCGCGCGGCGACGATGTGCGTGGCACCGAACTCCGTGGCGATCCGCTGCCGGTCCGCGTGCCGACTCATTGCGATCACCTGCGTTGCGCCCAGCTGCGCCGCAGCCAGCACCGCGCTCAAGCCGACCGCGCCGTCCCCGACCACCACGACGCTGGATCCTGGCTGCACGTCGGCGGACACGGCGCCGTGCCAGCCGGTGCACATCACGTCCGACAACGCCAGCAGGCTCGGGATCAGGTCCGCCTCCGGCTGACCCGGGGTCGCGAGCAGGGTGCCGTCGGCGTTGGGGATGCGGATCTTCTCGGCCTGGCAGCCGTCGAACCCGCCCCCGTGCTGGCACGCGGCGTGCATGCCCTTGCGGCACAACAGGCAGGTGTTGTCGCTGTGCAGGAAGCCGCCGACGACGAAATCGCCGGGCTTCACCGTGGTGACCGCGTCGCCGATCGTTTCGACGATGCCGACATACTCGTGCCCGATCGGCGTGGGTTGGGGCACTGGGCTCAGCCCGCGGTAGCGCCACAGGTCCGAGCCGCACACACAGGCGGCGACGGTACGGATCACCGCGTCGGTGGGCTCGACGATGGTCGGTTCGGGACGTTCGGCGTAGCGGACGTCTCCCGCTGCATGAATGATGGCTCCTCGCATGCCTCCATCACACCGCATCGGGCCAGTCCGCGGGAGTCCCTACCGACAGGGGTACTGGCAGTGCCTCCCGCAACACGTCAGGCGATCGCGTAGCCTGCCTTGAATCCCTCCGTCACGGCGTCGTTGATCTTGCGGGGCTTGACCGCGTCACCGATCAGCGTGTGCTTGATCCCCGCCGCATCAAGTGCCTGCGCCAGCGCGTTGTCCGGTTGGTAACCGACGCAGATCACGACGGTGTCGCAAGGACCGATGGTCGCCTGGTCCGTCACCACCTCCCGCTCGCGGATCTCGAGAACCTTCTGCCCGAGCTCGAATCGGGTGGGGGTCTGCTTGATCCGTGCCTCGAGCGGAGCCCTCAACGTCGGCGCCATGTCGGCCAGGATGTCGTCGGCGATCTCGATCACGGTGACGTTCTTGCCCCGGGCGACCAGGAACTCGGCCGTCTCCACCCCAACTGATCCGGCGCCGATGATGACCACGTCCTCGCCGACGGTCACCTTGTCGAGCAGGACCTCCTCAGCGGTGACCACAGCTGGGCCATCGATACCGGGGATCGGCGGTCGGATCGGGTCGGACCCGGTGGCCACGATGATCTCGTCGGCCCCGCAACCGGCGAGGAAACCTGCGTCGACCGGGTGTCCCAAGAACACCTCCACCGCGTTGGACGCCAGCGAGTTGGTCTCGTAGGTGATGCAGGCGGCCATCTCCGACTTGAGGGGCGGGCGCACACCAGCCACCACGTGACCGCCCAGTTCGTCGGTGGCCTCGTACAGGCGGACGTGGTGGCCCCGCGCGGCTGCGCTGTTGGCCGCCTCCATCCCGGCCAGGCCACCGCCCACCACGACGACCTGCCGCGGCGTGCCCGCCGTGGCGGTGAGGTCGTAGTCGAGTTCGTGACCAGTCACCGGGTTGTACAGGCAGGACACCGACCGGCCACTCATCAGCTCACTCAGGCAGTGATTACAGCTCAGGCACGTGCGGATCAGGTCGAGTCGGCCGGTCTTGGCCTTGTTGTAGAAGTTCTCGTCGCACAACAGTGCCCGTCCGGTCGCGACCAGGTCCGCCTTCCCGGCGGCGATGATCTCATCGGCGAAGGTCGGTGTCTTGATCCGGTTCGCGACGGCGACCGGAACCGCACTCCCGATCGCCTGCTTGATCGCCGCGGCGGCGTCCACGAACAGCCCGAGCACCTCATCCGGCCCGGCGGCGGTCTTGCCCGACTCGTACGTCCCACCGGAGACGTTGATCGCATCGATCCCGTGCTCCACGAGGCGGACACAGAATTCAGCGGA
>CAYUWV010000054.1:0-11215 GCA_964448385.1 uncultured Propionibacteriaceae bacterium | reverse complement strand
AGACGTTGATCGCATCGATCCCGTGCTCCACGAGGCGGACACAGAATTCAGCGGACTCGGCCACGCGCAGCCCATCCGGCAGGTACTCGTCGGCCGTGATCCGGTAGATCAGGGCCATCTCGGGGCCGAGCGCTGCGCGCAGCCCGTCCACGATCTCCAGTGGGAACCGGGCACGCCCGGCCTTGTCGCGGCCGTACTCGTCGTCGCGGTGGTTGGTGTGCGGCGAGAGGAACTCGTTGACCAGGTAGCCGTGGGCCCCATGGACCTCGATGGCGTCGAAACCGGCTTCCTGCGCGCGCCGGCCCGCCTGAACGAACACCTGCACCAGGTCGGCGATCTCGGCCACCGTCAGTTCGTGGGGCATGGCCTGCATCACCGGGCACGGGATCGGGGAGGGTGCCACGACCGTCCCGCCGGTCACCATCACGTTGGCCTGGCGGCCACCATGGTAGAGCTGGATGCCGACCCGTCCGCCGGCGTCGTGGACCGCTGTGGTGAGCCGACGCAGTCCCGGCACCAGGGCGTCGTCGTCGATCCCGAGTTGATTCGGGAATCCCTTTCCCACACGGTGCACATAGGCCGCCTCGGTGATGTTCAGCGCGACGCCACCCTTGGCGCGGGCCACATGGTAGGCGATGAAGCGATCCGTCACCGAACCGTCAGCACCGCACAGGTTGGTCACCATCGACGGCATGATGCCGCGATGAGCCAAGGTGAGCTTCCCGATAGTCACCGGGGAGAACAGGTGATCGACACTCATGAGAACCTCCCAGCCAAGCTCCGCCGGCGACACTGCCGACACTGCCGACACTAGCCCCGGACAGCATCCAGCGCTGCCCATTGGCGGGCTACCATGCCACGAGCCAGGTGGGCGTGGAGTGCTGCGGCAGGTCAGTCGTTGGACCCCTTCAGCGCGCTGCCCACGATGCCGGTCAGGACACCGATTCCGATGGTGAGGGCGGACACTCCGTAGGCCAACACCGATGTGAACAGCGAGGCACGCAGGAAGTTGGCCTGCATGATCATCTGCCGCGGTCCGGCGAGTTCCTCAGCTCGGGCCGTGTCGCCCCCTTGGGTCGCCTCCATCCACTCCTCACTGATCTCCGCGAAGGTGCGTCCTTGACCCATCCCGAGGGCATGCTTCTCGATGACAGCCGCCTGGGTGAACGCGGTCACGGGACCGGCGACCGGCTTGCCGACCAGTGTGGGTGAGTCGGGGTGGACCTCGATCTTCTGGGCCTTCAGTTGCTGGGTGATCACGGCCCACGCGGCTCCACCCGCGGCGATCAACACGGGTGAGGCAACGAAACAGGCGGCGCGTTGCAGGCGAGTTCCCATGACAAGTCCTCTTTCGAGTTGTGAGCGAGGCGACACCGCCTCGTCGCAAGCCTAGTCACGGGCACCACGTGGGCGACCCACGTCGCGGTTGGATCCGTCAGGCGGGGGACGCGGCGCCAGCCACGCCTGCCTGTTCCTACCCGTGCGGGTCTCGACGGGTCGGTCTTGTCATGACAGGGTGTCCGCATGAGCTACGCACTGAGCATCGACTTGGTCCAGCCGTTCGATGAGGTCGTTCCCCAGGTCAAGCAAGCATTGGCCGCCAACGGCTTCGGCATCGTCTCGGAGATCGACATGCAGAAGACGCTGAAGGACAAGATCGGCGTCGAGATTGAGCCGCAGTTGATTCTGGGTGCCTGCAATCCCCGATTCGCGAACCGCGCCCTGCAGGACGAGCCGTCGATAGGCCTGCTCCTGCCGTGCAACGTCGTCGTCCGGCACACCGCCGGGGTCACCGTGGTCGAGGCGATCAACCCCGAAACGCTGGTGACGCTCACCGAGAACCCCGCTTTGACCGCATTGGCCAAGGAGCTCACTGCCGCGCTGAACGCGTCGCTCGACGTCCTGCGCGGCACGGCCTGACCGCCGGCCAGCCTGGCGTGCCTTCAACCGGCGGCCAACAGGTCGCGGTACTGGTCGATTTCGCGGCGATACGTGGTTAATGTCCGCACCACGGGCGCTCCGTGGCGGTCGAAGGACAGCGCGCAGACCGTGAACACCTGGTCGGACGCCTGAAGGCCTAGGGCGGCACGTTCGGAGGGATCGGCAGCCCGATAGCCGAACGTCCTGCGCTCTGAGGTGATCGGGTGCCCGGCGTCACTGAGCAGCTGGCGTGGCGGCAGCGCGGTGAGATCCTGAAGAACTGGGTTGAACAGGGACGTGGGCAGCCAGGTGCGTCGCAGGCTCACCGTGCGGCCGTCGCTGGCGAACAGCTGCTCCACATAGATGAGCCTGGCCTGCTCGGCCTGACCGAGTTCCGTGGCCACCAGGGAGTCGAGGTGGTCCGGGTCGAGCCTGAGCATCCAGGCCCGTCCACCGCTGGGAGTGGGGTTGGGCCCACTCGTCGGGGCCGGTTCGCTCGAGTCGGCCGGCGCGGTGACCATCGTGCCCACGCTCCGGACTCGGACGATCAGACCCTTGTCTGCCAGGTCGCTGTACGCCTGCCGAAGCGTGGTTCGGGAAACGTTCAATCGTTGCGCCAGTCGGTCTTCCCGCTCGAGGGTGTCGCCCGGCTTGAGCATCCCTTGGGCGATCGCAGCGCTGAACTGCTCCGACAGCTGGTGGTGAAGAGGGACTGGGCTCGTGCGGTCGAGCGAGAGCAGGACGGTGGCGTGGCGAGCGTGGGCGGCCATGATGCCTCCTTCGATCGGTGGCCCGCGCCGGGCGCTTCGACGTCGGGGTGAATGCAAGGTGGTGGTGGCCTCCGCCGGGCCGCGGAGGCCCCCACCGGGAGAGGGCTCAGATCAGCTCTGCGGCCGGGACGAGGCGAAGGACTCGACGTTGTCCTTGGTGATCAGCTCCGCCTTGGTCTGGGTGATCGGCTCCAGGGTCTTACCGGCCAGGGCGTCGAGCGCGGCCTTGATGGCACCCTCAGCCTGCAACTCCGGGAACTGAGCGACCGAACCAGCGAGCGTGCCGGCCTTGATCGCGGCAACGTCGTCGGCCGACGCATCGAAGTCGAAGATCGCCACCGGGCGTCCGTAGTTCGACTGCTGGATGGCCTGGACGGCACCCTGACCCATCTCGGCGTTGATGGCCCACACGACATCCACTTCCTTGTTGGAGGTCAGGATGTTCTGCATCACGTTGAACGCCTGGGCACGGTCGTTGTTGGCGGTCTGCGAGGCGACGATCTTGAAGGTGCCGGCAGCGACCACCGGATCCTTGAAGCCGTTGAGGCGGTCGTCGAGCGCCTTCACACCGGAGATCCCCTCCAGCAGGACGACGTTGCCCTGCTTGATGGTCTTGACCGCGTAATCGCCCGCGAGCTTGGCGGATTCGTACTGGTCGATGCCCACATAGGTGACGACCTTGCCGCCGGCGGCTTTCAGGGCGTCATTGTCGATGGTGTCGTTGACCAGCACCACGGGGATGTTGGCCTGGTTGGCCTTCACGATCGAAGGGATCAGCGCCTTGGAGTCGGCGGCGGAGAGGATGATCGCATTCACCTTCGAGGCGATCGCGTTCTCGACCATCTGGATCTGCTTTTCGACGTCGGTTTCCTTCTCGGGCGCCTGGAAGCTGAGCTCAACCTTGTTGGCGGCGGCGGCCTTGTCAGCTCCAGCCTTCATGTCGATCCAGAACTGGTCGGACATGGCCTTGACAACGTAGGCGATCTTCACCGGGCCGCCGGCGGTGGCCCCGCCTGCGCTCGTGGAGGGAGTGGGCGAGTCGGCGCAAGCTGTCGTGAACAGCATTCCGGCCGCCAGCAGTGATGCCATAAGGAACTTCTTCATGACTCTCGGTCCTTTCTGTGGTTCGAGATAGTTTGAATGATGGGTTGGTTGTTGTGGGAAATGGGGAGTTGTGGCAAATGGGGAACAGCGTGACAGGCGGTCGCTGCGAGGAACGTCAAGCCAGGTTCAGCCCCGGCCCGACCGCAGGGGGTTCAGGCCTTCTTCCGGCTTCGTAGGGCGTCGGCGAGAATGGCGATCAGGATGATGATGCCGAGAATGAGTTTCTGGAGGTTGGAGGAGACGTTCAACAGGTTCAGGCCGTTGCGGATAACGCCGATGATGATGGCGCCCATCAAGGTTCCCCAGACATTGCCCGACCCACCCAGCAAGCTCGCGCCGCCGATAACGGCGGAGGCGATCGCGTCCAACTCGTAATCCTGTCCGGCGATCGGCTGCGCGGAGTTCAGCTTGGCCACGAGGACGAAGCTGGCCAAGGCGGCGAGGGTTCCGGCGATGGTGTAGGTGAGTGTCTTGAACTTGACCACGTTGATGCCGGAAAGCCTGGTGGCTTCCTCGTTGCCCCCGATGGCGTAGATGTAGCGGCCGGTCTTGCGGTACTTCATCAGGTAGTAGACGCCGATGTAGAGGGCCAGCATGAGCAGGATCTGGACGGGGATCTTGGTGCCGGGAATGGTGCCCTGGCCGATCCAGTTGAACTCGTTGCTGTAACCGGTGATCGTCTTGCCGTTGGCCAGGGTGAGCGCGGCGCCACGCGCCATGCTCATCATGGCCAGGGTCGCGATCATGGGTTGGAGTTTCAGCTTCGAGATGAGGATGCCGTTGAAGGCCCCGCATCCGGCACCGAGCGCGATCGCCACGGGGACGGCGATGAGCGGGGAGATCTTGTAGTCCACGATCATCATGCCCATGACGATGCCGGTGAGCCCGAGGACGGAACCGACGGACAGGTCGACGCCGCCGGTGAAGATCACCAGGCTCATGCCCAGAGCGATGATCGCGTTGATGGTGACCTGCTGGAGGATGTTGACCAGGTTGTCCGTGGTCCGGAACGTGGGTGAAATGACGGCCAGAAGGACGCACAGCGCGGCCAGCACGATGGCCGGGGTGATGTTGGATTTGTCGATTCGGGAGAATCGGAGGAGAACGTTCGCTTTCATTGGAGGTCATTGCCTTTCGGGGACGTTGCGAAGCGCACCGGTCGCGTAGGAGACGACCGTCTGTTCGGTGAGATCTGCCATGTCGGGGCCCTCGATCAGGCCGGTGACTTCGCCCTCGTGCATCACGTAGATGCGGTCGCTGACGCCCATGCATTCGGTCAGCTCTGACGAGGCCACGATGATTGCTTTACCCGCTTCCTTGAGCGAGTTCATGATTCGATAGATTTCGACCTTCGCGCCCACATCGATGCCACGGGTTGGCTCATCGAAAATGATGATGTCGGCGGTGGTGTTGAGCCACTTGCAGATGACGACCTTCTGCTGGTTGCCACCGGACAGGTTCTTGACCAACTGGCGAAGCGAGGGCGTCTTCACCCGGACGGCCTCCACCAGGATTTGGTTGTTCTGGTTCTCCTTGGCATGGCTGAGGCCCATCGGGCCCATCGCCGTTTCCAGGTTGGCCAACGAGATGTTGGTGTTCACGTCGAAGTTGAGGATCAGCCCCTGGTTCTTGCGGTCCTCGGTGAGCAGGGCGACCCCCAGCCGCTTGGCCTGTTCGCAGCTGGTGATGTTCTGGTGCTGCCCCTTGATGCGGATCTCGCCAGAGTCGAAGCGGTCGGCCCCGAAGACGCAGCGCATCAGTTCGGTGCGGCCAGCACCCATCAGCCCGTAGAACCCGGTGATCTCGCCGGCCCGGGCGTAGAAGGACACCCCTTTGAGCCGGTGGCCTTGGACGATGTCGCGGGCTTCCAGCATCACCTGGCCGGGTGCCACGTCCACCTTGGGGTAGTACTCGGTCATTTCCCGGCCGACCATCATCGCGACCATGCGGTCAGTGGTGAGGCCCTGGACTGCGACGGTGTCGATGTACTTGCCGTCCCGGAATACCGTCACCGAGTCCCCGATGCGAAGGATCTCTTCGAGTCGGTGAGAGATGTAGACGATCGCCACACCCTGGCTCTTCAACTTGGCGATGATCGCGAAGAGGGCGTCGACTTCCTTCTCGGTCAGGGCCGAGGTGGGCTCGTCCATGATGATGATGTCGCAGCGGAAGGACAGTGCCTTCGCGATCTCCACCATCTGCATCTGGCCCACGCTCAGCGTGCCCACCAAGGCGTGCTCGGAAATATCGGAGTGGATCGAGTCGAGCAGTACCCGGGCCTGGCTGTACATCCCACCCCAGTCGACACCGCCGGTCTTGGTGGTCGGCTGGCGGCCAAGGAAGATGTTCTCCGCCACCGTCAGGTTCTTCAGCAGGTTCATCTCCTGGAAGATGATGCTGACGCCGCGCTGCCGCTGCTCGTCGATGCTGCGGGCGACGATCTCCTCGCCCTTGAACCGGATCCGGCCCTCGTAGTCGGTGTTCACACCGGCGAGCACCTTCATGATCGTGCTCTTGCCAGCTCCGTTTTCGCCGAGGAGGACGTGGACTTTGCCGGGCTCGGCCCGGAAGCGGACCTTGTCCAGCGCTAGGACGCCAGGGAATTGGACGGTGATGTCCTCCATCTCCACCAAGTACTGCTCGCTCATGAGCTCACTCCTGTCGTTGGGTATGAATCACGCGAAGGCCGCGCAGAACGCGTCCAGTGCGGCGTCGGAATCGGACTGGGCGAAGGCCTCCATGGCCACCACGCCGGAGTAGTCGAGCTGCTTCAGCGCCCTGGCAACCGCGGCGTAGTTGACCTCGCCCGTGCCCGGCTCGCACCGGCCCGGGACGTCGGCCACCTGGATCTCACCGATCCACGGCTGGCAATGCCGAACGAGTTCGATCAGGTTCCCCTCACCGATCTGGGCGTGGTAGAGGTCAAGATTCATTCGCAGGTACGGCGAGTCGACGGCAGCGACCAACGTCCGGGTGTCGGCCGCGAGGGCGAACGGCGTCCCGGGGTGGTCGACCGGCAGGTTCAGGTTCTCCAGGGTGAAGACCCGTCCGTGCTTCTCACCCAGCGCGGCGAGCCGGCGCAGGGTGTCTGCAGCGCGCAGCCACATCGCCGGGGTGACGACCTGGACCGGCTTGACCGGGAGTCCCCCCTCCCCCAGCCCCGTGCCGTGCACGTTGAGGCTCGGGCAGCTCAGGCGTTCGGCGACCGCCAGCGACTGCTCGGCGGTGGCCAGGAATTCGGCGATACCGTCGTCGTCGGTCAGATTCCCGGTCAGGTAGCCCGTCATCGAGACGATCTCCGCGCCGCTGTTGGCGAGGGCGTCGATGTCCTTGTTCGACCAGTCCCAGATCTCGACCAGCAGGCCGCGGTCACGGATCCGGGCGACGCGCTCGTTGAACGGCAGGTCGAGGTAGATCATCTCGGCGCTGGCTGCGAGTGTGTAGCTCATCGCTCGACCTCCTCGAGGCTCACGCCGCGTCCTTCCTGGATGCTCTTGATGGCGGCCAGCGCGATGGTCAGGGCGAGCCGGGCGGCCGAGCCTGGCACCGGGGACGGTCCACCGGCGCGGATGGCGGTTGCGAACGCCTCGAACTCGCCGAGGTAGGCGCGGTACAGCAGGTCGGTGTCCCGGCGGGCGGTGTCGATGCTGATGCCGGCGGCGGTGTAGGTGGTCAGGTCGCTGGAGCGGACGTCGCCTGCGGTGACCATGCCCAGTGAGCCGAACACCTCGCCGCGGACGTCGTAGCCGTACATCGCGCAGAAGTTGGCTTCGGCGACGGCGATGGCGCCGTTGTCGAACTCGATGGTGACCACAGAGGTGTCCAGGTGACCGCCGGCCTTGGCGTCCGGTCGGACCAGCGCGTCGGCCAGGGCGGTGACGCGCACCGGCTTGGCCTGCGGGTTGAGCCAGCACAGCGTGTCGAAGTCGTGGATCAGCGTCTCGAAGTAGATCGTCCATTGGGGGATGCGGGCCGGGTCGGCCTGGAACGGGCCGGGATCGCGGGTGAGGGAGCGGAGCAGCTGCGGCGTCCCGATGGTGCCGGCGTCCACGTTGGCCCTGGCCCCGACGAACCCGGGTGCGAAGCGGCGGTTGAAGCCGACCTGCAGCACCACTCCAGCAGCCTCGGCAGCGGCGATCGCCCGGTCGGCGTCGGCGAGGGTGACAGCCATCGGCTTCTCGACGAACACATGCTTCCCGGCTGCCGCCGCGGCCACCACCAGGTCGGTGTGTGACCGAGCCGGGGCGGCGATCACGACAGCGTCGATGTCGGGGCTGTTCCAGACGTCGTCAAGGGATTGGGTGGCGACCGGCACCGCAAGGCTGGCGGCCAGCTTGGCCGCCGCGCCATCGGCGGGGTCGTAGATCATCGCCAGTTCGACACCGGGCACCCGGTTGGCGACGATCTCGGCGTGGCTGGAGCCGATCCGGCCAGCCCCGATCAGGGCTACTCGCAGCGGCCACGGTGTCCGCGGCGCTTCCGATGTGACTTCCACAACAGTGGGCATGTGCGCTATCTCCTTTGGCTAGCACGTGCTATTAACTCGTGCTAGGTTAGTTGCACGAGGAAGATCGTGTCAAGAGGTGCTCACAAGAACTCATTCCGTGGGGCCAGCTCCCGCCGGGCCGTAGGCTGCGACCGAGACGGGCGTTCGGGCGGCACGAGGAAGGATCAGAACGTCATGGGGCGGAACGGTTCCGGCGAGCCGCACGAGATCACCGGCAACGGAGTCCGGCGGGGACGCCGGCCCACCATGGGCGACGTGGCTAAGGCCGCGGGCGTGTCCCGTCCGCTGGTGTCGATCGTGATGCGGGACGCGCCGGGCGCCAGTGACGCCACCCGCGAGAAGGTCCTGAAGATCGCCCACGAGATGGGCTACGTGCCCGATGATCGAGCCCGGAAGCTACGCCAGAACTCCTCCCGGCTGATCGGGATCTGCTTCGAACTGCAGCAGCCATTCCACGGCGATGTCGTCGAACAGATCTACCTGGCTGCCGCCGAACGCGGCTACGACGTCGCCCTCAGCGCGGTCGCACCCACCCGGGACGAGATGACCGCCGTGGAGTCCCTGATCCGTGAACGGTGTGAAGCTCTGATCGTCCTGGGTACCAAAGCTGAGGCTGACGAGTTGAAGCGTTATGCCGACCGCGTACCCGTGGTATCGGTGGCCCGCCGCCTGAAAGCTCCCTTCCTCGGCATCGTCCGCGGCGATGACAAGACCGGCCTCCGGATGGCCGTCAACCACCTCGCCGAACTGGGGCACCAACGGATCGCCCACATCGACGGCGCGGACGCTCCAGGGAGCGCTGACCGCCGCGCCAGCTACCGCAACACGATGCGACGTCTCGGCCTAGCCGACCACGTTGACGTCATCAGTGGCGGCCTCAGCGAAGAGGACGGGGCACGAGGCATGAGCGAACTGCTTGCCCGCGCTCTGCCACCCACCGCGGTGATCGCCTTCAACGACCGTTGCGCGACCGGCGCCATGGCCTTCGCCGCCAGAACCGGCCATCGAATCCCGCAAGACCTGTCGATCATGGGCTACGACGACTCCCGACTCGCCCGCATCCCCCACGTCCAGATGACCACCGTTTCCCAGGACGCCCACGAACTGGCACGCGCGGCCGTCGACTTGGCCCTTGAGCAGATCCACGGCCAACCTCCGCGTGAGATCGTCGTTCAGCCCCGCCTGGTCGTGCGCGAGACCACCCAACGGGTCGGCTGAAACCAGTGGCTCAAGGCACGGAACTGGTCAGGACGCCTCCAGCCTCGCCCTGAGTCGATGGGTTCGAGGGGCTCAGCGGAACATCTGAAGGAGCATCTCCGCCAACTGCTGGGCCTGGTCGAAGACCTCTCCCGCGTCGCAGCTCGAGGCTTCGAAGGACTGGCTCACCGAACTGCCCGACTTGGCGGTGATCCGGATTGTCTGCGACCCGGGACACGGCGTGCTCGTGCGCTCCCCCAACGCGCGGACCCCGGTGACGAGGGCGTCCCAGGCTCCAGCCGCTAGTTCCGCCGTCTGGGTCTTCCCGTCGATCGTGTAGGTGGCCTCGGTGGGAGTGATGGTGAGGGAGTAGCTGCCCTTCTGGTCCGGAACGGCCGAGCCCTCGTAGCTGACCTCGATCGTGTCCCAGTCGGCCACGCCCATCAGTTGCGCACAGCCGGCGAACAGGAGGAGGACCGGCAGCAGGACGACGATGATTCGCTTCATCCACCCGAGGCTACCCGGCTCACCACCGCGCTCAAGCAGGCCCCAAGGGCCTCCCGAACCCCACACCCGAGTCCGGCGGGGCCTAGGCTGAAGTGGTGCGGAACTCGCACAGGTGGGGAAGGAGATCGGGCCGTGACAAACGATCAGCGCATCATCCTTGGCATTCACATCACGAACCGGGTGCAGCGCGCCAGCGACGTGCAGGCACTGTTCACCGAGTACGGCTGCAACATCAAGACGCGCATCGGGCTCCACAACGTGGACGACACGGTCTGCTCGCCCAGCGGCATCGTCCTCATCGAGTTCTTCGGCAGCCTCGACGAGGCTCAGGGGATGGTCGCCAAGGTGGCTGCTCTCGAGGGCGTCGACGTCCAGACGATGGTCTTCGGGTAACACGAACCCTAGTCCGCGGCCTGCCCGATGAGCTCGGCCAGTTCGGCGGGCTTGGACCACATCGGCCAGTGGCCGGTGGGCAGATCGATGTAGCTGACGTCCGCGTAGTCCAGAAGGGCCGCCAGGAAGGGCACTCCTTGGGCGGCGTACTCCTGGTAGGCGCTGGCCGGGAACGCGGTGCAGATCACGGTGACCGGAACCTGATGCCGTGCGTCATTGGTGAGCTCGGCGGCCTCGGTCACGACGCTGGCCGGCTGCGGGACGGCGCGTGCGCGGAACGCCTCCAACTGGTCTCCGGTCAGGCCGGCGAACGAGCCCTCGTCCTGCAGTCCCGACCAAGCGTCGGCGAGGGTGAAGTCACCGACCTGGTCGGCGTTGAACGCCAGCCCCGGCCTGGGAGGCGCCGTGTCGACCAGGACAAACCGGTCCACGAGCTCCGGCCGGCGGTCGAGCACGAGGGTGCCGGGGAACGCCGCCCCGCTGTGCACGGCGAGGATCCGCCGTTCCACGTCGACGTCCAGTGCCGCCTCGATGGCGGCAGCCTGGTCGGCCAACGTCACCGCCGCGTCTGCAGGGTGGTCGGGTTCAAGGCCAGGCAGCGTGAGCGCCACCACATCGAAACCCCGTTCCTGCAGAACAGGAACCACGTCATCCCAAGCCCATTGCCCCAACCAGAAGCCGGGCACCAACACGATCCGCGTCGTCATGGTGCCCACGCTATTGGACGGACAGCCTGGCCGGAGAGCACAAGGCCACAGGGGCCCACGGACCCGCGAGATCCCCAGGGGTCAGCCGGTCGATGACAGCCGGAGGCTGG
>CAYUWV010000053.1:0-13603 GCA_964448385.1 uncultured Propionibacteriaceae bacterium | reverse complement strand
TGTACCTGCTGCAACGCGTCCGGGATGAGGCGCATCGGTTCGCCATCACCCACCACCGGGGCCGACGCTCGAACGCGATGGTGGAGTCACTCCTCGACGAGGTGCCCGGTCTCGGGGAGATCCGACGCAAGGCGTTGTTGACCTACTTCGGCTCGTTGAAGAAGCTGCGGGCGGCGGCCATTGAAGAGATCGCCCTCGTTCCGGGCATCGGCCCCAAGACGGCGGCGGCCATTCATGCCGTGGTCATCGGTCAGGCGCCAGGAGAGGCGCTGAACGCCGCCACCGGCGAGCTCATCGAGCAGTGACCACCCGGGTGAGTGCCGACGCTTATCATGGCGACATGAGCGCGGCCGACGAACCCGTGGAGTTCCTCGTTATCACCGGGATGTCCGGTTCCGGACGGCGAACAGCGGCGCACACCCTCGAGGACCACGCCTGGTTCGTGGTCGACAACCTGCCGCCGAGCCTGATGCCGCAGCTGCTCGAGTTGGCCAGGGAGCGCCAGTTCACCAAGGTGGCCGTCGTGATGGACGTGCGGACCCGCTCGGCCTTCGCCGAGATTTCGGTGGCCTTCGCGCAGTTGGGGCAGGCGGGGGTGGTGCCCAAGATCCTCTTCCTCGACGCCTCCGACGAGGTGATCGTGCGGCGGCAGGAGTCCGTGCGGCGACCGCTGCCGCTGCAGGGAACAGACCGGTTGTTGGACGCGATCAAGCGTGAGCGGAGCCTGCTGGCCGACCTCAGGGCGCGTGCTGACATCGTGATCGACACCACGGGAATCAACGTCCACCAACTGAGCGACCGGGTCGTGACGTTGATCGCCCACGCGACCAGTGACCTGCAGATCACCCTGATGTCCTTCGGCTTCAAGAACGGAGTGCCGATCGACGCGGATATCGTCTTGGACGTGCGTTTCCTCCCCAATCCGCACTGGGTGCCGGAACTCCGGCCCCAGACCGGACTGTCGCACACCGTCTCGTCGTACGTCCTTGCCCAACCGTCGGCAACGGAATACCTCGACGCCGTCGAGCAGATGATCGCGACGATGACCCCCGGCTACATCAGGGAGGGCAAGCAGCATGCGACCTTCGCTATCGGGTGCACCGGGGGCAAGCATCGCAGCACGGCCATCAGTGAGGAACTGGCGCGTCGGCTCCGGCAGCGCGGGATGAGCGTCAACGTGCTGCACCGAGATCTGGGCCTGGAGTGAGCGGCGCGGCAACCAGGCAGCCACGCGTCACGGCCTTGGGCGGGGGCCACGGACTGGCCGCCAGTTTGGGCGCCCTGCGCCGGATCACGAACCGGCTCACCGCGATCGTCACGGTGGCTGACGACGGCGGATCGTCGGGTAGGCTCCGCGCCGAATTCGGCATCCTGCCCCCCGGTGACCTGCGGATGGCGCTGGCCGCGCTGTGCGGCGACGACGACATCGAGCGCACGTGGGCGCAGGTGCTGCAGTCGCGGTTCTCAGGCGACGGCCCGCTCGGTGGCCATGCCATCGGCAACCTGCTGATCGCCGGGCTCTGGCAGCAGATCGAGGATCCGGTGGCCGGGCTGGACATGGTCGCTGCGTTGCTGCGGGTCCAGGGTCGGGTGCTGCCGATGTCCGCCGTGCCGTTGGTCATCGAGGCCGACGTGATCGGTGCCGATCCCGGACTCCCGGACGAGCCGGTGCTTGTCGTCGGCCAGGAAGCGGTTGCGTTGGCCACCGGGGTGATCCTTGATGTGCGGCTCATTCCGTCCGAACCGCCGGCCGTCCCCGAAGCCGTGGCGGCGATCCTCGAGGCCGACTACGTGGTGCTGGGGCCCGGATCCTGGTACTCCTCAGTGATCCCCCATCTGTTGGTGCCCGAACTGGCCGAGGCGATCCTGGCGACCCCCGCACGCCGGGTGCTGACGATGAACCTGGGCTCCACGACAGACGAAACGGACGGCTACACCGCGTCCCGGCACCTCGAGGTGTTGGCGGAGCACCTCCCGACGCTGCGGCTGGACACGGTCGTGGTTGATCCGACGTTCGCCAATGACCCGCACCTGCCCGCTTTCGCGTCCTCGCTGGGAGCGGAGGTGGTCCAAGCGGACGTCCGGATGTGGGACGGCAGCCCCCGTCATGATCCGTTGAAGCTGGCGGCGGTCTACGCCGGCATCATGCGTCTGTAGGATTGGGCCGTCGACGACGCATGGAGCAGGGACGGGGGGTCGGCTGATCACATGGCGATGACGCAACAGGTCAAGGCTGAACTGGCGACCCTTGAGGTGACCAAGCCCGAACTACGCAAGGCTGAGGTGGCCGCCATGTTGCGCTTCTGCAACGGCTTGCACATCGCCGGCGGGAGGATCGTCGTCGAGGCCGAACTGGACACCGGGGCAGCCGCGCGACGGTTGCGGACCGCGATTCTGGAGCTTTTCGGTTTCACCTGCGAATTCGTGGTGATCAGCAGCAGCGGCCTGCGGCGAGGAACCCGCTACATCGTCAGACTGTTTCGTGACGGTGACTCCTTGGCGCGCCAGACGGGGCTGGTCGACACCCGAGGGCGGCCGGTGCGCGGCCTGCCGGTCCAGGTCGTCAGCGGCGGGCCCGACGTGGCCGTGGCCGCTTGGCGTGGCGCTTTCCTGGCCCATGGCTCGCTCACCGAACCCGGCCGGTCGATGGCGCTTGAAGTGACCTGTCCCGGCTCGGAAGCGGCGCTGGCGCTGGTCGGGGCGGCCCGTCGGCTCGACATCCAGGCCAAGGCACGAGAGGTGCGCGGCGTCGATCGCGTGGTGATCAGGGACGGGGATGCCATCTCAGCCATGTTGACCAGGCTGGGGGCTCACGAGTCCGTCCTGGCCTGGGAGGACCGGCGGATGCGCCGCGAGGTCAGGGCATCGGCGAACCGACTGGCGAACTTCGACGATGCCAACCTGCGCCGCTCAGCCCGCGCGGCGGTGGCGGCCGGGGCGCGCGTCAAGCGCGCCCTGGAGATCCTCGGCGACGACGTTCCCGACCACCTGTTGGTAGCGGGCCGGTTGCGGCTGGAGCACCAGCAGTCGAGCCTGGAGGAATTGGGACAACTACACACCCCTCCCCTGACCAAGGACGCGGTGGCCGGACGCATCAGGCGACTGCTGGCAACCGCCGACAAACAGGCCGTGGAACTCGGTATTCCGACGACCGAGGCCAGTCTCGGGGCCGAGTTGGCCGACGACGGCGACTGAGTACACGAACGCCGTTTTCCGTGCACCAGCGTGCGTCGGCGCAGGTTCTGCCATCGGGCTTCTCACCGTTCGTGGATTCGCTAGGCTGGGCTGCGTCCACCTGCCCGGGTTCGGTTCGAACCTCGGTGCAGACGTCTGTAGTTAGGAGACCCACTCAATGACCGTCAAGGTTGGCATCAACGGCTTCGGCCGCATCGGCCGAAACTACTTCCGCGCCCTGATCGCGTCAGGCGCCGATCTCGATGTGGTGGCCGTGAACGACCTCACCGACAACAAGACCCTCGCGCAGTTGCTCAAGTACGACTCGATCCTGGGACGTTTCCCCGGCACGGTCACCTCTGACGAGAACGCGCTGTACGTCGACGGCAAGGAGATCAAGGCTTTCGCTGAGCGGGATCCCGCCAATCTCCCCTGGGGAGATCTCGGAGTCGACATCGTCATCGAGTCCACGGGCTTCTTCACCGACGCGACCAAGGCCAAGGCCCACATCGCAGCCGGCGCCAAGAAGGTGCTCATCTCCGCCCCGGCGAAGAATGAGGACATCACCATCGTGATGGGCGTGAACGACGGCCTGTACGATCCCGCTGCGCACAACATCATCTCCAACGCTTCCTGCACCACCAACTGCCTGGCCCCCTTGGCCAAGGCGCTGAATGACGGCATCGGCATCGTCAAGGGCCTGATGACCACCATCCACGCCTACACCCAGGACCAGAACCTGCAGGATGCGCCGCACAGCGACCTGCGTCGCGCCCGCGCGGCCGCGCTGAACATCGTCCCCACCACCACCGGTGCTGCCAAGGCTGTCGCCTTGGTGCTGCCGGAACTCAAGGGCAAGCTGGACGGATACGCGCTGCGTGTGCCGGTGCCCACGGGTTCGGTGACCGACCTCACCTTCGAGGCCGCTCGCGAAACCACGGTCGAGGAGATCAACGCGATCGTCAAGGCTGCCGCCGAGGGCCCGCTGAAGGGGATCCTGGAGTACAGCACAGACCCGATCGTCTCCAAGGACATCGAGACCTACCCGCTGTCCAGCATCTTCGATGCGCCGCTGACCAAGGTCATCGGCAACCAGGTGAAGGTTGTCTCCTGGTACGACAACGAGTGGGGCTACTCCAACCGCCTGGTCGACCTGACCGTGCTGGTTGGCTCGAAGCTCTGACCCACCGCCTGACCCAGCACCTGAAAGTGGGCCGGCTCGCGTCTGACGCGGGTCGGCCCACTGTGCGAACACCATCAAGACCCCTGCGCATCACCACCCAAGAAGGAAGGTTGTCCGTGAAGTCCGTAACTGACCTCGGCGAGCTGCGAGGCAAGCGGGTTCTCATCCGCTGCGATTTCAACGTGCCGCTGGAGGGCGACACCATCACCGACGACGGCCGCATCCGTGCCGCCCTCCCGACCCTCACGCTGCTCCGCGAAGCCGGAGCCAAAGTGGTCGTCATGGCTCACCTGGGCCGGCCCAAAGGCACCGTCAATCCGTCCTACTCGCTGGCCCCGGTTGCCAAGCGGCTGGGAGAGCTGCTGGGCGTCGAGGTCCATCTGGCCGGTGACGTGGTCGGCGACTCCGCCCAGGCAACCGTCGCCGCGCTGGCCGACTCCGATGTCGCCCTGCTCGAGAACGTTCGTTACGAGGCCGCCGAGGAGTCCAAGGACGAGGCGCAACGCCAAGCGCTGGCGGCTCGTTACGCCGCCTTGGGTGACGTGTTCGTGTCCGACGGGTTCGGGGTGGTCCACCGCAAGCAGGCGAGCGTCTACGACGTCGCCGCGTTGCTGCCCAACGCCGCCGGCCTGCTGGTCAAGAAAGAGGTCGAGATCCTCAAGACGCTCACGGTGACCCCGGAGCGGCCGTACGTGGTTGTCCTCGGCGGTGCGAAGGTGGCCGACAAACTGGCCGTCATCGACAACCTGCTGAAGGCCGCCGACACCCTGATCATCGGCGGTGGCATGGCCTACACCTTCCTCAAGTCGAAGGGCTACGAGGTTGGCACGTCCCTCCTCGACGCCGAGCGGGTCGACGTGGTGGCGGGTTACCTGGAGCAGGCGACCGCCGCTGGCAAGCAGATCCTGCTGCCGGTGGATGTCGTCGTCGCGCCGAAGTTCGGTCCGGACGGCCCGGCGACAGTCGTCGACGCCGACGCGATCCCGGCCGACCAGATGGGGCTCGACATCGGTCCCAAGACCAGCGAGCTCTTCGCCGAGGCGATCCGCGGCGCCAAGACGGTGTTCTGGAACGGGCCCATGGGCGTGTTCGAGATGGAGTTGTTCGCCGCTGGCACGAAGGCCGTCGCGCAGGCGCTCACCGAGTGCTCCGGGCTCACTGTCGTCGGCGGTGGCGACTCGGCAGCGGCCGTCCGGCAGCTCGGCTTCGCCGATGACCAGTTCGGCCACATCTCGACCGGTGGCGGGGCTTCCCTGGAATACCTGGAGGGCAAGGAGCTCCCCGGTCTGACTGTGCTCGAAGAGGAGAACTGACATGGCACGAACCCCCATCATGGCGGGCAACTGGAAGATGAACCTCAACCACGTTGAGGCGACGGGATTGGTCCAGAAGTTGGCTTGGACCCTGGCCGATGCAAAATACGACCCCACGAAGTCCGAGGCGGTCGTGATCGTGCCGTTCACCGACATCCGTTCGGTGCAGACCGTGATCGAAGGCGACAAGCTGCCGTTGAAGTTCGGCGCCCAGGACGTCTCGGTGCACGCGTCCGGCGCGTACACCGGCGAGATCTCGGCCGACATGCTGGCCAAGCTGAACTGCGCCTACGTCGTGGTCGGCCACTCCGAACGCCGCGAGTACCACGGTGAGTCGGACGCGCTGATCGGCGCCAAGGCCAAAGCGGTCCTCGCGGCCGGGATGACCCCGATCGTGTGTTGTGGCGAGGTTCTTGACATCCGCAAGCAGGGCACCCACGTGCCCCACGTGCTCGCCCAGGTGACGGAATGCCTGGCCGGCCTCAGCGCGGAGCAGGTCGCCTCCCTCGTCATCGCCTACGAGCCGGTGTGGGCGATCGGTACCGGCGAAGTTGCCACGCCGGAAGACGCCCAGGAAGTCTGCGGAGCCATCCGTGGGTACGTGGCGGAGGCCTTCGGCGCCGAAGCTGCGGAGGCCGTCCGGATCCAGTACGGCGGTTCGGTCAAGGCGAACAACGTGGTCGAGATCATGGCCAAGCCGGACGTCGACGGCGCCCTCGTGGGCGGCGCGAGCCTGAACGCAGAGGAGTTCGCCAAGATCGTGCTCTTCTACTCCGTGGCCTGATCAGCCGTTATTCAGGGGCGTCTCGAGCAGACTCGGGACGCCCCTTCCGGCAGTCGCGGAGAATGCGGCATTACGCAGAGGGTGAGTTAGGATTCTCGGCGTGACTTTTGTGCCGCTGATGACCTGGCCGATTCTGACGCTCCAGATCATTCTCATTCTGACCAGCATCGTGCTGGCACTGTTCATCCTGCTTCACAAGGGACGAGGCGGTGGCATGTCGGACCTGTTCGGCGGCGGGATGTCCACGTCGATGGGGGGCACCTCGGTCGCGGAGCGGAACCTCGACCGGCTCACCATCGTGATCGGCGTGGTGTGGCTGGCCAGCATTCTCGGACTGCTGGTGCTCTACCGGTTCTTCCCTGAGGTCGGGGTACTGGGCTGAGGCCCGGGATCCATCGCTCGCAACTGGCAAGGAGACGTTCGTGGTGGGTGGCAGCGCGATTCGCGGCAGCCGGGTTGGCGCCGGTCCGATGGGCGAGGCTGAACGGGGTGATTCCGTGCCGCGGCTGTACGTGTCGTACTTCTGCTCCCACGGTCACGAGACCCGTCCGGCCTTCGCCGCCGACGCGGTTGTACCAGAGACCTGGGACTGCCCCCGGTGCGGGCTGCCCGCGAACCTTGACTCCGAGAACCCGCCACCTCCGCCCAAGATCCAGCCGTACAAGACGCACTTGGCCTACGTGAAGGAGCGCCGGACGGACGCCGAAGCTGTCGCGATTCTGTCCGAGGCGCTCGAGGCGCTCCGGGCACGCCGCGCGAACGGCGACGTTATCTACTGAGGCCCTGCATCGAACACTCGAAGTAGGGCAAGCCTGAGGCAGCCGCCTGATCCACCAGCCACACCGTGGCATGGTGGCCGTGAATCCGGGCTGCCGGGAGCGTCTGGTCCCCGGCGAGAGCGAGTGCCACGGCCTCAGCCTTGTCCTCGCCACTGACCAGGAACCATACTTCGCCAGACCGGTTGATAGCCCGCGTCGTCAGGCTGATTCGTTCCTCCGGCGGCTTGGGCGAATCGCTCACCCCGATCACGAGCTGTCCGGCAGGCTCCTCCGATGGGTGCCCGGGGAAGATCGAGGCGATGTGTCCGTCCGGGCCCATGCCCAGCAGGCACAGGTCGAACCGGGTGCTGCCCAGCTCCTTGGCGTAGGTGGCGGCTGAGGCCGCCGCGTCCACCACGCCGTCCGCGGCCGGCATCGGATGGGTTCGGGCCGGGTCGAGCGGGAAGTGGCCTGCCAGGGTGGCCAGTGCCGGGCCGGCGTTGCGGTCCGGATCATCGGTGGGGACGAACCGCTCGTCACCCCACCACAGTTCGAGGCGGCCCGGGTCGAGTTTGGAACCGGCCACCAGCCGTCCGAGCCGGGCGTACATCCGCAGCGCGATCCGTCCGCCGGTGAGGCACAGCTGGGCGATGCGTCCATCAGCTTGAAAGCCGATCAGCGCGTCCAGCAGGCGGTTGGCCGCCCCGTCCGCGAGGTCGTCGGCGTCGAGGTACCGCAGCACGCGTGGCGTCGGTTTCATGAACACTCCTCGGATGGTCGGGGATCGCTGGCGCGCCACCGTCCGGCCAATCGGGCCATGGTTGCACTGTAGGCGGCATCCTCGTCCAGACGTCGCAACTCCTCGGTGATCAACGAGTTGAGGTGTCGTCGGGGGAGGGCGACCAGCCGCCGGGGAAGCCCGGGGGCCGAGAAGGCAGCCATCGTGCCATCCGTCCGGGTGAGCCGGATCTCACCGTCAGCCGTCTGCATCACGACACCCGTGATACCGATCCCGCTCGGGTCGTCGATCAGGCTCACCTCAACCCCCAGCCGGTCGTCCAGCCAAGCGGCCAGCAGCAGACCGGCAGGGTTCGTGGGGGCCGCGCTGACCTGAACGGATCGAACGGGCGCGCGGTAGTGGTCGAGGGACGCCGCCAGCAGGCCTCGCCATTTGGTCAGGCGGGTCCAGCTCAGGTCGAGGTCACCGGGGGCGTAATGCAGCGCGCGTTCCACCAGCGCGGCCACCGGATCGAAGGCACCCATGGCGTCGGTGATTCGGCGCACCGCCAGGCTGCCGATCGGGTCCAGGCCGGGAGCCGCCGGCGCCATGCCGGGCCACCAGACCACCACGGACGAGTCCGGTAGCAGCAGCGGCAGCAAGACCGAGGCGCGGTGCTTGACCAGATCGCCGTGGAAGACGAGCGAGATGATGTCGCCGGGCACGTCTTCGCCCAGCCGGAGCTGGGCGTCGAGCCGGGTCTCGCCAGGGGCGTTGGTGACCACCAGGATCCGGGACGGATGCTCGCGCCCGGCTTCGATGGAGGCAGCCAGCACCTCGTCGTAGCTGCAGCCCTCGGCCACCGCGATCAGCGTGAAGACCAGCCCGGTGGCCATTCCCACCGCCGACCGGGCGCTGAGGAGGCGCTGCCCGATATCGGCGGCGCTGGTGTCGGGCAGGTCGATGATCATTGGATGCTCCTCACGGTCGACGCCAGACCCGTCCGTCCCTGGCCAACATCTCCCGGGCCAGGTCCGGTCCCCACGAGCCGGATTCGTACCCCTGGGGTGCGTCGTCGGCCGCAGCCCAGTGCTCCAGCACGGGATCCAGGATTTGCCAGGACGATTCGACCTCTTCGCGTCGGGGGAACAGCGGGGGATCCCCCAGCAGGACGTCGAGGATCAGCCGCTCGTAGGCTTCGGGGCTGGATTCTGCGAAGGACCTGCCGTAGGCGAAGTCCATGGTCACGTCCCGCAGTTCCATGCCGGTCGACGGCACCTTCGCTCCGAAGCGCAGGGTGATGCCCTCGTCCGGCTGGATCCGCATCACAAGGGCGTTGGAACTCAGACCGGCAGAATCGGTGCGGGCGAACGGCAGGTGCGGTGCCGGCTTGAGCAGGAGTGCCACTTCGGTCACCCGCCGGGGCATTCGCTTAGCGGCCCGCAAGTAGAACGGCACTCCAGCCCACCGTCGGTTGTCGATGTCGACGCGGATCGCGGCATAGGTTTCGGTATTCGACTGGGGCGGAATGCCGTCCTCGTCCAGGTAACCCTTGACGTAGCGCCCGCCTGCCCAGCCGGCCAGGTACTGGCCGCGGACGGAGTCCCGCGCCAGGTCACGGGCCGGACGGGTGGCAGCCAGCACCTTCTGCTTCTCGGCACTGAGCTGCTCGGCCGCGAACGAGGTCGGCTCTTCCATGGCCGTCAACGCCAGCAGTTGCAGCAGGTGGTTCTGGATGACGTCCCGGGCGGCCCCGATGCCGTCGTAGTAGCCGGCACGGCCGCCGATGCCGATGTCCTCGGCCATCGTGATCTGGACGTGGTCGACGTAGGTGCGGTTCCAGATCGGCTCGAACAACTCGTTGGCGAACCGGAAGGCCAGCATGTTCTGGACGGTCTCCTTGCCCAGGTAGTGGTCGATCCGGAACACCGACGCCGGGTCAAAGGCGGCGGAGACCTTCTGCTCCAGGTCCTGGGCGCTGGCAAGGTTGTGGCCGAACGGCTTCTCGATCACCACCCGTGACCAGCGCTCCGGGTCTGCGTGCGTGGCACTGCCGGCGAGGCCGTGGCGATTCAATTGACCGATGACCGTGTCGAAGGCCCGCGGCGGGACCGACAGGTAGAACGCGTGATTGCCCCCCGTGCCCTGGGCACGATCAAGCTCGGCCAGAGTGGCAGCCAGGGTCTCGAAGGCTTCGTCGTCGTCCAGTTCGCCGGGCACGAAGCGGATGCCCTCAAGCAACTGCTGCCACACGTCGGTGCGGAAAGGTGTCCGGCAGTTCGCCTCGACGGCCTCGCGGACGACCGCGGCGAAGTGCTCGGCCGCCCAGTCCCGGCGAGCGAATCCAACCAAGCCGAAGCCGGGGGACAGCAGCCCGCGGTTGGCAAGGTCGTAGATGGCCGGCAGGAGCTTCTTACGGGACAGGTCACCGGTAACCCCGAACATCACCAGCGCGGACGGCCCGGCCATGCGGGGAAGCCGGCGATCCAGCGAGTCTCGAAGCGGATTGCGGTACGACTCGGTCATCGCCCTCCCTGGATGCGCTACGTCTCCCCGGTGGAACACGGGGCACCACCAGACTGTAGCCGGTACGGCGGTCATCGCACCCGAAGCAGTTTCCGGTCTACACTGCTCAGACCAGCGAGAAGGGACGCCGGCTCCACGCATGCACACTCCGGTCAGCCTTGAGCAGTCAGTGTCCACCGCTGACGCGGGTCGTGGGCGCCCCCGTGCTGTCGTGGCAGCGTACGTCGCCCTCGCCAAGCCGAGAATCATCGAGTTGCTGCTCGTCACCACCGTGCCCGCCATGTTCCTTGCCGTTGGCGGATTCCCGCCGCTGGGGCTCGTGGCCGCGACGCTCGTGGGTGGCACCCTCGCGGCGGGTAGCGCCAACGTGTTCAACTCCGTGCTCGACGCCGACATCGATGCCACGATGCGACGCACCCGCCGCCGTCCGATGGTGCGCGAGCAGGTGGCGAAACCGCACGCCCTCGCCTTCGGAGTGGTGCTCGGGATCGCCTCGACCCTGATCCTCGGGTTCGGGGCCAACTGGCTCTCGGCTGGCTTGGCCCTTCTGGCGAACCTCTACTACGTGTTCGTGTACACCATGGCCCTGAAGCGCCGAACCACCCAGAACATCGTGTGGGGAGGGATTGCTGGTTGCTTCCCCCCGCTGATCGGCTGGACGGCCGTCACGGGGTCGATCGCGTGGCCACCACTGGTGCTGTTCGCCATCGTCTTCGCCTGGACCCCGCCGCACACCTGGGCGCTCGCCCTGCGCTACCGGGAGGACTACGCCAGCGCCCACGTCCCGATGCTGCCGGTGGTCATGCCCCCCGTGGCGGTCGCAGTGCGGATCGCGGCGTACACGGTGCTCACCGTGGCGGTGAGCCTGCTGCTGTGGCCGGTGGCCGGCACCGGCTGGCTGTACCCGGTCGTCGCCGCCGTCGCCGGTCTGGCCATGATCGCGGAAGCCGTCGCGTTGCTGGTGCGGGCACGAGCCGGGCTGGAGGACGCGGCGCTGAAGCCGATGCGCCTGTTCCACCTCTCCAACAGCTACCTTGCGGTGGTGTTCATCGCCGCCGCGATCGACCCGCTGGTCTTCTGAACCCGGGCGAGAAGGCAGTGGCTCACCGGTGAGCGCCGCCGGGATCCCCCGGTGAGCGGGTGACCAGCAGCAGGTGGCTCACCGCGGCGGTGAACAGGGCCGTTCCTGCCATGTGAGCGACGACGAGCCACGCTGGCAGGCCGAGAAAGTACTGGGCGTAGCCGATGATGCCCTGCAGGATTTCGACGACCACCACGACGATGGCCGCACGCCAGGTCTTGATGGTGCCTCGGGCGAGGATGAGCAACACGACCGTGCCGGCGATGAGCGCCCACACCGACAGGGAGTGGACGCGCGCGACGGCCTCCAGGTTGAGCCCGTTACGGGCGGCCCCGCCGTCCCCGGAGTTCGGGCCGGCCCCGGTGACCACCGCGCCGAGCACCATCACCACCATGCCGAGGACGAACACCCCGAGCGCCACCCGGCGTGCGAGCGTGCTGGCTCTGGCATCCGGGGTAAGCCCGTGGGCCTCGTGAAGCATGGCCACCGACACCACGATCAAGGCGATCGACGGCAGCAGGTGGGCCCCGACCACCCACGGGTTCAGGCTCGTCAAGACCGAGAAGCCTCCGATCACCGCTTGCGCGGGGATGCCGGCCGCGGCGCACAAGGCCAGCACGCGCAGCCGCTTCCGGGGCCGGCCCCCGGGATCCCTCGCCCGCCAGGCCGCCACCAGGGTGCCGATCGCGACCGCCACCAGAACGAAGGTGAGCAGCCGATTGCCGAATTCGATGAAGGCGTGGCCCCCGGCCTCGGGATGCGGGACGTAGGACCCCGGCTCGCATTGCGGCCAGGTGCTGCAGCCCAGGCCGGATTGGGTGACGCGTACCAGGCCCCCCGTCACGATCAAGCCCATGTTGCTGACCAGGGAGGCCAGCGTCCAGCGCTTCAGCGCGGTGGGGGAACTCACGAGGTCCATCGGAACACCTTTCGAGCCAGGACCAGGCCGGCGACGGCCCAGCACACCAGGATCAGCAGGCCGCCGGGGTCGGTGCGTCCGGCGGCCCAGGCGCGCAGGATCTCGGCGAGGGCGGCGGTGGGCAGCAGTGCCAGGATGGGCTGGGCCCAGAGCGGATACGCAGCCAGTGGGACGAGGACGCCGCCTGCCGCGCCGGCTAGGTAGACCAGGTTGGACAGCGCCAGCGTCAGCTCGGCCGAAGCGCGACCGGCCAGGGCGAGGGCGAGGCCGGCGAAGCCGATCAGCCCCAGCGGGATCGCAGCCGCGGCGACCAGCGTCTGGAGTGGCGTCGGGCGGGGGGCCCAGCCGGCAACCAGCGCGACCAGGGTCACGATGGTGCCCTGTCCGGCCGCCTGCAGCGACGTCGACAGCGCCTTGCCGGCCAACAGATCGCCGTGACGCAGCGGGGTGGCGGCGAGGCGCTCGAGCACCCCGTAGCGACGCTCGAAGCCGGTCATGATGGCCAGCGACGTGAACCCGGTCGACCAGAGGCCGAGCGCGATGACTGAAGCCGGGAAGGTGCCGT
This sequence comes from uncultured Propionibacteriaceae bacterium, assembly GCA_964448385.1. Classification (GTDB taxonomy): domain Bacteria; phylum Actinomycetota; class Actinomycetes; order Propionibacteriales; family Propionibacteriaceae; genus Propionicimonas. The sequence goes on along the minus strand of CAYUWV010000053.1, from coordinate 582 downwards.
CCGCAGGCCCGAAGCGGTCGCCAAGTGAAGCGTTGGCCAGCACCAGGCCGATGGGGATCACCAGGGCGAGCAGCAGTTGTTCGCCGTTGCGGACGGTCAGTCGCAATTCCAGCCATCCGTGTCGGACGATGCGGCGCCACTGGGGCGCGGCCACTCCCGCGGGGGTCAGGTTCAGCACGCTCACGCGGCGCCACCCGGCCGGGTCAGGGTGAGAAAGAGGCGTTCCAGGCTGCCGTCGGTGGTCAGTTCGGCCACGGTGCCCTGAGCCACCACGCGTCCGCCGTCCAGCATCACGATCCGGTCGGCGAGCTGCTCGGCTTCGTCCATGGCATGGGTGGTGAGCAGCACCGCCACCCCGGCAGCCCGCAACCGAGTGATCAGCTGCCAGACCTGGTGACGGACATGGGGGTCAAGCCCTGCGGTCGGCTCGTCCAGCAAGACCAGCCGCGGCCGTCCGATGAGGGCGCCGGCCAGGTTCACCAGTTGCTGCTGGCCGCCGGAGAGCCGACGGTAGGGCGTGCTCGCGAACGGGGTGATGCCGAGCTCTCCGATGAGGTCCGCAACCTCGAGCGGGTCCTGGTA
>CAYUWV010000052.1:7452-13703 GCA_964448385.1 uncultured Propionibacteriaceae bacterium | reverse complement strand
CGTGGGCTTCATCAGGTCTTCCTCATCGTCGGTGAGCGCGTCCTCGTACTCATCGCGATAATCGGCGTAGTTCTTGCGTGCCGTGTCCACCTGGGAACGTGCCGCGGACAGCGCGGCATTGGCCGCGGCTCGCTCGATCGCGCCGGGCACCCCGTTGTCAACCGCCTCCAATTGGGCACGAGCCGCTGTGTGCGCGGCCTGGGCCTCGGCGACGGCCAGTTTGAGCGGACCACGGTCCATCACCGCCAGCACGGCACCTGCCGCCACAGCATCGCCGTCGCGGACTTTCACCGAGGAGAGCGTGCCCGCCGTGGGCGGATAGATCCCGGTGGAGTGAGCTGCCACGACGGCGCCGGAGGCGCTGACGGTGATGCTCATCGGTGCCACGGCCGCCACCGCCGTGCCGACCTGGGTGCGGGTGTTGGCGATCGACCACAGGTAGCCGCCGCCCAGAGCCAGCACGGCGGCCACGGCGATGCCGCTCGCGACAATGGCCTTCTTCTTCATGGCCGGCTCTCCTGCAGCTGGGAGTGGAGCGCCTTGATGACGGCCAAGGCTTGGGGTGCGATGGGGACGGCGAAACTCCCGTCGGGAGCTCCCAGGATGCGTTCCTGGGCCTGCAAGATGGCGGCTGCCCCGGCCACCATCACGTCAGCGAAGGCGTCGGCGTCCGCAGCAGCCAGCGCACGGTTCCAGAGGTGGTCGGCGGCATCGAACCACAGCAGCAACACGATGTCGGCCGCTCCCTCGGGGTCCGCCACCGACAGGGAGCCATCGGCCACCCCGTCGTGAATGACCGGCAGCAGCACCAGTCTCGCCTGCTCCCGCCAGGAGGCGTACACCCGGTGACGGAGGGCGAAGTTCTCTTCCCGGTAGAGGAACGCGGCATAGGCCAGATTGAACCGTTCAGCCTGCTTGTATTCGGTCGCCGACTGCATCAGCGCCCGGGTGCGGTCGACCGCGTTACCAGTGGCGGTGGCAAGCCGGGCCGACATGTGGGCGAACAGCGAGTCACCGAACCGCTGCACCAGCTGCAGTTGCAGATCGGCCTTGGAGGTGAAGTAGTGGTAGAAGGTGCCCTTGGCGACGCCCGCCGCCTGGGCGACCTGCTCGACACTCATCGATTCGAACCCTTGGGTGCGACACAGGTCGAAGGCGACGTCGAGCAGCTCCTCGCGCCGCACTTCAGGCGCTTTCGTCACCCGGGTCATGAGACCAAGCCCCCAGACTCGCCACCTGACCGACTGACCGTCGGTCAGTCATGGAGACTACCCCCTCACGTTGCGCCTCGGGGTCGGATCGGACAATTGCCGCGGGCTGGAGGACCCGAGGCTGGTGCCGTCGGCAAACCTCCTAGTCTGCGTGCCACCGCCTCGCGGCACGAATGCCCTGACCAAGAGGTCACCTACCTGTTCGACACCAGGGTTCATTGGTCCCAGAGCAGCCCGTCCGGCTGACGAAGGGCGAGGTTCGCCGCGTGGAAGGCGGATCGGTGGCAACCGGCGTCGAGCCTGGTCGTGACCAGTTCGTCGTGCTGTCCAGCCTCCGCTACACCTTGGACGGCGCCCGCTGCGTTTGACCTGTGCGGGGGGTCAACTCCCGTGGCGCCCCGCCAGCGCGTCTCAGCGAGGGGCTGGCCCAGAGGACCGGGTCCTTAGGATGGCGGGAACACCGTCCTCATCTCAGGAGCACCCGATGATCGTCGCCACACCAGTCACCGCCGAAGGACTCTCCGCCGCCGCCTGGGGACGGGCCCACTGGATCGGAGTGGCCGAGGTCAACGCGGGAGAGGTGACCGCCTGGCAGATCCATGAGGTGGGCTGGGACGAGTCCCACGACGCAGGCAGCCACGGGTCCCACCACGCCCGCATCGTCCGCTTCCTCAAGGACCACGCGATCGAGGCGGTCGTGGTCGACCACATGGGTCCTGGCATGGTCCAGGTGATGGCCACGATGGGCATTCCGCTGCTGCCCGCGACTGCCGGGGACGCGCAGGCGTCCATCCTGGCGGCGGTGGCCCGCTCCTGACCGGGCTCCCTCAGCCCTGGCGAAGCCGAGCCCGCAGGCGCAGCAACTCGCGGCGCTGGGCGGCGCTGAGGCTGTGGATCCCCTTGTCGTTGATCTGGTCGAGCAGCGCGTCGAGTTGTTCCTGATCCGACAGCGTGCGGCGCTCAGCGCGCACCCGGCTCCGTGAGACTCGGGGGGCCCGGGGCCGTGAAGGCCGCCCGGGGGCGCGTCCACCGGGGATCCAGGCGTACTCCCTCAGCAGACCGACCCGCTTGGCCACCAGCGATACCAGGACCACGCTCAACAGCAGGCTCAACAGCGCGCTCCCGCTGCGGGAGGCGAGCATGCCCAAGGCCTGCACCCCGATCAGCACAGCCCCGATCACCCAGGCCGGGATTCCGAAGAAGAACTTGCGGTGCGGATACTCCGCGATCCACAGCAGCAGCACCACGAACTCGACGAGGTTGAAGCCGGCCAGCACGCCGCCCCCGCCCAGCAGCAACGCCGTCAACGTTGTCGCCGCCGTCACACTCGCCCACAAGCCCAGCAGCAACCAGACCATCCGGTTCCGGCCGATCAGGTTCTCCAGTTCGGTGCTGAAGTACCAGAAGAAGAACAGGGTCAGCACACCCCAGAGCGTCAGACCCTCCGCGAACGGCCACGTCACCAGGCGCCAGACCTGACCGGTCGCCACCGCTTCGGGGGAGTAGTACAACAGCGAAGGCAGCGACGGCACGATCACCCACGCGAGCCAAGAGACCACCACCGCCAGCACGACGAACATCACCGTGGTCACCTCAAGGCGCCCGAGGCGGAACCACGGTTCGCCGGAAGGCCGCGAGGAGAAGAGACCACTCATGACAGCAAGGGTGCCAGATGAAGCCGAACCGCCTGAATTCGAGCTGTGGTCCGACCCTGGGATGGTCCTCCGATGGCCAGGGGTAAGACCATCCTGGTCACCGGAGAATCCGGGGTGCCGCGAGGCGCTACCAGGTGGGCCAGCGCAGCACCAGGTCGGCGGAATCGCGATGCGACGCCACCAGGGCCGCGTTGCGCTCGTCCGATCCCAGCACGTGGGCCCTGGCGTGATCGGCGGCCTTCCCGAAGCGCTCATGGCGTTCGATCAGCCGGTCGACCCGCACCGTCTCGTCCGGCGCCTCGAGGAACCACACCTCGTCGAGTTGTTCACGCACCCGACGCCAGGCCGGCTCGGGGTGCAGCAGGTAGTTGCCCTCGGTGATCACGATCGGGCAGGCCTGCGGGACGCCGATCGCTCCAGCGACCGGATCCTCGATCTCGCGGCGGTATTCCGGGGCATACACGATCGCGTCGGTGTTGCTGCGCAGGCGGTGCAGCAGGGCTGCGTAGCCGTCCGGGTCGAAGGTGTCGGGCGCACCGCGACGGGTGGCCCGGTCGTCGGCAGCGATCACCGACTGCGCGAGGTGGAAGCCGTCCATCGGCACGACGACGGCCGCCCCCTCCTGAGCGGAGTTGAGCTCGTCGATCAGCATCCCGGCGAACGTGGACTTGCCGGCGCCCGGGGCACCGCAGACGCCGACGACGAGGCGGGACGCACCCGCCGCCCGGGCGAGCAGCCGGGCGGCGAGTGCGGTCGGATCAGCTGATTCAACACGGGCCATGGGTCACTCGGCGCTTGCCTCGTCGTGGCCTACGGCGTAGTGCATGACGGTCTCTTCGGAGGCCTCGGCGCGACTCAGTTCCTTCACGATCCGGCCTTCCCGCATCACCATCACCCGGTCGCTCATGCCCAGCACCTCGGGCAGTTCGGAGGAGATCATGATGATCGCCACCCCCTGCTCAGCCAGGTCGGCCATGATCTGGTAGATCTCGGCCTTGCTGCCGACGTCGATGCCGCGGGTCGGTTCGTCCAGGATGAACACCTTGATGCCCAGGCTCAACCAGCGAGCCAGGATCACCTTCTGCTGGTTGCCACCGCTCATGTTGACCACCATGAACTCCGGCGACGGCGTCTTGATCCGCAGATCCTGGATCCACTTCTTGACCAGCGTCTGTTCGTCCTTGAGTTGCAGCAGGCCGAACTTGGTGAGCCGGTCCAGTCCGGAGACAGTGGTGTTGAAGTAGACCTGCAGCTTCAGCAGCAACCCCTGCCGCTTGCGGTCCTCGGTCACCAGGGCGACTCCCTGGTTGATCGCGTCCCGCGGCGACGACGGCCGATACGGCTTGCCGAGCAACTTCATCTCTCCGGCCGTCGGCTTGTCCGCACCGAAGATGACCCGGGCGACCTCCGTGCGTCCCGAGCCGGTGATCCCCGCGAAACCGATGATCTCGCCGGCACGCAGGGTGAAGCTGACGTCCTTGGCCAGATGGGCTTGGGCCAGGTGTGACGCCTCCAGCACGACCTCACCGGGCGTTGCCTTCGGCTTCGGGTAGACGTCAGCCAGGTCGCGCCCGATCATCAGCTTCACCAGGTCGTCCATGTCGACCTCGGAGACCAACTTGGTGTCGACATAGCGTCCATCCTTGAGGACGGTCACCTCGTCGGCGAGTTCGAAGATCTCCTTCAACCGGTGCGAGATGTAGATGATGCCGATTCCCGCGGCCTGCAACCGGCGCACCACCGAGAACAGGTTCTCGATGTCCTTCTCGCTGAGGACTGCCGACGGCTCGTCCATGATCAGGATGCGGGTGTTCCGGTTCAGCGCCTTGGCGATCTCGACCATCTGTTGTTGCGCCACGGAGAGGGTGCCGGTCATCGTGTCCACCGGCAGGCTCACGTCGAGGCTGTCGAGCAACTCGCGAGACTTCGTCTTGACCGTCGCCCAGTCGATCCGCCCGCCCTTGGTGGGCAAGTGCCCGAGGAAGATGTTCTCGGCGATCGTCATGTTCGGAGCGAGGTTGAACTCCTGGTAGATCGTTGAGATGCCCAACCCTTCGGCATCGGAGGGTGCCTTGATGTCGGCCGGTTTGCCGTCGAAGAAGATCTCCCCCTCGTCCCGGATGTAGGCGCCCGACAGGATCTTGATCAGCGTCGACTTGCCCGCGCCGTTCTCGCCGAGCAGGGCGTGGACCTGACCTTCACGGATGGTGAGGTTCACCCCCTCGAGGGCTTTCACACCGGGGAACGACTTCCCGATCCCCTTCATTTCCAGCAGCACCCGTCCGGGGGCTTTGGTGGTCATCTGGCTCACCCCCGTCGTCACTTGCGGTGGGTGAGCTGGTCGACCGAAACCGCCGCGATGACCAGGATGCCCGTGATCAGCACCTGGTAGGTCGACTCGACGCCCAGCAACTGCAGGCCGTTGCGGAAGACACCGACGATCAGGGCGCCGATGAGGGTGCCCACGATGCTGCCGCGGCCACCGAAGAGGCTGGTCCCGCCGAGGACGACGGCGGTGATGCTGTCCAGGTTGGACGTCTGGCCGGCCTGCGGGTCGCCCACGCCGGTTCGGGCGACCTGGAGTACCGCTGCGATGCCGTAGGTGAGTCCGGCGAAGGTGTACACCCCGAGCAGCACGCGCTTGGTGTTGATGCCTGCCAGGCGCGCGGCCTCGACGTTGTCGCCCACCGCGTAGACCGAACGTCCGGCGGGGGTGTACTTCAGCAGGAACCACGTGACGGCGTACAAGAAGAGCATCAGGATCGTGCCATTGGCGATCGCCGTCCCAGCGATGTTGAACGTCTCGCCCAGGAAGGTGAGCTCCTTGGGCAGCCCAGCGATCGTGGCGGTGGTGTAGATCCGGGTCAAGGCGTAGGCGATGTTCATGGTGCCCAGCGTCACGATGAACGCGGGCAATCCGACGCCGGTGACCAAGCTGCCGTTCAGCATGCCGAAGGCCATGGCGACGACGAGACCGAGCACGATCGCCAGCCACGGGTTGAGGCCCCGCTGCGCAGCAAAACTGGCCAGCAGGACGCCGGCCAGAGCCATGACCATGCCGTTCGACAGGTCGATACCGGTGGTGATGATCACCAGGGTCTGGCCGATGGCCAACACGCCGACGACCATCACCTGCTGCAGGATCAGGGAGAAGTTGGGGCCGGAGAGAAAGCGAGGGCTCATCACGGCGAAGAAGATGCTAGCTATCAGCAGGGCCGCGACCGGCCCGAGGATCGGCGATTTGAGCAGGACCTTGGCGAAACTGGGCCGCTGGTCGATCGTGGTGCTCTGCACTGAGCTCATGAGGTCACAGGCCTTTCTTGGGCTGGTGGCGGCAACCCCAGGTCAGGGGTTGCCGCCCCCCGGTTGGTAGGATTAATTGTTG
>CAYUWV010000052.1:0-7442 GCA_964448385.1 uncultured Propionibacteriaceae bacterium | reverse complement strand
GGGGGGGTTGGGGGGCGCCCGGCCGGCCGCCCTTGGGGCCCCCGGCTTTTGTGGGGGGGGGGCCCCACCCCCGGGGCCGGGGGGCCCCGCCACCGGGATGGTCGGATTACTTGTTGCCCCAGCAGTTGGCAAGTCCGTAGGTGGAGTCCTTGCTGTCAACGCCGGCCTGCGCCTTGTCGGTGATCAGGGTCACGCCGGTGTCGGTGTAACCGGACGGCTTGACGCCCTCCTTGGCGAACTTCACGACCGCCTCGACACCCATCGAGGCCATCTTCAGCGGGTACTGCTGCGACGTGGCCGCGATCTTGCCGTCCACGATGCCCTGCACGCCCTGGCAGCCACCGTCGACGGAGACGATGGTGACGTCCTTGTCCTTGCCGGCGTTCTTGAGCGCGGTGAAGGCGCCGAAGGCTGCGGGCTCGTTGATGGTGTAGACGAGGTTGATGTCGGCGTTCTTGCTCAGGCAGTTCTCCATCGCGGTCTGGCCCTCGGTCTGGTCACCATGGGTGTCCTGAGCGCAGACGACCTCCTTGGCGGTGGCGAGGTCAGTGGTGGTGCCAGTCAGGCCACTGGCCAGGCCCATGCCCTGCAGGAAGCCGTTGTGACGCTGTGCGCCCACGGTGATGCCAGGAGCCAGGTCGAGCGTCGCGATGACGGGGGTCTTACCGGCCATGGCCTTGGCGGCCCATTGGCCGATCAGCGTGCCGGCGGCGAAGTTGTCGGTCGCGAACAGTGCGTCAACCGCGTCCTGCGGATCGGTCGCGGTGTCGAGAGCGATCACCACGACGCCCTTCTCACGCGCCTTCTGGATGGACGGAACGATGGCCTTGGTGTCGCTCGGGGTGATCAGGATGCCCTTGGCACCGGCGTTGATCATGTTCTCCATCGCCGTGACCTGGCCCTCGTTGTCGCCATCCTTGGCGCCGGCACCGGTCATCAGCTTGGCGCCGAGTTCGGTCGCCTTGGCCTGCGCGCCTTCCTTCATCTTCACGAAGAAGGGGTTTGTCTCGGTCTTGGTGATCAGGCCGACAATGATGTCGCCGGCGGGGGCGCCGGAAGCCGAGCCGGAAGCGGCGGGCGTGCCCGAAGCGCAGGACGCCAGGAGCGGGATTGCGAGCCAGAGCGCTGCCACTCGTTTGAGATTCATGCAGAGCCTTTCTGATTGTGGCGGAATGTAGCTGGGTAGCCAAACGCGACTGTAACGCACCGTAAACCCACGCGGAACCACTTTTCGGAAGGTCACAAACCAACCATCGGATGCCCGTTTCTGTGCGATCCAACACGTAGCGGGACGGGGTTCTGGCATCACCGGCCGAAGCTGGTGACGCAGGCATCACACCAGTTGCGCGAACCCACATCATCGGCGGTGGGCATGTGGTTAACCTTCAACCCCGCGGTGGCTGCCCAACGGGCCGCAAACTGCCGTAGACAAGGACGGATGCCCCCGCGCGGGCCGCAACCGGCCAGCATCGAAGGCAGCGGCGGCGACAGGGTGTGCGGGAACGGGTACGTTGCCCCGGTTGGATTGTTAGCGAACGCGATTCCTGGCCCGTCGGTGACGACCAGGTGGCATTGGCCAACACGAAACGGACATTGTCCCCCCGGGATACTCCAAGAATTGCTGACCGCCTCAGGCGCCCCGGAGCGAGAACTGAACCATCATCAGCCGCATGGTCGTCTCGACGGCCAGTTCGAGATTCTGCTCCCCCGCGGCCAGCGCGGTTGGGAGGTCACTCACCCCTCGCAGGATCGGAACGACCGCGGCGAACCCGTGATGGACGAGATCCTCGGCCCCTGGAGCCAGCCGGCCCGCGAAGCCGATCACCGGAACCCCGTAGCGGCCCGCGACCTCAGCTACTCCCGCCGGGGTCTTGCCCGACAGCGTCTGCTCGTCCAGGGAGCCCTCGCCGGTGAGCACCAGGTCGGCCATGGCCACGGCGGCATCCAGCCCGGCAGCCTCGGCGACCACCTCCACCCCGCGGCGCATGACCGCCCCGAGCATCAGGAAGGCCGCCCCCAGACCGCCGGCGGCCCCCGCGCCGGCAAGCGCTCGGACGTCGTCCGTGCCGGCGGCCACGCACGCATCTGCCAACCGCTCCAGGGTGGCGTCCAACACCGGAACCTGCTCGGCACTGGCTCCCTTCTGGGGAGCGAAGACGGCGGCGGACCCCTGCGACCCGAGCAACGGGTTCGTCACGTCGCAGGCCAACTCGATCCGCAACCGGGCCAGCCGCGGATCGAGCCCGGTCAGATCCACCGTGGCCAGCCGGGCCAGTCCGAGGGGGTGTGGTTCGACGGGGCGCCCGTACTCATCCAGGAGCGCGGCACCCAACCCCGCCAGCAGGCCGGCACCACCATCGGTGGTCGCCGACCCGCCGAGTCCGACGATGAGGTGCTCGGCGCCCGCGTCCAGAGCCGCGAGGACCAGGTCGGCCACGCCCAGCGAACTCGAGCGCATGACGTCACGCTCGTCAGGGGCGATGAGACCGAGCCCAACGGCGCTGGCCACCTCGATCACCGCAGCACCGTTCTGCAACGACCCGTAGCCGGCTTCAAGGGGGCGACCCAGCGAGTCCCGGCACGCGGCCGGACGCCAGACTCCCCCGGCTGAGGCGAGCAGCGCCTCGGTGGTGCCCTCGCCCCCGTCAGCCATCGGGACTTCCAGGCACACCGCCTCGGGCAGGACGCGTCGCACCCCACGCGCCATCGCCGCGGCCGCCGCAACGGCTGACATCGACTCCTTGAAGGAGTCGGGGGCCAGGACAATCCTCATGGTGCTCCCTCGCCGTTTCGGGTTGTGCACTCCAGCGTCGCTGAGCAGACTAGCCCCGCGTCCGACTCCCTGGCGGGGAGCCGGGCAGGTGCCTGAGCCATAATCCCGGCTCCGACCCAGTCACCGGCTTAGGCTGGGGCCATGGGAGCCAGCCCAACCGCCCCGTCGATGGCGAAACGCGCCGCCAGTTCGGCGCTGATGGGCAGCGCCGTGGAGTATTACGACTTCACCCTGTTCGCGACCGCCTCGGCGCTGTTCCTCGGCCCGGTATTCTTCGCTCCCCTGGGAGCGGCCGCCGGGACGATGGCCGCCTTCCTCACCTTTGGCAGCGCGTTCGTCGCCCGTCCGTTGGGTGCGGTGCTGTTCGGCCACATCGGAGACCGGGCCGGACGACGCGCCGCGCTCGTCTGGTCGGTGACGCTGATGGGGGCGTCGACGACGGCGATCGGGTTGCTCCCCGGCTATGCGGCCATCGGCGCGACGGCTCCGGTTCTGTTGTTGCTCCTGCGCCTGCTCCAAGGGTTGTCGGCCGGCGGCGAGCAGGCCGGCTCCAACGCGTTGTCGCTGGAGCATGCCCCCGCCGGCGAGCGGAACCGCTATGCGGCGTGGACGATGCAGGGCACCTCGCTGGGCACCCTGCTGGGCAAGTTGGCGTTCCTGTGGGTGGTGTGGCTGCCGCAGCCGAGCCTGCTCGCCTGGGGTTGGCGACTTCCCTTCCTGGTGGCGGGCCCCCTGATGCTGGTCGCGCTGGTGATCCGCCGCTCGGTTGCCGAGACCCCCCTCTTCACCGACCTCGCAGCCTCCGGCGGACGCGCCAAGGCCCCGGTGGCGCGGGCCGTCGCCGGGCACTGGCGGCAAGTGCTCGCGGTCGCGGTCGGCACCCTGTTCGCCGTCGGCGGCGCCGTCCTGAACGTCTACGGTCTGAGCTTCGCCACCACCCGCGGCACCTCCGCCGGCGCCTATCTGGCGATGATCTCTGTGGTCACCGCGCTGGGACTGGTGCTGCAGCCGATGTGGGCACGCCTGTCCGACCGGATCGGACGGCGTCCGGTGTTCATCGGCTCCTGCGTGGCGGCCGCCGCCTTGTACTTCGCCTACCTTCCGGCCCTGGGTTCAGGCAACCTGCTGCTGGTCGGCTTGGGCTCGGCAGCCATGCTGGCGGCGTGGTCGGCAGCCAACGCCACCAGCGCCGCCTGGTTCGCCGAACTGTTCCCGACGCAGGTGCGCTACTCGGGAGCCGCGTTGGGTGGGCAACTCGGGATGATCGTGGTCGGCTTCGCCCCGGCCATCATGACCTCTCTGGAAGGCCCGGGGCCCCAAGGGTGGCTGCCCGTCGCAGGCTTCGGCGCCGGCTGCCTGCTGCTGGCAGCGGCAGCCGCCTGGTTGACCGCCGAAACCTACTCGCGTCCGCTCACCCCGGCTGTCGAGGCCGACCGGAAGGGCCGATAGCTGGTGTGCAGCAGGTGGTGGGCCGTCTCGGAGTTGGGCTCGCCGTAGAACTCCTGGTACAGCCGGATCACGTCCGGGTTGTCCTGCGACTTGCGGTACTCGCTGGTCCGATCGATCTCGACGAGGACCTTCTGCCTGGCCGCCAACTCGCCGGCCCGCACCGCTTCCGGAACCCCCGCACCACCGATGCACCCGCCCGGGCAGGCCATGATCTCGACCAGGTCGTAGCCGACATCCTCACCGGCCAGCACCCGCTTGACCAGCGGTTCGGCGTTGTTGAGTCCGGAGATCACCGCGAGCCGCACCGCGAGGTCACCCACGGTGATAGTGGTTTCCTTCAGTCCTTCGAAGCCGCGAACCTCGTGGTATTCCAGCTGCTCAACCGGGCGTTCGCCGGTCAGTTGCTGCACCGCCATCCGCAGGGACGCTTCAGCCACGCCACCGGAGGCACCGAACAGCACGCCCGCACCCGTCACCCGCTGGTACGGCTCGTCGAAGCCGGACGGTGTCACCTCGCTCGAGTCGATCCGCACCATGTCGACCATCTCCAGGAATTCGGTGGCGGTCAGCACCGCGTCCACGTCCCTGATCCCACCGGGAGCGAACTCGGGACGCGCGGCCTCGTACTTCTTCGCCAGGCAGGGCATGATCGACACCACGTACAGGTCGTCAAGGCTCACCCCGTAGGTGCGCGCGAAGTGGCTCTTCACCGTGGCACCCATCATCTGCTGCGGCGACTTGCAGGTGGACAGGTGCGGGATCAGATCGGGATAGCGCCGCTCGACCAGGTTCACCCAACCCGGGCAGCAGGATGTGAAGTGGGGCAGCACGCCGCCGGTGGTGACCCGGGTGAGGAACTCGGTGGCCTCCTCGAGGATCGTCAGGTCCGCGGCGAAGGAGACGTCGAAGATCTTGTCGAAGCCGATCCTCCGCATCAGGCCGGCGGTGAACGCGGTGGCCTCCTGGGCGGGAATCCCGAACCGGGAGGCGATCACCGTGCGCGGCGCCGGGGCGACGAAGCCAACCACCACCTTCTTGGGGTCGTTGATGGCGATGAAGACATCCGGCCGTTCCCGGATGTAGTCCAGGGCGCCGGTCGGGCAGGAGGTGACGCACTGGCCGCACGAGATGCAGTCGGTCTCGATCAGCGGCCGGCCGTCGTGCGTCCCGACCGTCAACTGGCCGTGGCGGAACTGGTAGGCGAGCACCGCCGGTCCCTCGATCTCCGCGCAGGCGGCCACGCACCGTCCACACGAGATGCACTTGTTGTGGTCGCGGACGATGAACGGGTGGTCCCTGACGATCGGGAGGTAGGGACGCTCGTGGAGCGGCTGGACGTAGGTCACCCCTTCGCCGGTCGCGACCTTGCGCAGGCTACAGACGAACCGGGCCTTGCAGCCGCAGCGCAGGCAGCGGGCCGCCTCGGCCCGCGCTTGGACCTCGGAATAGCCGAGCTCGACTTGGGCGAACCCCTCCTTGCGGGTCAACGCCTCGAGTGCCGGCATCGAATTCCTCGCCAGCTTGGGCAGCTGTTCGAACTCGTCCCGCGGCAGGTCCTCCAGCGAGCCACGGCTGCAGTTGTAGGTCGCCGGCTCACCCCGGACGTAACCCTTGGTGACGAACTGGTCCATGGCCCAGGCAGCGTGCCGTCCGGCGGCAACCGCCTGGATCACCGTCGCAGGGCCGGTGACGCAGTCGCCGCCGGCGAAGATCTTGGGCTCCGAGGTCTGCATGGTGGAGCCGTCGATGCCGATGTCACCCCACTTGTTGAGCTGGACGGGGAGGTCGTTGTACAGGAACTGCGCGTTCGTGCTCTGGCCCACGGCCGCGATCACCAGCGATGCCGACAGCTCGAAATCACTGCCCTCGATCGGGATCGGCCGACGCCGACCCGACCGGTCGGGCTCGCCGAGTTCCATTTCCAGGCACCGCAGCCGGATGCCGTCCGGCTCGGCCACGATGGCGCTGGGGACGGCCAGGAAGCGTAGCTGGACGCCTTCGGCGGCGGCGTCAGTCACCTCGTGCGGTTCTGCCGGCATCTCGTCCCGGGTGCGACGGTAGAGCAGGATGACCTGCCCGGCGCCCCGGCGAAGCGCGGTGCGGGCGCAGTCGATCGCTGTGTTGCCGCCACCGACCACCACCACGGTGTGCCCGGGTTCGGGATCGGTGCCCTTGACCACCTGCTCGAGGTAGCGGATCCCGGGTACCACGCCATCGGCGTTCTCCCCGTCGAGGTGCAGCGGCGTGGGGGTCCACGAACCGATGGCCAGGTAGACGGCATCGAAGTCGCGTTGCAGGTCCTCCAGCCTCAGGTGGGTTCCCAGCGCCTTGGAGCAGACGATCTTGACGCCCATCGACTCGATGATGCCGATCTCGGCGTCGAGGGTGGCCTTCGGCAACCGATACTCCGGAATCCCGTAGCGCATCATGCCTCCGGGCAGGGGATGACGTTCGAAGACGGTCACGTCGTGGCCGGCCAGAGCGGCATAGAAGGCCGCGCTCAACCCAGACGGCCCTGCACCGACGATGGCGAGCTGCTTGCCGGTGGCGTCCCCCACGGTGGGGATCCACGGCTGCGGCCGGGACAGGTCCCAGTCAGCGGCGAACCGCTTCACGTAGTTGATCCCGACGGGCTCATCCACCAGGTTCCGGCGGCAATCCGCCTCGCAGGGATGCGGGCAGACCCGTCCGCAGACGGACGGGAAGGGGTTGCGGTCCTTGATGACCCGGACGGCAGCTTCGAAGTTGCCGTCGGTCACCAGCGCCAGGTAGCGCTGGATGTCGATGTGGGCCGGGCACCGCTGCTGGCAGGGCGGCTCGCAGTCGGCATTGTGGTCGCACAGCAACTGCCCGACACGCAGCCTGCGGTAGGCATCCACGGCAGCTGAGTGGGTGTGGATCTCCATCCCGGCCGTCACCGGGGTCAGGCACGCCTTCACCTCACGGCGCTCGCCGCCCACTTCGACGACGCACATGCCGCAGTTGCCGTTGGCGCGTTCCAGCCGCTGGTCGTGGCACAGCGACGGCACCGGAACACCGATGTGTTTCAGGGCGGTGAGGATCGTCAACCCTTCGCCGACGACCACCTCGCGACCGTCGACCGTAATCTTGCACAGGGATTCATAGATCTCGTCCACGGCACTCTCCGTCCACGACCGGACGGCGTCCGCCGTCGCCCGACGGGCGCCCTTGGTATGGGTAATTGTGACACCGTCGGCGC
>CAYUWV010000051.1:3788-14014 GCA_964448385.1 uncultured Propionibacteriaceae bacterium | reverse complement strand
TGGTCCTGGTGGTAGGCGGTGTGATGCTGGCCAAGAACGCCATCGACATCAACCAGCTGCATGCCGTGGCGAACGCCAACCGCAGCACGCCGTTCTACAGCCCGCTGAACGACGTCCTCATCACGGCGTCCCTCGCTGCCGGCGGCGGGCTCCTGCTCGGCCTGGGACTCGGCCTGTGGCGTCCGGCCAAGAAGGGCGACGAGTCGCGCCCGCCGGGCACGTCACCGACCAAGCCGTCGACCACGTCACCCGGCAAGCCGTCTGCCTCCTGAGATCGCTGGGCAACGGTTTGGTACGATGCCCCGGTGCCACTGTTCGCCGCGGGAGTCAGTCATCACCAGGTTGCCGCTGACGCTGTCGCCACCCTCTCCCGCCGGACCGAGGTCATCGTCGACCGGCTGAAGGCCAACACGGGCGTGCGCGGGGTGGTTGCCCTGGCCACCTGCAATCGGTTCGAGCTCTACCTCGACGTCGACGGGTTCCATTCCGCCGTCGAACAATCCATGTCCGCCATCACCGCCAGCGCTCCCGAGCTCGACTCGACAGTCCTCGAAGCCTTCGTCGTCTTCGCCGGTCAGGGTGTCGTGGAGCATCTGTTCGAAGTCGCCTGCGGGCTCGATTCGATGGTCGTGGGTGAGGTGGAAATCGTGGGCCAGGTCCGCGACGCGTTGTCGGATTCAGACGCTCACATCAGCCCACCGCTGCGGCGACTGTTCCAGAACGCCCTCACCACCTCGAAGGCCGTGATCGCCCGCACCGAACTCGGCGCCGCCGGGCGTTCCATCGCTTCGGTCGGCCTCGACCTGGCCGAGCCCCGACTTCGCCCGTGGTCGGACGCGACTGCCCTGGTGATCGGCACCGGCACGTACGCCCGCGTGGTGGTGGCCGACCTGGCACGGCGCGGCTGCGCTCGGGTCCATGTGTATTCCGGTTCAGGTCAGGCCGAACGGTTCGCCACCAGCCACGCCGTCAACCCCCTGAATTCGGCGGAGCTTGCTGCCGCCCTGAACACCACCGATCTGGTGGTCACCTGTAGTGGCAACGGCGGCGAAGTGCTGACGGGCGGCGTGATCGCGGAGAACCGTGACTCCTCCGCCGCCATTCTGCCGGTGGTCGATCTCAGCGGCGGCACCGATGTCGCTGCCGACCTCGATCAACTCGCCCAGGTTGACCTGATCACCCTCGACCGGATCGGCAGCAAGGTGCCCCAGGAGCATGCGTCGGCCGTCCTGGACGCCAGGGACCTGATCAACCGGGCCGTCGCGACCTACTTCCACCTCGAAGAAGGAAGGACGGCGACCCCGGCCGTGACTGCCATGCGAGCCCACGTGTCACGCATCATCGAACAGGAAATCGAGAGCGCGGCAAGCCAGTACTCGCCCGAGACGGCTGAGGCGGTCGCCCGCTCGCTGCGGCGGGTGTCCAACTCGCTGCTCCACGCCCCTTCCGTCCGCGCAGCCGAACTGGCTCGCGCCGGGGACCTCACCGACTACCACCGGGCGCTGCACACGCTGTTCGGGATCGTGGTCGACGCTCCGTGATCCGACTCGGCACCCGCGGCAGCTTGTTGGCGCGGACCCAGGCCGGCATGATCGCCGACGCGGTGGCCGCAGCTACGGGCGACATGGTCGAGTTGGTCGTCATCCGCACCGAAGGCGACGACGTCACCGTCCCCTTGCATGCCCCCAGCCGTCCCGGGGCGTTCGTGTCCGCGCTGCGGGACGCCCTCCGCGACGACCGGGTCGATGTCGTCGTCCACTCCTTCAAGGACCTGCCATCGGAGCCGGCCGAGGGCCTCGTCGTGGCGGCGATTCCTCCGCGCGCCATCCCGTTCGACGTGATGGTCTCCCGGCACGGCGAACTGGCGGATCTCCCCAACGGCGCCACGGTGGGAACGTCCTCACCGCGGCGCACCGCGGCCCTCCGCCGCGCCCGTCCGGACCTGCAGATCGTGGCCATTCGCGGCAACATCGACACCCGGCTGCGCAAGGCCCACACCGGTGAGGTCGACGCCGTCGTGTTGGCCGCCGCCGGTCTGGAGCGCGTTGGCCGCCTCACCGAGGCCTCGGAGTTGCTGGATCCGGGCGTGCTCGTTCCCGCTCCCGCCCAAGGGGCGCTGGCCGTCGAGTGCCGCAGCGACGGACCGCTGGCGGCCATCCTGAGCGCCCTGGACGACCCTCCCACCCGGTTGGCGGTGACCGCCGAACGGGCGGTGCTCCGCGGGATCGAAGCGACCTGCACCACGGCCATCGGCGCCTACGCCGCCTGGATCGACGACGAAACCCTGCTGCTGATCGCCGACCTGACCGGGCATCGTGGCATCGACCACGCGGCGGTGGCACGATCCGCGCCCGTGGCGACCATCGAGGCTGCCGAGCGTCTCGGCCGGGCGGTCGCCGCCGGCCTCCTCGCGCCCGCCGACGAGGGGTTGGCCGTCACCAGCCGTCCCACCGCAGCGGCCGAGCCCCTCGGCCCCACGGTGGCCGCCGACCTGCTTGCCCTCGTTGCCGAGGGGGTGGCCGTCCGCAGCCGTCCCGCCGAGGCTCCCGCACGCTCCACCGCAGCGCTCCCCGGTGACCATCCGCTGGCCACCGGCTTGACCGTCGACTCGACGGTGATCCGCGCCTACCGCGGAACCAGGTCTCCCCGCCGGCCGATCTGGCTGATGCGCCAGGCGGGCCGCTCGTTGCCGGAGTACCGGGCTGTCCGCGAGGGCACCGGGATGCTTGAGGCCTGCCTCACCCCCGACCTCGCGGCAGAGATCACCTGCCAGCCGGTGCGCCGCCACGGCGTCGATGCCGGCATCTTCTTCTCCGACATCGTGGTTCCGCTGAAGCTCGCCGGAGTCGGGGTCGACATCGTTCCCGGAGTAGGACCCGTGATGGACGCCCCGGTGCGGACCGCCTCCGACGTGGCCGCCCTGCGCGAACTCGACCCCGGGGCGCTGGCGCCGATCTCGCAGGCCGTCCGACTCTGTGTCGCTGAGCTGCAGCAGACGCCGCTGATCGGCTTCTGCGGTGCGCCGTTCACCATCGCGTCCTATTTGGTGGAAGGCCGTCCGAGCCGGGACTACCGCCACACCCTGGCCATGATGGCCGCCGATCCCGCGTCCTGGCACGCGCTGCTGGGCTGGGTGGCGCGGACGACCGGCAGCTTCCTGCGCGCCCAAGTGCTCGCGGGGGCGTCGGCGGTCCAGGTGTTCGACTCGTGGATCGGCGCCTTGACCCCAGCGCAGTACCGGGAGTTCGCGCTGCCGCATTCGGCTGCCGTGCTGGCCGCGGTCGCCGACACCGGTGTGCCGCGGGTGCACTTCGGCACCCGGAGCCGGCCCCACCTGGTGGCCATGCGCGAGGCCGGCGCGGACGTCATGGGGGTGGACGCCCAGACCTCCCTGGCGGAGGCGAACCAGCTGCTGGGCGGCACGACCCCGCTGCAGGGCAACATCGATCCCGCCCTGCTGACCACGGACTGGGAGACCCTGGAGGCCCACACCAGGCACGTCCTCGCCGACGGCCAGGGGGCTCCCGCGCACGTGGTCAACCTCGGCCATGGGGTACCGCCGACCACCGACCCCGACGTCCTGACCCGACTGGTGGCGCTCGTCCATTCCCTTCCCGACAAGGAGTCACCCGATGCATAAGCCGTCCGGTCATGGCCACGCCCACGGCATCGGAGCCGTCCGTCCCGTCAACTGGGCGTTCCCGCGCGCCCCGATGATCGTGTACTGGGAACTCACCAACGCCTGCGGCCTGGCCTGCCGCCATTGCCGCGCCACGGCCATGCCCGACCCGGCACCGGGCGAACTCACCACCGAGCAGGCTGTCGCGCTGTTGGACGAGGTGGCCCGCTTCGGCGATCCCCTCCCCCACATGGTGTTCACCGGCGGTGATCCACTGCGACGTCACGACCTGAAACTGCTGATGGCCGAGGCCGCCGCCCGTGGCATCGGGGTCTCGTTGGCGCCGGCGGTCACCCCGCTGCTCACCAGGGACACGCTGGCCGAGGTCAAGGCGGACGGGGTGCAGGCCATTTCGCTGAGCCTCGACGGCTCGTGCCCCGACAAGCACGACGGCGTGCGCGGCGTCGAGGGCACCTTCGACGCCACCATGGAGGCGCTCGGCTGGGCCGAGGAGCTCGAGATCCCGGTCCAGATCAACACGCTGGTCACCTCGACCACCGCAGCCGACCTGCCCGCGATCTACGAGCTGCTGTCCACCAAGAAGCTGCTCCGCTGGAGTCTGTTCTTCCTGATCAGCATCGGCCGCGGTACCCAGCTGGAAGAAATGAGCCCCGGCGACGCCGAGAAGCTGATGGTCTGGCTGAACAGCCTGACTCGGACTGCGCCCTTCCTGGTGCGGACGACCGAGGCGACGCATTACCGCCGGATCGCCGCCAAGTCGCTCCAGCAACGCGGCTGGACCACGGAACAGATCGAGGACTCCCCGATGTCCCGCGGCTTCGGGATCCGGGACGGCAACGGCATCGTCTTCGTCTCGAACACCGGCGACGTCACCCCGTCGGGATTCCTGCCGCTGCCGCTGGGGAACGTCAAGGAACAGTCCCTGGTGGAGCTGTACCGCCACCACCCGACCATGGTGGCGTTGCGCGAGCCCGAAGGCTTCAAGGGTCGCTGCGGGTACTGCGAATACAACCGCTGGTGCGGCGGCTCACGCGCCCGTGCCTACGCCTGGACGGGCGACGTCCTCGAGTCCGACCCGTTGTGCCCGTACGTCCCGAAGGGCGCTGAGCAGGCCGTCCCCAGCTCAGCGCTGCCTGTCGGTTCGTGAGGTGCCTGGTCGTTGGCGGCGGGATCACCGGTCTGGCAGCCGCCTGGGAAGCTAGTCGGCTGGGCCACGAGGTGACCCTCGTCGAGGCCGCTGACCACTTGGGCGGCAAGGTGTCCACCGAAGTCACCGACGGGTTCACGATCGAACACGGGCCGGACTCGTTCGTGGCCTACCGTCCCGCCGCGCTGCAGTTGGCCGCGGAACTGGGGCTGGCGGGGCAGGTTCAGGCCGTCAACGCCGAACGCACCGTCTACCTGCGCGCCGGGGGGAAGCTGCGTCCGCTGCCGCAGGGAATGGGGATGGTGCTTCCCACCAAACTCGGACCGTTCGTGGGAACCCGCATCCTGTCCTGGCCCGACAAGCTGCGAGCCGGCCTCGACCTGGTGCTCCCGCGGCAGCTTGGCCCCGACGACGTCGCGATCGGAACCTTCCTGCGCCGCCGGCTCGGGGCCGGCATCGTCGCCAAGTTCGCCGACCCGATGATCGGCGGCATCTACGGCGCCAGCGTCAACGAACTCAGTCTTGACGCCGTGCTGCCCAGCCTGCGCGAGAACGAGGCCCGGTACCGCAGCCTGCTGCTGGCGAGTCTTTCCCAAGGCCGCGCCGCCCGTGCGAAGGCGTCCGGCGCAGCTCCGACCTCTCCGTTTCGGAGCTTCAGCGGCGGCTTGGCGAGCGTGGTGACCGCCCTGGCGGCGGCCCTGGCCGAGGCTGGAGTCACCCTGGCGACCTCGACCCGGATCGACTCCCTGGCCGACGTCGGGGCCGACGCGGTCATCCTGGCCGGCGGCGTGGCTTCGTCGGCGCAGCTGCTGCGCGACCCGGTTCCCGAAGCCGCCCGGGCGCTGGACGCGATCCCGCTGTCGAGCTCCACGGTGGTCAGCCTCGCCTACCGGACGGCGGCGTTCGCCGAACCCCCCACCCACCACGGGTGGCTCGAGGCCGAACCGGCACCGATCAGCGGCGTCACGGTCTCGTCCGCCAAATGGCCGGGGCGCGCCCCCGAAGGTTCCGTGCTGCTCCGCGCTTTCGTCCCCGCCCGGCTGGGTGCGATCGCGCAGGCACCGGACGCAGCCCTGCTGGCGGCCGTGGTCGAGCACACCAGCCACGTGATGGGCATCACCGGCGACCCGATCCTGACCCGCGTCGCGCGCTGGCAAGGGGTGATGCCCTCCTACACGGTGGGACACCAGGCACGGGTGGCCGCCGTGGCCCGAGCGCTGACCGAGCACCCCCGCTGGCGGGTCGCCGGATCGGCGCTGCGCGGCGTCGGAGTACCCGACTGCATCGCCGACGGCCGGACGCAGGCTGCTGCAGCCCTCGCCGACCACTGATCGCGGCTGGGGACGGCAGGTTCGCCCAGGAGGGGCGGCGCACAGGCCGCCGACAGGTGGGCGACCTACGATGGGGCCATGGCAGAGATCCGCAAGTACGATCCGGCTGCTGGCAACGCGATCGCGAAGGCGTTGCGGGCAGCGATGGGAGACCCCGTCCGTCCGGCGACACCCGGGCAGCAACCCACCCCCGGCGCTGCCGCTCCGCCACCGACGACGGTGTCGTACGTCCGCCTCAATGTCACCAGCGCACCCCCGCGGCCGGAAGACGACGCGGACTGAGGCCGCGCCACCGCTAAGGTCGTGGGCATGTCTCAGCCCTCCCACGCAGCTGTCGTCAAGGACATCAACGCCTCCATCAACTACACCTGTTGGGCGGTGTACGCCCGAGCCGACATCGCCTACGAGGGACCACCGGTCACGCTGACCGGTCTCGCCGATGCCCTGGCTGGCGATGACATCACGCTCCGGGGCTACTACGACCTGGCGGCGATGCGGGCCGACGCCGACCTGATGGTGTGGTTCCACGGCCCGAACCCTGAGCAACTCCAGACCGCGGCGAAGCGGTTGCGGCGCCAGTTGGGAGCAGCAGCCCGCCCGGTGTGGTCGGGGGTGGGCATCCACCGTCCAGCCGAATTCAACAAGGGCCATGTCCCCGCCTACCTGACCGGGTCGTCACCCGAATCGTGGCTGACGGTCTACCCGTTCGTGCGCTCCTATGAGTGGTATCTGCTGCCGGAGGCGGAGCGCCGCGACCTGCTGCGCGAGCACGGGGTGATGGGACGCGACTTCCCGCAGGTGATCAGCAACACGGTGGCCGCCTTCGCCCTCGGCGACTACGAATGGCTGCTGGCGCTCGAAGCCCCCGAGCTGCACGATCTGGTCGACCTGATGCGCCACCTGCGTGCCTCGGGCGCCCGTCGGCATGTCCGAGTCGAAGTGCCGTTCTTCACCGGGCGACTCATCGACGCAGTGCGGGCCCAGGAGCTGTTCCGATGACCTACGACGCGCTGGTGATGCTCGGCTTCGGCGGACCGGAGCACGTCGATGAGGTCGTCCCCTTCCTGGAACGGGTGACCGCCGGCCGCGGGATCCCCCGCGAACGGCTCCTCGAGGTCGGTCAGCACTACCTCACCCTGGGTGGGGTCAGCCCGATCAACGCCCAGAACCGCACCATGCGCACCGCCCTGGCAGAACGCCTTGCGGCACGGGGTGTCGACACCGAGCTCGTGCTGGCCAACCGGAACTCACCCCCGTTCGTGGCGGACGTGCTGCGCGACCTGGCCGGTCAAGGACGGACGAAGCTGCTCGCTTGGGCCACGGCAGCCTATTCGTCCTATTCGGGCTGTCGGCAGTACCGAGAGGATCTCGGGATGGCAGTCGAAGAGCTCGCCGGGGCCGGGATCGACGTGGTGAAGCTACCGCCCTTTCCGGAGCTGCCCGGACTGATCGAAGCCACCACCGATCTACTCGCCGCCACCCTCGCCGGGCTGCCCGCCGACGGCGGCCAGTTACTGGTGATGTTCACCACCCACTCGATCCCGCTCTCGTTCTCCTCGAACGCGGGGCCCGAGGGCGCCCGGACGGACGGAGACCTCTACACCCACCAGCAGCGCACGGTGGCCGAACGCACCATCGGTGCCGCGGCCGCACGTGCCGGGTTCGCCGAGACCCCCGCCTGGACGCTGGTCTACCAGTCTCGCAGTGGCGCGCCGCACGTCCCCTGGCTGGAACCCGACATCAATGACGCGATCACGCAGGCCGCCGCTGCGGGCGTGAAAGATGTCGTCATCGTGCCGATCGGGTTCCTCACCGACCACGTCGAAGTCATCTGGGACCTCGACACCCAGGCGCGCCAGACCGCCGACGCCCTCGGGGTGCGCACGCACCGCGTCCCCACCGTGGGCACGCACCCAGCCTTCCTGGATTCGCTGGCCGACCTGCTCGCGCGGTACCTGAGCGATCCCGGACGGAGCCCCGGCCCCGGCGAGTTCTGCTTCGGGAACTGTTGCAGCAACCCGCGCAGCCAGCGTCCGGTGGTGCCGGGAGTCCAGCTCACCCGCTAGCCGGGGCCGAGTGCCGCCCAGCCAGTGGCTCCTCACCACACGTGGCCCTCACCCGCAACCGGCCCTCACAGCAGGGTGTAACTCCACCCGGCGGGACGACCGTCGACATAAGGCATCACGCCGTGGAAGGCCGGTCCACTCCCGAACACCAAGTCGAGCCAGTAGCGGTCGCCCTCCCACATGGGCAACTCAGCCAGCCGATCGACGTCCGCCCACACCAGGGGTCCATCGTCATTGGACGTCGGCACGTCGCCCTGGAAGGCGTCGATCACGAAGATGAAGCCGAACCAGTCTTCGCCGCCAGCCCCGAAGCCCGGCCACGACACCGTCCCCCGCAGCCTCAGGCTGGTGGGCACGATGCCGGCCTCTTCGCGAAGCTCCCTGGTGAGACAGCCGACGACGTCCTCGTCGGGCTCGAGCTTGCCACCCAGACCGTTGTACTTGCCCTGGTGCTGATCACCGGCCCTGGTGCGGTGCACCAGCAGGACGCGACGACCGTCCGCGGACATCACGTAGCCCAGCGTCCCGATGATGGGGGTGTAGGGCATCAGACCAGCACGGTCGAGACCGGGAGCCCGGGGTTGGCGCCGATCTGAAGACTGGAGGGGGCCAGCCCTGCGGTGACCACCTCGGCACCCAGCACCGCGATCATGGCCCCGTTGTCGGTGCACAGCGCGGGACGGGGACGCCGCAGCGTGATGCCGCGCTCGGCCGTCCGCTCCTCCAACAGCGCGCGCAGCCGGGAGTTGGCGGCAACCCCGCCGCCGATCAGCAACGTGTCCACGTCCAGGTGCTCGCAGGCGTCCACAGCCTTGGCGGTCAGCACGTCGCAGACTGCTTCCTGGAAGCTGGCCGCAACGTCGGCGATCGGAACGTCCAGACCATCGCGTTGCCGCGTCTCCACCCAGCGCGACACGGCGGTCTTCAGCCCGGAGAAGGAGTAGTCGAAGCGGTGCCTGGCAAGGTCTTTCGAAGCGGTCAGGCCGCGTGGGAACGGGATCGCCCGCGGGTCCCCCTGCGCGGCGGCGCGATCGATGACAGGACCGCCCGGGTAGGCGAGACCCAGCAACCTGGCCACCTTGTCGTAGGCCTCGCCAGCGGCATCGTCGATGGTGGACCCGAGCTCGCGGATGTCGGAGGTGATGGCGTGCACCGCCAGCAGCGAGGTGTGCCCGCCGGAAACCAGCAGGGCCGCGCACGGCTGCGGCAGTGGTCCGTGATCCAGCAGGTCGACCGCGACGTGCCCGACCAGGTGGTTCACGCCGTACACCGGCTTGTTGAGGGCCACGGCCAGCGCCTTCGCCGCCGACAGCCCCACGACCAGCGCGCCCATCAGTCCGGGTCCGGCGGTGACGGCGATGGCGTCCACGTCGGCCAGGTCGATGTCCGCGGTGGCGCAGGCGCGGCGCAGTGCCGGGACGATGGCCTGCAGGTGCGCCCGGCTCGCCACTTCGGGCACCACCCCGCCGAAGCGGACGTGCTGGTCGACCGACGAGGCCACTTCGTTGGCGAGCAACTCGTGGCCGCGGACGATTCCCACCCCGGTTTCGTCGCAGGATGACTCGATGCCCAACACCAGGGGTCCGCTCACAGCTTCACCGCCATCACCATCGCGTCGATGCCCGGGCCGTAGTAGTCACGCCGTCTGCTGAGCTGTTCGAAACCGAGCTTGGAGTAGACCTTCAGCGCCCGCTTGTTGTCTGGTCGCACCTCGAGCAACATGCGATGCGCGCCGATCGCCTTGGCCCATTCCATGCCGGTCCGGATCAGGGAACTGCCGATGCCACGACCGCGCTGATCAGGGTGGACGATGACGCGCAGCAGGTCGACCACGTCGCCGGCGGCACTGAACGTGGCCACACCGATCAACGCGTCGCGAAGGTCGTGTCGCGCCAGCACCAGCCGTGCCTGATTCCCCAGTTCCTCGGCCCAGGCCTCGCGGCTCCAGCGCTGCTCCTTGGGGAAGCCGGCCTTCTCGAGGACCATCACCTGGTCGAGGTCGGACGGACGTGCGTGCGCGACAATCACCGGGCTCTCCTTGT
>CAYUWV010000051.1:0-3688 GCA_964448385.1 uncultured Propionibacteriaceae bacterium | reverse complement strand
CTGCACACCCCTCGGACACCGATCCCGAGAGCTTCGGCCAGCACGGTGGCGGCCGCCACCCCCACCCGCAGCCCGGTGAACGGCCCTGGCCCGACACCGACCGCAATCGCGTCGAGTTCGGCCATGCTCACTCCGGCCTCGGCCAGCACCCGCTGCACCAGCGGGATCAGCTGTTCGGCATGGGCGCGGGTGTCTGCAACCGACCCGCTGGCCAGCACCAGCCGTGAACTCGCCACCCCGGCACACACTGTCGCCGAGGTGTCGATACCGAGCACCAAACCGGTCATGAGTACTCCTCCACCGCCCGCGCAAGGCCTTCCAACTCCGGTCGGGCCAGCTCCCATCGCGGTCCGATCGGAGTGAGAAAGACCAGTCGGGTCTCGTCCTCGGGATCCAGGCCACGGCGGATGTCGATTTCAAGCCGATCCTCGCTGAGCCCTTCGGCGATCCCGGCGCCCCATTCCACCAGGGTCACCGAGTCGTCCAGGGACAGCTCGAGATCGAGGTCCTCCACCTCGGCGAACGAACCGAGGCGATAGGCGTCCACGTGCACCAGCCCGGGTCCGTCCAGCAGCGAAGGATGGATCCGGGCGAGCACGAACGTCGGTGAGATGATCGCGCCCTGCACCCCCATCCCCTCCCCCAGACCCTGGGCGAGGGTGGTCTTGCCGGCACCCAGGTCGCCGGTGGCAATCACCAGGTCACCGGCGCGGACGACGGCAGCCAGTGCCTGACCCAGTGCGTGCATGGCTTCGGCGGTGGGCGCCTCGATCCGGACGGGGACGGCGCGGGCAAGATGCAGGCTGGTCCCCTCGCGATCGACCAGCACGAAGCCGTGACGACCCCACCAGGCCACCACCTGGGGGAACTCCTCGCGTGCGATCAGATCCGCCGTCGACGCTCCCCGCTCCGCCAACAATTCGAGAGCGACCTCCACCATGGTGGCGGCGATCCCCAGCCGCTGGTGTTCGGGACGGACGGAGACCCGAGTGATCCAGGCGTGGGGTCCCTCATGGGTGACGATCAGCGCCCCGGCAGCCACCCCTTCGACCAGCGCCAGCACTCCGAAGCCGCGGGCCAGCGCGGCCACGACCGAGGCGGCGGTTTCACTCAGCGCGGGAGGCGGCGGGTCAACGTGCGGACGGTTCCCGAAGGCTGCCACGATCACGTCCCGCAGCCGCTCGGCGTCGTCAGGTCCAGGTTGCAGCAGGGTCACCCCACGGCCATCGACGAGACGTCCTTCGGCGATGATCACCTTGGCCCTCTCCTTCAACAACAGCAACCGGCCCGCATGCTATCAGCGAGCCGGTTGCCGGTTGAATCAGACCAAACGGGTCAGCCTTCGGCCTGCCGTTCTTCGACGACTGCCACGACGTCGGCGAACAGCGGGTGCGTCGGGCCGAGGCCGGTCACCTTCTCGGCGAACCCGGTCGCGGTCTCCGATGCCAGGAGCGCCTGCACCTCCGCCGCCTCGGTGTCACCAGCCGGGTTGAACCGGAGTCCGGCACCGATGGCCGCCAAGAGAGCGGTTCGCGGCATGCCCCGTTCCGCCAGTTGGGAGGCCGGCGAAATGAAGCGCTCGTTGCGGCTGAGCTTGCGCATGGGTGCCCGTCCCACGCGCTCGACGGTGTCGGGCAGGTAGGGGTTGGCGAATCGCTTCAGGATCTTCGCGATGTACGCATCCTGCGTGGCCTGGTCGACACCGTGCTTGGCCACGATCAGGGAACCCGTCTCGGCAAGCACGGACGCCACCCGGGCGCGCACCGACTCGTCGGCTAGCGCGTCGGAGATCTTGCTGATGCCGGCCGCATAGCCGAACCACGCCGTGGTGGCATGGCCGGTGTTGACCGTGAACAGCTTGCGCTCGATGAACGGCTCCAGGTCGTCGACCCAGGTCACCCCGTCGATCTCGGGCACCGAACCGGCGAACGGCGTCTTGTCGATGACCCACTCGCAGTAGGTCTCCACCGTCACGTCGAGCCCTGCGTCTGGATCCTGGTTCGGGACGATCCGATCCACCGCGGTGTTGGCGAACAGCGCCTTCTCGGCGAGGTCGTCACCGGGATAGGCGGCTGCCACCTCGGCCGCGAGGATATCCGTGGCGTTGATGGCGTTCTCACAGGCCATCACGGCCAACTGCTGCGCCCCCGCCGGACGGGCGGCGATCCCTGCGGCGATGGCGGGCGCCACGAACTTCAGGATGTGCGCGCCCACGGCCGTCGTGACCACGTCGGCCGACGCGATGGCGGCGGTCAACTCCTCAGGTTCGGTTGCCGAGTTGAGGGCGGAGAACCCGCGGACCTCTGAGGTCCGCGGGTTCTCACCAACTTCGTGCACCCGGTAGGAGTCGGCCTGCTTGAGGGTGTTGATCAGGCCCTCAGCCACGTCGGCGAACACGAGCTCGTAGCCGGCGTTGCTCAACAGCAACCCGACGAAACCGCGCCCGATGTTGCCGGCCCCGAAGTGCACAGCTTTCATTAGCCGTTCACCTTCCCGAAGGTATCCGCGATCTCCTGCTTCGAGGTGGCCCGCTCGAGCTTCGCGACTGCTTCACTGTCGAGGAACACCTCGGCGATCTTGCTCAGCAGTTCGAGGTGCTCGTTGTTCGCCCCAGCAATGCCGATCACGAACCGGACGGGGTTCCCGTTCCATTCGATCGAATGCGGGTAGCGGACGACGGAAATCGCCGAGCGCTTGATCATCGACTTGGCGTCGTTGGTGCCGTGCGGAATCGCGAGCAGGTTGCCCATGTAGGTGGACACCGACTTCTCACGATCGTGCATGGAACCGACGTAGCCGCCGTCCACCGCACCGGTGGAGACCAGCAGGGCGCCGGCCTCGTCGATCGCCGAATCGCGATCCGTGGCCTCACCGGCGAGCACGATCGAGTCGAGGGACAGGATCGCCGCGTCGGAACCAGGCGCGGGTGCTGCAGGTGCAGCGGCCGCGGTGACGACGGTCGCGGCAGCGGCTGCTACCGGGGCCACCGCTGCGGCGACAGGCGCCGAGACAGTGGCCTGGTCAGCTTTTGGGGCCGCGTTCGCCGCCTTGACCATCTCGACGACCTCGTCGTACTTCGGGCTGGACATGAAGTTGTCCACCGAGACGTGAATCGCCGAAGGGGTCTTCTGCTTCGCTCGCTCGATCAGGTCCTGATGGCTGACCACGACTTCGTAGCCATCGGTGAGGTTGGAGATGGCCTTGTTGACCACCTTGACGTCGAACCCCGCCGCCTGGATCTTCTTGCGCAGCACCGAGGCACCCATCGCCGACGAGCCCATGCCCGCGTCACAAGCGAACACGATGTTCTTGATCGGGCCGGAAACGGCGGCGCCGGTCAGCATGCCGCTGATGGAGGACTTCTTGCCCTTCAGGGCCTCCATCTCCGCGGTGGCCGCCGAGAGATCGCCCTCGACCGGCTTGCCGATCTTGAGCAACAGGGCCGCGACCACCATGGTGACTGCCGCAGAAGCCAACACCGCCAGGGTCACCCCGAGGTAGCTGTCGGTCGCAGTCTGGGCGTACACGGCGATGATCGAACCCGGCGCCGCCGGAGCCCGCAGGCCCACGCCGAACATCACGTTGACGAAGACACCGGTCATGCCGCCGGCGATCATGGCGAGCACCAAGACCGGCTTCATCAGCACGTAGGGGAAGTAGATCTCGTGGATGCCTCCGAAGAAGTGGA
>CAYUWV010000050.1:1561-14150 GCA_964448385.1 uncultured Propionibacteriaceae bacterium | reverse complement strand
CCCCACCCTCACCATCGGATCCACCATCACCATCGAAACCTGACCCACCCATGCAACAACGCACCGTCACCATCAACGACCCCCAAGGCCTCCACGCCCAAATGGCCCACCAGCTCACCCACACCGCCAGCGGCTTCGCCGCGTCCATCTGGATCCGGCACGCCGGGCGGCGCGCCTCGCTCACCGATCCCATCCAGCTCCTGGCCCTAGCAGCCCCCGCCGGGGCCGAGATCATCGTCATCGCGGACGGGCTCGACGAAACCGAAGCGCTGGACGCAATCTGCAGCGAGATCAGCGCAACGCCCTGACAGCGCCCAGGGGCGGAGGCTCCACGGAAAGCACAGGCGGGTCTGCTCGTCGGCCAACATCGCGCAGGTGGCGGACGAGTCCCGCGAGGTAGCGAGCCGGCGTCTCCTTGTCGCACGCCCTGACCCCACGAGGGCTGATCCGGTCGTAGCGAGCGACGGAGACGGCACCAAAGCCGGGATTTGCGTCCATTTCGGTTGCACGGCTAGCTTGGAGGCGTGTTGAACCGCGCCGCTCGTCCTGCCAGCCTGCGTCCCGCAGCCTCGGCGATGATGTGCGCGCGAATGTGCTGCCGTTGATCTCCTGATCCCGACAGCGCAGCGATCGGTCCATCCTGACCTGATCTTCCTGGTTTGTTGACGCCTGAGGCGTCGCGTTCAGCGTCCCGTGCTGTCGGTCCAGCCACCCGCCGACGTGCCAGCGCTCGCCCACAGCAGTGGGGCAGCGCCTGAGCCGGTCGGCTCCGACGAACCGTGAGGGCGAGACCGTGATCGCAGTGACCGACCTGAGGAAGGTCTACCACCAGGCCAACCGCGAGATTCGCGCGCTGGACGGGGTGACCCTGAGCGTGCCGACGGACTCCGTCCACGGTGTCATCGGCCAGTCCGGCGCCGGGAAGTCGACCCTGGTGCGGTGCCTCGCGCTGCTCGACCGTCCGACCACGGGCTCCGTCGTCATCAACGGCGTCGAGTTGACGGCGGTACGCGCGAGCGAACTGCGCCGGGCCCGCCGACGACTGGGTCTGGTGTTCCAGCACGCGAACCTCTTCGATTCCCGGACGATCGCCGGCAACGTCGCCTACCCCCTCGAACTGGCGGGTGTCGGCCGTCCGCAGCGGGACGCCAAGGTGCACGACCTGCTCGGCCTGGTCGGACTTGGCGATGCCGCGGGTGCCTACCCGGCGCAACTCTCCGGCGGCCAGCGCCAACGGGTCGGGATCGCCCGGGCGTTGGCCACCGACCCGGACGTCCTGCTCTGCGACGAGCCGACCAGTGCGCTCGACCCGGCCACGACTGGCGAGATCCTCGAGTTGATCAGCGCCATCAAGGCCCGCCTCGGCCTTGCGGTGTTGGTGATCACCCACGAAATGGAGGTGGTCAAGCGGATCTGCGATTCGGTCTCACTCCTGGAAGCGGGCCGAGTCATCCAGTCGGGTTCGCTGGTGGACGTGATCGGCGCGTTCGGCAGCCGGCTCAGCGAGAGCCTGGTCGGGCTGCCTCCCAGCGCGAGCATCGACCCCTCTGTGGGGGCGACGATCGAACTGTTGGACACCGCGGTGCCGGATAGTCTCCCGGCTCTGACGGCGGCCTCACGGTTCTTCGGCGTCGAGCTGGCGATCGTGGCAGGCACGATCGAGCACCTGGGCGGCACGACCTTCCACCGGCTTCGGGTGCTCGTCCCCTGGCCGCTCAGCCCCGGCGAGGTGGTGGCCCGCCTGCGCGGCTTGGGGGCGAGGGCCGCCGTGAGCGATGCGGTCGCAGCTGCGGAGGTGTCCCGATGAAGGAGTACCTGAACGACCTGTTGTCGAATCCGGCCATCACGACCGCATTGTGGCCGGCGCTGGTCGAGACGCTGCAGATGGTCGGCATCGCCGGTATCGCGACTGTGGTCATCGGGCTGCCGCTGGGAGTGGTGCTGTTCGTCACCCAGCCCGGTGGCCTGGCGCACCACCCGGCGCTCAACGTGATCCTTTCGGGGATCATCGTCAACGTCACGAGATCGATCCCGTACGCGATCCTGATGGTTTCCCTGATCCCCTTCACCCGGCTGGTCGTCGGCACCTCCATCGGCCCGGTCGCTGCGTCGGTGTCGCTCACCATCGCCTCGGTCCCGTTCTTCGCTCGCTTGGTGGAGGCCTCGCTGCGCGAGGTCCATCCGGGGAAGGTGGACGCCGCCCAGGCAATGGGCTCGACGCGGCTACAGACGGTGTGGAAGGTACTGCTGCCCGAGGCGAAGCCTTCCCTGGTGGCCAACATCACCACCACCTTGGTGGCGCTGATCGGCTATTCGGCGATGGCGGGACTGATCGGCGGTGGGGGCCTGGGCCGGCTGGCTTACAACTACGGCTATCAGCGCTTCCAGCCTGAGGTGATGGTCGTCGTCCTCGTCATTCTCGTGCTGCTGGTGCAGCTCGCCCAGGTGGCCGGCGACGCCATCGTACGGAGGGTCGACCACCGCTGATCCCTGACTTCCCGACGCACCCACGTCGGGAGAACCCGGCCGACAACCGTCAGCCACCACTGCGGCCCCACCCACGGGCCGACCACAGAAAGAGGAGAAACCATGCGTCACCTGCGCAAGCACCTGTCCGTCATCACCAGCGCCGCGGCCGTCCTGGCGCTGACGGCGTGCGGCTCGGCCACGGCCGCTGCCCCCAGCACCCCAGCTGGCACACCGGCCCAGACAACCCTGGTCACGGTCGGCGCGAGCCCGGCCCCGCACGCCAAGATCCTGGAATTCGTGCAGACGAAGCTGGCCGCCGCCGCAGGCATCGACCTGAAGGTCGTCGAGTTCGACGACTACGTCCAGCCGAACGAGGCGCTGGCGTCCAAGGAGCTGGACGCGAACTACTTCCAGCACCTTCCCTACTTGGAGTCGCAGATCAAAGACAAGGGTTACGCGTTCGACCACGGCGCGGGGGTGCACATCGAGCCCTACGCCGCCTTCTCCACCAAGTACAAGGCGATCGGCGACGTCCCGGACGGGGCCAGCATCGCGATCACGAACGACGCGTCCAACCAGATCCGCGGCCTGCGGGTCCTGGCTGAAGCCGGGCTGCTGAAGAACCTCACCGACGACAGCAACGTGCTGAACCTGACCGCTGAGCAGAACCCGCACCGGTTCACGTTCCTCGAGAACCAGTCCGAGGTGATCGTGCAACAACTCGACGACCCGAAGGTCGACCTAGCCTTCGTGAACGGCAACTTCATTCTCACCGCCGGCCTGAGCACCAAGAACGCGCTGGCCGTCGAGAAGGTCCAGGGCAACCCGAACGCCAACCTGCTGGTGTGGCGCGCGGGCAACACCAACCCGGGAGTGGCCACGCTCGAGAAACTGCTGCACTCGAGTGAGGTCGCGGACTTCATCCGGCAAACCTGGCCCTCCGGCGACGTGATCCCCGGCAGCTGAGCCGGAGGCAACAGACCGCCCGCGCCGGAGGCCAAGGCGAGGCACAAGCAGCCTCCGGCGCGGGTTCTCCGAGCCCTCACGACCCCGTTCTGTCGCGGCCTCGATGAATCTGCAGGGGCGGGTGCCTGCCGCCTTACCAGCGACGCGGGCTCTGGTTTTGTGGGTGGGGATCTGCGAGGATCGGCACTTCCGATCGCGCGAGGAGTGCTCATGGCTCAACAGCTCAACCCCTACATCACCTTCAACGGCAACTGCGCCGAGGCCATGGGCTTCTACGCGTCGGTGCTCGGCGGCGAGCCGCAAGTGATGAGTTTCCGTGACTCCGGCATGGACGCCGACGGCGTGATGCACGCGGCGCTCGACACCCCCGCCGGCTTCCACATCTTCGCCAGTGACACCCTCGAAGGCATGGGCCAGCCGTTGCAGCAGGGCAACAACCTGCAGATCAGCCTGTCCGGAGACGATGCGGAAGCACTGCGCGGCTATTGGGACGGCCTGAGCGACGGCGGGCAGGTCGTCATGCCGCTGGAGCGCCAGATGTGGGGTGATGACTACGGGCTGGTCGTCGACAAGTTCGGCGTCCAGTGGCATGTGAACATCGCGGGCACTCCAGCCTGAGCGACCACGCCTACGTCCCCGGCCGGTGGGCTGCGCACGCGAGCCCACCGGCCCAAACGCGCTCGACCCGCAGATCGGGCCCCAGCACCAGGACGTCGGCGGCGCACCCCGGCTTGAGGTGTCCGAGATCGAGGCGCCCGATCGCGCGGGCGGGGATCTCGGTTGCGGCCGCCACCGCGACGGGGACGGGCAGGCCGACGTGCTGCACGGCCCGGCGGACTGCCTCGTCCATGGTGAGAGTCGATCCCGCGAGGGCTGACCCAACGGCCAAGCGCGCCACCTGGTCGCGCACGACAACGCGTTGGGAGCCCAACCAGTAGTCACCGTCGCCGCAGCCCGTGGCAGCCATGGCGTCGGTGACCAGGGCCACTCGGCCCGGAGCCACCCGGAACAACAGCGCAACCACCTCGGGCGCGACGTGGCTGCCGTCGTTGATGACCTCAAGCGTGACGCCCGGGTTGCCGGCGGCGGCCAGGACGGGGCCGGGGGAGCGGTGATGGATGCCGCGCATCCCGTTGAAGGCGTGGGTGAGCAGCGACGCCCCCGCAGCGAACGCCCGCTCAGCCAGGTCCTTGTCGGCGCCGGTGTGGCCGAGTGCCACCAGCACACCGGCCGCCCGGAAGGCAGCGATGGCGTCGAGGGCGCCGGGGCGTTCCGGTGCCAGCGTCACCTGGACGAGGGTGCCGTTCGCCGCGGCGATCAGCTGGGCTACGTTGGCCGCTGTCGGGTCGCGGAGTAGTCCCGGGTCGTGCGCGCCACAGTGTGACTCGGCGAGGAACGGCCCCTCGGCGTGCGTGCCGAGCACGCCCGGATCGGCTCTCGTCAACTCCGCCAGTTGGGCCAGCCGGTCCGACAAGTCGTCCAGTTCCGCGGTCACCAGGGACAGGACGGACCGGGTCGTGCCGTGCGAGCGGTGCACCGCGAGGGCAGCACGGGCGGCGTCGAGGCCGTCGGAGTAGGCATAACCGCCGGCGCCGTGGCTGTGGAGGTCGATGAAGCCCGGCGTGACGAGACGTCCGCGGACGGCCACGACGGTGGCGTCGGCCGTGGCCAGCGGGAGCCAGCCGTCGCCGTCACCGACGGCCACGATCCGGTCGGGCACGAAGGCCACCCAGGCGTCCGCTCGGGCCACGCCGCCGCTGACCACCGTGCCACCGTGGACGATCGTCAGTGGACGGTCCGCGCCGGACGGCAGCGGCGGTTGCTCAGCCATGGCAGGCACTCTGCTGCTAGCCCGAGGGTTGGTCAAGCGCACGGCGCCCCTGCGCGTCACGCCGCCAATCGGGCCCCGCCGGCGCTGCCCAATGGAGGCGCCGATCCCGCCGGGCCTTGGCGTCGATTCCCGCACCGCCGAGAGTCGCCGGCCGAGTGGGCATATGCCGATCGATTCAGCCAAACACCGTCCCCGGTGTGCCTTTCCTCCTAGGCTAAGAGCTACCACGGTCGATCCGGGCAACGGTGCCCGGCGACCGAAAGAGACGATGAAACGACCGATTCGCATCCTGCTGGCCGATGCCCAGCCGCTCTTCCGGCGCGCGATCGCCGAACTGATCGACGAGCAACCCGATCTGTCGGTGGCGGCGGCGTGCGGCACGGGGCTTGAGGCTGTCAACTTGGCCCGTGAGCATCGCCCGGACGTGATTGTCAGCGACGTTGAGCTGCCCGCCTTGGACGGCCTGGCAGCAGCCGAGCTGATCCTGGCGGAGTTGCCGGGTGCGAAGGTGATCATGCTCACCGAGAGCGTCGACGATGAGCACCTGTTTAGTGCCATCCGGATCGGGGTGCACGGGTTCCTCCTGAAAGACCTGGCTCCCGAGGGCCTGTACGCCATGATCCGTTCGGCCATGCGCGACGAGATGCCGATCTCGCCCGCCCTGGTGGGACGGCTGCTGGCCGGTCTGCGCGCCCAGCCTGGAGGCCCGCCGTCGGTCACCCACGACCAGGTGCTCAGCCAGCGTGAGTTGGAGATCATGCGGTTGGTCGCCCGCGGATTCAGCAATCGCGAGATCGGGTCGCGGCTGACGATCACCGAAGGCACCGTCAAGAACCACGTGCACAACTCCCTGCGCAAGTTGAACCTGGACAACCGGATCCAGGCGGCTGCCTACCTGGTCCGCAACGGTCTGAGCGGTGCTGGGCACGCTCGACGAGGCACATGACCGCCCGGGGTCTGTGAAGTAGCTGTGCCCCCCGGCATACCCTTCGGCGGATGTGCTGCCCCCAACAAGTTGGCACACTGCGCTTGATGGGTGCGTTGCGCCCCTCGGGTAACGGCCGAACCGGTTCCAATGGCGGGACGAGGTGATGACATGAGCGGCGCTCGCTCTTGGCTTCGCTCGGTGGTGGCCTTCATCAACGCCCACAGCATCTTCGCGGGCGTGGTTGCGGGGTTGTTCGGCATCCTGTTCGGGATCGGCCTGTTCACCTTCGGCTATGCGGGTGGCGCCGCCTACTTCGGAAGCGAACCCGAAACCTGCGCGCAGTGCCACGCCATGAGTGAGCAGTACACGGCGTGGTCCAAGGGCTCCCACAAGAACGTGGCCGGCTGCAACGACTGCCATGCCCCGCACGACAACATCGTCAACAAGTACTTGAACAAGGCCGAGAACGGTTTCTGGCACTCGTTCAAGTTCACCACCGGCGATTACCCCCAGAACATCAAGATTCGCGATCACAACCGTGAGATCACCGAGCACGCCTGCCTGTACTGCCACGAGAACCTGGTGCAGGACATCGAGGGTGCCCGGCCGCACGATCAGGGAATCTCCTGCCTGCAATGCCACAGCGACGTCGGTCACAAGAGGTGATGAGAGATGAGTGACAACAGCCCTCCTCCCGAAGCAACCGCCCAGGAGTCACCCTCGGCAGAGGCTGCCGCGAAGCCCCGCCGCAGGACGTGGCTGTGGATCGGCGTCGGCCTGGTCGCCGGCGCGCTGGTGACCCTCGGTATCACCGCGCTGCTGGTCAACATCGTCGAGAAGCGCCAAGAGGCTGCGCAGCCGTACTTCAAGGTGGTCGAACTGGACGACAAGACTGTCGACCCGGCGGTGTGGGGGCAGAACTTCCCGATGCAGTATGAGACGTACCTGAAGACCAAAGAGATGCCGGCTGCTGACATCCAGAACCGGACGCCGACCGCCGACGACCCGCGCAGCTTCACCGCGCAGAGCAAGCTGGAGAAGGATCCACGCCTGGTCACCATGTGGCAGGGCTACGCGTTCAGCGTCGACTATCGCGAACCCCGCGGACACTACTGGATGCTGGAGGACCAGCGGTACACCAAGCGGGTCACATCGCCGCAGTTCAAGCAGCCGGGCGCGTGCCTCAACTGCCATGCGTCCACGTACGTGCTGATGAACGAGTTGGGTAACGGCGACATCAACGCGGGCTTCGCGGCGATGAACAAGATGACCTACCAGGACGCCACCGCGAAGGTGCAGCACCCAGTGGCGTGCATCGACTGCCACGACCCGAAGACGATGCAGCTGCGGATCACCCGTCCGGCCTTCATCGCGGGCATCGCCGAATACAAGGCGGGGCAGGGGATCAAGGACTACGACGTCAACCGCGACGCTTCGTCGCAGGACAAGCGCGTCTTCGTCTGCGCGCAGTGCCATGTCGAGTACTACTTCGCGGGCGCCGAGAAGACGCTGACCTTCCCGTGGGACCACGGGCTGAAGATCGAGGACGCCGAGCAGTACTACAACGAGATCGGTTGGGTCGATTTCACTCACAAGCTCACCGGCGCGAATGTGATCAAAGCGCAGCACCCGGACTTTGAGACCTGGAGCCAAGGCGTCCATGCTCGCGCCGGCGTCACCTGCGCCGACTGCCACATGCCCTATCTGCGGGTGGGGGCACAGAAGATCAGTGACCACCAGGTCCGCAGCCCCATGGCCAGCACCGAGTCGATCAACGCCTCGTGCCTGACCTGCCACCACGCCACCGAGGAGGAAATGAAGGGCCGGGTCGAACAGATCCACGAGCGCTACGAGCACACCAAGAACGTCTCGTTCAACGCCCTCGACGCCCTGATCAAGGACATCGAGAAGGCCACGGCCAGCGGGGTGTCGGAGGATCGGCTGAACGTGGCCCGAGCCTTCCAGCGGCGCGCCCAGTTCTACGTCGACTACGTGGTCTCGGAGAACTCCCGAGGGTTCCACGCTCCGGCCTACACCAACCGGGTGCTGAACGACGCGACGGACGCCTGCCGGCAGGGTCAGCTGGCCCTGTTCGGGGTCATCCCGGCCGAGGTTCCCGGCCCGTACCCGACGGTGAATCCGAACGCACCGGCCCCGAGCGCCAGCCCAGCGGCTTCCGCTACCTCCACGGC
The DNA here is from genome assembly GCA_964448385.1 of uncultured Propionibacteriaceae bacterium. Taxonomy (GTDB): domain Bacteria; phylum Actinomycetota; class Actinomycetes; order Propionibacteriales; family Propionibacteriaceae; genus Propionicimonas. The sequence goes on along the minus strand of CAYUWV010000050.1, from coordinate 5,764 downwards.
GGCACCGACTCCGACCAAGTCGTAGCCGACGCCAGGCCAACGGCGTCCGTCCCTTGTGGCGGGCGCCGTTGCCGTTTCGGGGAAGAAACCGGATTCCCCTGCCGGAACTGCGGCTCAGGGGATAATGGGAAGAACCCAAGAGCCAACGGAAACGCCTGACATGACTCAACGTCGAGTTGTTGACCCCGATCCAGACCACGCTGATCCCGGCGACGGCGACGGTGACGGTGTCGAGTTGGACGAGCAGACCCGCAGCCTCTTGGTCGAGTACCTCTCCGGCGCCCCGAAGGAGCTGCAGCCGTGGGCACGCAGCCAGGCAGCGACCCTGGGCCTGGAACTCGACGAGAAGACCGAACCGCTCCGGCCGGCGTCGACCCCCGGCAAGCCGGAGCGTGGTCGCAAGCTCTCCCCGTCGACGCTGCTGCTGATCGCCGTCCTCGCCGCCGTCCTCGTCGTTGGCGTCTACCAGTTCGGCGATCGCAGCCAGAGCGTGGCGCAGCCGACCTCACTGGGCACTCCCGCGGTCACCCCGCAGCTGGATCAGGCCAAGGTTGCCGAGCTCACGGCCAAGGTCGCCGCCAACCCCGCCGATGCCGAGGCGATCAAGACCCTCGGCGAGCTGTACCACGCCGCTGGCGACGACGCCGCGGCGCTGCCGTGGCGGCAGCAGCTGGTCGAGCTGCGTCCCGCCGACGTCGACGCCAGGTTGTCGCTGGGGGTCGCCCAGTTCAACACCGACGACCTGCCCGGCGCTGAGACGAGCTGGCTGAAGGCGGTGGCGCTCGATGCCAAGTCCGCCCAGGCTCACTTCAACCTCGGCTTCCTCTACCTCGGCACCACTCCGCCTGACATGGCCAAGGTGCAGCAGCACTGGGCCAAGGTCATCGAACTGGAGCCCACGTCCGAACTCGCCAGTATCGTCTCCGCCCACCTGCAGCGGCTGAGCTCGGCCAGCCCGGTCCCCAGTCCCAGCGCAACGGCGACGAGGTGAGGCCATGACGTCCAATACCGAACTCCGGTCCGAGTCCGCCGTGACCGGCCCAGGCCCGGTGGATGACCCCGATGCCTTTCCAGAACCGACGCTGCCTGAGGTGCTGCACCGGATCTTCGCCTTCTTCTACAACAAGAACACGGGGCTGATCCTCATCCTCGTTCTCGGTGCCATGTCGTTGCTGGGCATCCTGTTTCAGCAGGCGCCGGCCGACGTCCGGGCGGACCCACAGGCCTGGGCGGCCTGGCTGGACGCTGTCCGGCCCCGTTATCGTGGCTGGACGGATCCGCTGGCCTTCATGGGCATCTTCGGTGTCTTCGACTCCTGGTGGTTCCGCGGCGCCGCTGGACTGCTGTCGTTGAGCATCCTGGCGTGCACGCTGCATCGGGCGCCGCTGTTGTGGCGCCAGGCGACTCGGCCGCACACCCACGTCACGGAGGCGTTCTTCGAGCATGCCCGCTTGCACGGCCAGCGGGTAACCACCGCTGCACCGGCAGCCGCCGTCGACGGCATCGCCCACGAGCTCCGCCGGCGCGGTTTCCGGATCATCGCCGACGAGCGGGGCCCGGGGCTGAACCTGTACGCCGACCGCTTCCGCTGGGCACCGTTCGGCACCGTCGTGGCCCACGTCGCGTTCGTGCTGATCATGGCAGGCGTGCTCATCAGCGGCGCCGGCGGGTTCACCGAAGACCAGTTCGTCGTCACGGTCGGGACCCGCGCCGACGTCGGCCACGGGACCGGGCTGGCGGTCGAGGCCCGTTCCTTCACCGACACGTACACCCCCCAGGGGCGGCCATCCGACTACGCCAGCGAGCTCGTCCTGTTCAAGGACGGACGGGAGGTGGCGGCGCAGACCGTCCGGGTCAATTCTCCGCTGCGCTACGACGGCATCTCCTTCAACCAGTCCTTCCATGGCATCGCCGCGGTGCTGCTGGTCGCCGACCAGGCGGGCGGCGTGGTGTTCGCCGGCGGGGTGCCGCTGCAGTGGCAGACCGATGACGGCGAACGGGTCTACGGCAAGGTGACCGTGAACGAGCGGAACCTCGAGATCTACGTGGTGGCTCCCTCCTCCGGCACGATCGACGCCGAGATCGGCGCGGGCCAGTTGCGGGTCGAGGTGTACCCGGCCGATTCCACGGCGGCGATCGGCGGGCTCGTGCTCACCCAGGGCACCAGCGCGGCCATCGACGGGTTGGCCTACACCTTCCAGCGAGAGCAGAAATACACCGGCCTGATCGTCTCCGGCGACCCTGGCGCTCCGTGGGTGTGGGCGGGCTCGTTGCTGCTGGTGATCGGCACCTGCACGACCATGTTCTTCCGACACCGCCGGCTGTGGCTGCGAGTCACGCCGCAGGCCGATGGTGCGCTGGTGCGGCTGGCCTCCTCCGATCGTCACGAGTTGACCTTCACGACGCAGTTCAACGCCATCCTCGACTCGCAGCCGGGAGCCGTGGACGCTGAGAGGACGACCACCCATGCTTGATTTCTCGCAGTACTGCCTGGCCGCGGCCACCATCTTGGTGGCGCTCGGAGCGCTGACCTACGTCGCGGCGGTCGCGTTGCGCCGGGGCGGCGACCGAACCGCCGTCACGGTGGCGGTACCGGCCGTGGTGGGCGGTTCGTCCATCGCGGCCGACGAGACGCCGACGGCGGGCCCGGTGCGCGGTTCGGCGGCCGCGGCCGGCAAACCCGAGCGTGGCCTCTCCTGGTACGGCAGCCGGTTGGTGCAGCTGGCCCTGGTGGCGTTGACGGGCACGCTGGTGGCCCGTTCGATCGCGACCGGACATGCGCCGTTCTCGAATCAGTACGAGTTCGCCGTCTCCTTCGCCTGGGGCCTGCTCGCCGCCCAGGTGTACTTCGAGTGGCGCTATCGGGTGCGCGCCCTGGCGCTGCTGGTGCTGCCGATCACTCTCGCCATGCTGCTCTACGCCTCGACCACCGACGCCACGGCCGCGCCGCTGCTGCCGGCCCTGCAGAACCACCTGTTGCTCACCCTGCACGTCGTCACGGCTGTGCTTGCCTACGGTGCGGCCGGGGTGGCCTTCGGGGCGGGTGTGCTCTACCTCCTGGCCCCGCGACTCCCGCTGCGCGGGCTTCCCAGCCAGGAACTGCTCGACGAGATCGGCTATCGCGGCGTCGTCTTCGCCTTCCCGCTGTTGACGATCATGATCATTCTGGGCGCGATCTGGGCCGACATCGCCTGGGGTCACTACTGGAGTTGGGATCCGAAAGAGACCGCGGCACTGGTCACCTGGCTGATCTACGGCGCCTACCTGCACGCCCGGGTGGTGCGCGACTGGCGCGGTACCCGGGCCGCCTGGCTGCTGATCGTGGGCTTCCTGGCCATCCTGTTCACCTACTTCGGCAACCTGTTCTTCGGCGGGCTGCACGCTTACGCCTGAAAGGCCGCGATGAGCACCACCTTGCACCAGCCACCGGGCACCCCGGCGCCCCCAGCCGGCCCGCGCTGGCTGCCGTTGGTGGCGCTGGTCGTCACCGTGGTCGTGGCCGGGTTGGGGGCCATGGTGTGGCCCCGGACGGACAGCGCCGCACCGACAGCGTCCCTGGCCGCCGGACGGGTGGCCGTCGGCCAGGCCGCCCCCGACTTCACCGCGGCGGACGTGACCGGGAAGCAGGTCTCGTTGAGCCAGTTCAAGGGCAAGCCGGTGTGGCTCACCTTCAACGCCTCCTGGTGTGCCGACTGCCGGGTCGAGGCACCCGACGTGCAGACGGCCTACGAACGGCACCGGGATGACGGCCTCGAGGTGGTTGCCGTGTACCTGTCGGAGGACTCGGCCGCGGTGAAGGCCTTCACCGAGCGGCTGGGTCTCACCTTCACCCACCTGCCCGACCCGCAGAGCGTTGTGTCGAGCGGCTATGGCGTGCCGGGCGTGCCCGCCCACTTCTTCATCGACCGGGCGGGGACCGTCCGCTCCGTCCAACTCGGGGTGCTCACACCGGAGGCGACACAATCGGCTCTGGCGCAGGTCATCGACGGGTGACACCCGCGGTGGCGCTCGCGGCGACGATCACGTCGTCGACGTCATCGAGGCCGAAGGCGCGAGGCCCGCATCGAGCAGTTCCAGCAGCCGGTGGCGCGGATTAGTGGGAGGTCAGCCCGGAGTCGATACGGACTCAGGGACCACGTTGGAGGCTTGGCCCGCCGCGTTGTCCCGGGTGTGCCGGACGGGCGCGCCGCCGACGAGGTAGCG
>CAYUWV010000050.1:0-1461 GCA_964448385.1 uncultured Propionibacteriaceae bacterium | reverse complement strand
GGCCCGCCGCGTTGTCCCGGGTGTGCCGGACGGGCGCGCCGCCGACGAGGTAGCGTTGCTTTCGACCACCTGAGCCCTCGCGCGCGACCGACCCAGATCTGTTCTGCTGGTGCAGGACAGGAACGTTGATTCGTCACCGTTCGGCGAAGTCGTCGAAGAGCTCAGGGGGCCCGCGCAATTACCTACGAGGCCGTAAGTTACGGTACCGTAAGGTATTGCATCCCCGATTCCGAGGAGAATTCCGGTGACAACGACGCATCCGCCAGTGGTGATCCAGGGCGGCATGGGCATTGCCGTATCGTCCTGGCGGCTGGCCCGCGAGGTATCGCTCAGCGGGCAACTTGGAGTGGTCTCAGGCACCGCCCTGGACGGCGTGCTGGCCCGCGTGCTGCAGGATGGCGATCCGGGTGGGCATCGCCGCCGGGCCATGGCCGACTTTCCGTCCCCGGCGATGGCTCAACGGGTGATGGACGCCTACTTCATCGAAGGTGGACGCGAGGCTGGCAAGCCCTACCGACCGCATCCCACCCTCACCATCGCGCCGGGCCGCGCCGCTATCGAGCTGAGCCTGGTGGGCAACTTCACGGAAGTCTGGCTGGCGAAAGAGGGCCACTCCGGTGTGGTCGGCATCAACATGCTGGAGAAGGTCCAGACCGCCAATGCCTCGGCCATCCTCGGCGCGATGCTGGCCGACGTCGACTACGTCATCATGGGCGCCGGCGTGCCACGCGAGATCCCGCGGCTGATCACCGAGTTCGCTGCGGGACGCACCGGTCATCTCACCATCGACGTCGCCAACGCCACCAAGACGCACCGGGCAGCCCTCGATCCGGTGACCTACCTGGGGACTGACCTGCCGAAGTTGCGCCGGCCGCAGTTCCTGGCGATCGTGTCGCTCCACGTGCTGGCCGGATACCTCAATCGGGATCCGGAGATTCGCCCCGACGGTTTCGTGGTCGAAGGTCCCCGCGCCGGCGGGCACAGCGCCCCACCACGCGGAAAGATGGTGCTGGACGACGACGGCGAGCCCATCTACGGGCCGAAGGACCTGGCCGACATCGCCAAGATCGCTGAGATCGGGCTTCCATTCTGGCTGGCCGGCGGTTACGCGTCCCCGGAGAAGATCGCTGAGGCGCGTGCGGCGGGAGCCGCTGGCGTCCAGATCGGCACCTTGTTCGCGATGGCGGAGGAATCGGGGCTGAAACCCGCCCTGCGGAAGCGTTTGGTGTCCCAGCTCGCCGCGGGATCGCTGGTCGTACGCAACGACCCGCGGGCGTCCCCGACCGGATTCCCGTTCAAGGTCGCCGAACTCACCGACACCCTGTCGGAAGAGCGGAACTACAAGGCCAGGGAGCGAATCTGCGACCTGGGATACCTGCGCTCTCCGGTGGAACGCGAGGACGGGTCAATCGCCTACCGCTGCGCGTCCGAGCCGGTGCACATGTATCAGCGCAAGGGCGG
>CAYUWV010000049.1:0-14241 GCA_964448385.1 uncultured Propionibacteriaceae bacterium | reverse complement strand
GGCTGGAAGCTCGGCCTGAAGGCGTTGGCGGTCTACCGGGACAACTGCAAGGTCGGCCAGCCGCTGAGTGACGCCAAGCGGGTTGAGGCCAAGGCTCCGGCAACCACCGAACCAGAGGTGCGCATCGAGTACCGGCCGCGCCGGCGGCGCCTGCCGAAGTCCCGGGTCAGCCGCACCACCTCGTTCTCGGTGGCCGGCGCGGAGGGGTACATGACGTCGGGCATGTACGAGGACGGCACCCTGGGTGAGTTGTTCCTGAAGCTCGGCAAGCAGGGGTCAACCCTGGCCGGCGTGATGGATGCCTTCAGCATCGCGGTGTCGATCGGTCTGCAGTACGGGGTCCCGCTGGGAACGTTCGCGCAGAAGTTCACCAACCTGAAGTTCGAGCCAGCCGGCATGACTGATGACCCGGACGTGCGGATGGCGCAGTCGATCATGGACTACATCTTCCGTCGTCTCGCCCTGGACTACCTGTCCTTCGATGAGCGGTCCGAATTGGGGATTTACACCGCGGCCGAACGTGCCCGGTACGTTCAAACCGGTTCCTACCTCTCCGACGAGGACGAGGCCGACCTGATCGAGTCGGAGGCGCTCAAGAACGACGCGGCTGACGACCTCCATCTCGACGGCGCGGGGCCCCTCCAGCCCGCTCTGGTGGAATCGCCGACCAGCACCGCCGACGTGCTGGCAGCCCTCACGGGGCTCAAGGTGGACGCGCCGCTCTGCCTGACCTGTGGCACCAAGATGCGTCCAAGCGGTTCGTGCTACGTCTGCGAAGGGTGCGGTTCGACGAGCGGCTGCAGCTGATCGGAGGGTGCGGCGAGCGGCCACGGGGATAAAGGGTCCGAAGCGGTGGGCGGACGAGGTGAGTCGTCCGCCCACCGCTGCTCGTCGGCCAGCCGAGCGCGGCGGGTGCTGGTGGCCGCCGCCCGCTGACCCAGGTCACACCACGGTTCGCTGAGGCCCGACAGTTCGGGGATGGCCGATGGTTCAGCCAGCTTGCGCCTTCTGGTGCCGCCAGATAACCCACCGCACGAAGCCGATCCCCGTCGCGAGTCCAACGCCAATGGACATCGGAGGCGCTCAAGAACGACGCGGCTGACGACCTCCATCTCGACGGCGCGGGGCCCCTCCAGCCCGCTCTGGTGGAATCGCCGACCAGCACCGCCGACGTGCTGGCAGCCCTCACGGGGCTCAAGGTGGACGCGCCGCTCTGCCTGACCTGTGGCACCAAGATGCGTCCAAGCGGTTCGTGCTACGTCTGCGAAGGGTGCGGTTCGACGAGCGGCTGCAGCTGATCGGAGGGTGCGGCGAGCGGCCACGGGGATAAAGGGTCCGAAGCGGTGGGCGGACGAGGTGAGTCGTCCGCCCACCGCTGCTCGTCGGCCAGCCGAGCGCGGCGGGTGCTGGTGGCCGCCGCCCGCTGACCCAGGTCACACCACGGTTCGCTGAGGCCCGACAGTTCGGGGATGGCCGATGGTTCAGCCAGCTTGCGCCTTCTGGTGCCGCCAGATAACCCACCGCACGAAGCCGATCCCCGTCGCGAGTCCAACGCCAATGGACAACAGGGGAGAGACAGCCCACAGCCTGCCCATCAGGTCAACACCCACAGTGCCGAGGGCGGCGTACAAGAACGCCCACAGCACGGCGCCGAGGGTGACGGCCGGCAGGTAGCGTCCCAAGGGCATCGCCGTCGCCCCTGCCGCGAGGTTCGCCAAAGTCTGGAAGCCGATCGTCAGGAACGAGAAGGTGATGAGCGGTGCGCCGTACTCATTCAGACGACGCGCCGCCTTCCGGTAGCCGGGTGACTCCAGGGCTGCCGCCAACCAGGTGCGCTGCGCACGCTCAACACCGAATCGTCCCAACCAATACGTGCCGTTGGCTCGGAGCATGACGATGACGAACAGCGCGCCAACAACGACGGGGAATGGCGCCTCCCACTGAGTCGGGTCCATTGCGTCCTTCCCGGTCGACGACGGTGGACTGGTGCAGTCTAGCCAGCGGCGGCGAGCGGTGGACGGGCGGCCCGTGCCACCAAGGCGATGCCGACGAACAGCAGCCCCACGGACACCGTCGAGGCCAGCGCACCGGGATGGATGACCGCACCGCACTGCCATACCGCGGTAACGCCCGCCCACAGGACGCCGAAGGCAAGGGGTGCCCGTCCCCGCCCGGGCGCCTCAGACGCTACCGGAGGTATCAGGCGCCATTCCAGCTGGCCGATCAGCGGAACCAGGCCCAACACCAGCGACAGCACCAACACCAGGAACACCAACTGGCTGAGCAGCACGCCGGCCACTCCCGGCCACAGCAGGGATCCGCCGGCAAGAATGCCGCCGGCCAGCACGATCACCGGGATGTGCCAGAGGTACACGGTGAACAGGAGGGCGTTCGCTGCCCGCAGTGGAGTCAACCACCCGGCAGGCAGGTCGCGGGCCAGACCATAGTGCTCGGCCAGACCCAAGGCGCTGGCCTGGGCCATTCCCAGAATCAGGACGGCCACGGTGGGCGGCTGCAGGTTCGCCACCAGGACGTCAGCCCAGGCCACCGCGGCGGGCGGGTAGCCAAGGCCGAACACCATCGCCAACAAGAGCGCCGCGCAGCCGCCCAGCAGCACCAGATTGCGCCATACCGGCCAGTGCCGAAACCACCCCCGGTGGTAGGCCACACCCCATTGGTGCGCCAGCGGCCAGATCACCGCGAGGTTCAGCCACTGCAGGTCGAACTGGCCGGTTAGCCGCACCACGACGTCGACCGCCACGGCCAGGACAGCGAGCGGAAGCATGCTCCAGGCCCCGAACCGGTCGAACACACCGATCAGCAGTGGCGCTGCCAACAGCAGCCCGAGGTGGACCACCAGGAACCACAGCAGCTGCGCGAACTGGCGACTCAGCACGGTCGCCGGGTCAAGCGCCCCGAACCAGGCGGGCACGGAACTGACGAGCGCGAAGACGGCGATGAACAGGCTGAGCGGGCCGGCCAGTCGCGTCCCGCGCTCGACGAGGTACCGGCTCCAGGTGATCCCACGGGCGCGGGAGCCGTCCACGATGACGGTGTTCGCAAAGCCGGCGGCGACAAAGAACACCGGGATGATGGCGAAGAACCAGCTGGCGAACCACCACCCGGGCCCAGGGGCCCACGGCTCCACGGTGATCTGGCCGTTCTCCATTCCGACGACCCACAACAGGGTGTGGAAAATGACGACGACGACGACCGACCCTACGCGGGCAACGTCGATCAGGTGGTTGCGGGTGACCGGGGCAGGCGCTGGCTGTGACATGGCGGGCTCATCCTAAGCGGAGGGACTCCGAGGCCGGATCCTCCCCCCCCCGTGCGGTGGACTAGGTTAGGGAGGCACAGGCGGAAGGAGAACCTCGTGTCAGCTCCCATGCACGAATTCGATCTCGAGCGGGCTGTCGACGACGCGTGGCGGGCCTTCGCCGAGCGACTCGGCGACGTGGTGTCGGTGATGGACGTGGGCGGTTCGCTGACCGTCGGAGCTATCGCGACCGAGGAGCCTGGCCAGGAGCCGTACGTGCGGTTCAGTTGCCGGGCCGACCGCAGTATCTTGGCCGAGGCCTCGGGCAACGCGGTGCTCGCGGCAGCATTCCAGCTGGACCCGGAAAGACTGCAGCTGCTGGCGACCCTTGGCTGGGACGTTCCCTCGCTGGATGGTACGTTGTCCGGCTCCAACCATTCGTTCGTGTTGCCGCAGGAAGCGTCCCACGAGATCGCGGATCGAGCTGTGGCCACGTTGCGGGGAGTCTTCGCAGTGCCTCATCCGGCATTCCTCGCCCCCGATCAGTTGGCCGAGGTGCTGGCTCCGCAACTGCCCCGCGAGTTGCCCACCTCAGGCCCGGCCGATCTGGATGCGGTCGCGATCACCGCGTCGTCGCTGACGGCCCTGTCGGGTCTGGTCGCCGCGGAACTGGCCGACGCCTTGGGACACGAGCCGCTCACCGACCCCGACGGAGACTTCGCGCTCCGCGTCGGGAGCGCCATGGTGTTCGTCCGCTGTACCCCGGACGCCCGCGAAGTGATCGTCTTCTCGCCCCTCGTGCAGGACATAGAGGGGCGCAGCCGTGCTATGGAGGTATTGAGCGACCTCAACACGCAAGTGCGCTACGTCCGGTTCCTGTTGATCCGTGACCAGGTGTTCGCGAGCATTTCGCTGCTGGCGCAGCCGTTCGTCCCCGCCCACCTCCGCCAAGCGCTGGACGCGATGACGCGGGTTGCCGACGAACTGGACGACCAGTTGGCCCGCCGGCTGAAGGGACGGACCTTCTTCGCCGGCCGGGAGTGAACGGCCCACGTTCGCCCCACACCGCTTGGAACCACTGAGCCGACCGGGCTAGCTTGGGCGCATGGAACAGCACGGGCACGACATCAGCCTGTCGGCGACCGAGTGTCAGGAACTCCTCGCCACGCGGACGGTCGGACGGGTCGGCTGGGCCGCTGAGGCTGGTCCGACCATCCAGCCGGTCGCCTATCTGCTTCGCGACGGCGACATCCTGTTCCGTACCGCACCCACGACCCTGCTGGGAAGCCTGGCAGCGGGCGCTGCGGTGTGTTTCCAGATCGACGATCTCGACGAGTCGACCTCGACCGGGTGGAGCGTTCTGGTGCGTGGCACCAGTCGTCACCTCGAGGTCCGGGGAGACGATGAGCTGCCGACGCCGTGGGCCCCGGGCGAGCGCAACGTGGTGATCGTCATCGAGCCGCACGAGTACACCGGAAGGGTCGTCTCGGGTGACTGGCCAGCGCTAGGGTCTGAGCGTGCTCAAAGCGTATGACGGCCCCCCGCGAGTCATCGTCGGATTCGACGGCTCGGATGACTCCCTTTCTGCCCTGACCTACGGCGCCGGGGAAGCGCTGGTCCGCAACTGCGAGCTCGTGCTGCTGCACGCGGTCGACGACACCGTGCTGAATAGCGCGTGGGGAGTGGTCTTCGACCCAGAGGAGATCCGGGCGGGCGCGCGAGAACTGCTCGCGACCGGAGTTCAGGAGGCTGTGGCGCTGGGCGTGCCCGCCGAGCGGATCCGGACCCACGTCGAGCTGGGAAACCCGGCGGCCGCCCTTGCCCACTTCAGCGAAGCGGCCTCGCTGGTAGTCCTCGGCCGCCGGTCGATAGCTCCCGGAGAACGCGCGTTCGTCGGTTCCACCGCGGTCGGTGTCGCCGGCACGGCACACTGCCCCGTCATCATCGTGACTGCTGGCAATGCCGCGCGCACAGAGCGAACCGGGCTGATCGGCGTCGGCGTCACCACCGCAGCCAAGGGTGCCAACGCCCTGGAATGGGCCTTCCAGGAGTGCGGCAGGCGTGGCGGCTCCGTTGTCGTGCTGAGCGTCTGCCGGGCCCCCGTGAGCAGGTTCTTCCACGCCGGGGGACCCAGCCAGGAGCAGCGGGAAGAAGCCGTTGCCGTGACGACGGACCGCGTCACCCAGTTGGTCGAGCCACTGGCCGCCGCCTACCCCGGCGTCCCCGTGGCGATCGAGGTCAGCTACGGCAACCCGTTGGACGTGCTGGTCGCGCGGACCGCAGATCTTGACCTCCTGGTGGTGGAGGTCCACGCGAACTTCCCGACCTACTCGGTGGGTGGCGTGACGCGAGGGTTGATGACCCATGCTCACTGCCCGATCGGGACCATCAGGGATCGCGACAGCCACGGTTCCTGAGCGTTGCCGCCTCGACGTAGGGTGGTCTGGCCATGGTTGCCGACGAACCACTCCTGCGCTTCGATGACGCGCTGCCGATCGCAGCTGCGGTCAGCGAGATCCGGGCACTCGTCGAACGGCACCAGGTCGTCGTGGTGGCGGGCGCCACCGGATCGGGCAAGACCACTCAGCTCCCCAAGATCTGCCTGCTGGCAGGCAGAGGGCGCATCGGGCACACCCAGCCGCGACGGATCGCCGCACGCAGCGTCGCGGAGCGGATAGCCAGCGAGCTCGGCGAGCCGTTGGGGCAGACCGTGGGTTACCAGGTGCGATTCGCGACCAAGACGTCCCGGCAGACCCGGATCAAGGTGATGACCGACGGCATCATGCTCGCTGAGATCGGCCATGACCGGGAGCTGCGTCGGTACGACACGATCATCATCGACGAAGCCCACGAGCGCAGCCTCAACATCGACTTCCTGCTTGGCTACCTCAAGCAGCTGCTCCCCCGCAGGCCTGACCTGAGGGTCATCGTCACCTCAGCCACCATCGACACCGCCCGCTTCGCCGAGCATTTCGGCGCTGCGCCGATCGTCGAGATCCCGGGGCGGACATTCCCGGTGGAACTCAGATACCGTCCGGTACAGGCCACTGGCGGGCGCGATGCCGACCTGATCGACGCCGTCTGCGCCGCCGTCACCGAACTGACCGCCCTGCCGATGGGGGACATCCTGGTGTTCTGCTCGGGAGAGCGGGAGATCCGTGACACCGCCGAGGCCATCAACGCACTGAACCTGCGGTTCACCGAGACCCTGCCGCTGTACGCTCGGCTCTCGGCAGCCGAACAGCACCGGGTCTTCGCCCCCCACACCGGACGGCGGGTCGTGCTGGCCACCAACGTCGCCGAGACGTCATTGACCGTGCCCGGGATCCGCTACGTGGTTGATCCCGGGTTCGCCCGAATCTCGCGGTACTCGGCTCGCACGAAGGTGCAGCGACTGCCCATCGAACCGATTTCGCAGGCCTCGGCCAACCAACGTGCCGGACGCTGCGGGCGGCTCGGGCCCGGCGTGTGTATCCGCCTCTATGACGAGGAGGACTTCGCTTCGCGTCCGGAGTTCACCGAGCCGGAGATCCTGCGCACGAACCTCGCGTCGGTGATCCTGCAGATGGCCGAGGCGAAACTGGGGGAGATCACCGACTTCCCGTTCCTCGAGGCTCCTGATGCCAGCCAGGTCCGGGACGGGATCCGGCTGCTCCGCGAGCTCGGCGCGCTGGCCGGGCAGGGACGGCGCGGCGCGGCCGATCGCGTCCGGCTGACCGAGGTGGGCCGCAAGCTCGCCCGCCTGCCGATCGACCCACGGCTCGGACGGATGTTGGTGGAGGCCGAGCGCCAAGGCTGCCTCAAGGAGCTGCAAGCAATCGTGGCCGGGCTGGCGATCCAGGACGTGCGGGAGCGACCCGCCGATGCCCAACCCGCTGCGGACGCCGCGCATCGACGGTTCTGGGCGCCGCTGAGGTCCGCCACCGATGGTGACGAGCCCACCCCTGACGGTTCCGACATCGCAGCGGTGCTGCGGCTGTGGCAGTACCTGCGTGACCAGCGGCGAGAGCTCAGCGGCAACGCCTTCCGCCGGATGTGTCGTGACGAATACCTCAACTTCCTGCGGGTGCGCGAATGGCAGGATCTGCACACTCAGCTGCGGGAAGCGTGCGACGAACTGCACCTGAGCCGCAACAGCGAGCCGGCCGGCCTCGACCGGGTCCACGTGGCCGTGCTGTCGGGACTGCTCTCCCATGTGGGTCTGTTGGACGACCGGCCGGCTCCGTCCCAGAGCCAGCGCCCCGGGCGCCAGTCGTCACGTCGACGGCTGGGCCCGCCCGAGTATCAGGGCGCTCGGGGCTCCCGGTTCGCCATCAATCCCGGATCCTCGGCGGCCAAGGCAAGGCCTGATCTGGTGATGGCCGTGGAACTGGTCGAGACCACCCGGCTGTGGGCTCGAACCGTCGCCCCCATCGAAGCGGCCTGGGTGGAGGAGGTGGGAGCGCACCTGTTGAAGCGCACCTACTCCGAACCGCACTGGTCGCAACGCGGTGGGCAGTGCGTCGCCAGCGAAACCGTCACCCTGTTGGGGGTGCCCATCTTCGCCGGACGGACGGTCTCCTACGGCGCCATCGATCCGGCGGTGGCCCGCGAAGTGTTCATCGCCTCGGCACTGGTCGAGGGGCAGTGGCGGACCCGACACCACTTCTGGGCCCGCAACGAGGCGGTTCGGGCCGAGGCCGAGGAACTCCAGGAGCGCACCAGGCGGCGCGATCTCGTGGTCGACGACGCCACGATCGCAGCCTTCTATGACGCGCGGGTTCCGGCAGGAATCGTCTCGGTGGCCCATTTCGACCGGTGGTGGCGGGATGCTCGACGAGTCGACGAGCACCTGCTCGACCTCACCGTGGCTGACCTCCTGGTCAGCGAGGTCGAAGCGCCGAAGGACACCGACTATCCGGCGTCGTGGCGCGTCGGTGAGCTGGAGCTGGACATTGACTACGCTTTCGATCCGGGTTCGGGGCACGACGGGGTCACCGTCACGATTCCGTTGGCGGCGCTCAACCGGGTCACCCCGGCGGACTTCTCCTGGCAGGTGCCAGGCCTTCGAACCGACGTGGCTACGGCACTGATCCGCGGGCTTCCCAAGCAATGGCGCACCCAGCTGGTGCCGGCTCCCCAAACGGCGCAACGCGCCCTGACCTGGCTGGGTGACGATCCCGATCGGGCTGAACCACTGTGGCTCGCCCTGGGCCGGGCGATCCGGGCGCTGACGGGTGTCGACGTGCCCGCCCAAGCCTGGGATCCGGCGGCGCTCGAGGAGCACCTGCAGGTGCGGTTCCGGGTGGAACGTCCAGGAGCCGAACCCGTTCTGGGACGCGACCTCGCAGGGCTCGCCGCCGACCTGGGCGGACAACTCGCCGCCACGTTGGATCGTGCGGCGGCTCACCTCACCCACGACGGCGCCACCGACTGGGCCTTCGGCGAATTGCCAGAACGCCTCGGCGAGCCGGTGGTCGGCTACCCGGCCCTGGTGGACCGGCTCGACCGGGTCGGCGTCCGAGTCTTCGCCACGCCGGCAGCCGGGATGGCCTCCCAGCGCGCGGGGTTGCGACGCCTGATCGCGCTGACCACCCCAGACCCCACGGCTTGGGTGGTCTCACGGCTGTCCAACCAGACGAAGCTCTCCCTGGCCACTTCGCCCTACCGGACGGTCCCCGAGTTGCTGGCGGATGCCCGGCTGCGTGCCATCGGCGTGCTGATGGAGGACGCCGAAGGCTGGCGTCACGTGCGCGACGCCACGGCGTTCCAGCGCTTGCGCGATCAGGTCCGTGGAGCAGCGGCTGCCACGATGCAGCAGGTCGTGATCGCGACCGGAGAGGTGCTCAGATTGGCCGGGGAGGTCAGGCGGCAACTGCCCGCCATGCCGGAGCCGGGCAGGAGCGACCTCATCGAGCAACTCGACGGCCTGCTGTTTCCTGGCTTCATCGCGGCCACGCCGATCACCTGGTGGCCGCGGCTGCCCATCTACCTGCAGGCGATGTCGCGGCGCATCCAGACTCGCGGCACGAATCCGTCCCGGGAGGCCGATGGGCTGGCGGTCATCGGTGAACTGGAGGATGCGTACGCCCGCCTCTGCCAGCGGCATCCGGCCGGGCCGCTGCCTGAGGCGATTGCGGAGATCGGATGGTTGCTCGAAGAGCTGCGGGTGGGACTCTTCGCCCAGTCACTGCGCACGGCGCTGCCCGTTTCCGCCAAGCGAGTCCGTGCTGCGATGGCGGCGCTGGACGGCTGACCCGCCCGCGCGTCAGCCCACGGCGCAAACGCAGGGGTTCAGCTGCGGCTGCGCGCTACAGTGGCGAAGTGCTGGATCCGAGACTGTTGTACACGGTCGACTCCCAGGTGTGGGAAAGCCTGGGTGGTCACAAACCCGTCCTCATCCACACCCTCGACGGGTACATCGACGCCGGCTCGGTCACTCACAGCACCGGCCGCTACCTGCTCGAGCAGTGCGAGCACGAGGTCCTGGTCGAATTCGACCACGACCAGTTGCACGACTACCGCTCGCGGCGTCCGTCGATGACGTTCGACACCAATCACTGGGTCGCCATGCACGACTACTCGCTGGTGATCCACAAGCTGGTCGATGCCAACGGCAAGCCCTTCCTGTTGCTCGTCGGACCAGAGCCCGACACCCAATGGAATCGTGCTTGCGCCGCGATCCTCGGGATCGCGGGCCGCTTGCAGGTCTCGGAGATCGTCACGGTGTCGGGCGTGCCGATGGCCGTGCCCCACACGCGTCCCACGCTGGTCACCGCGCACGCCACCGACCCGAGTCTGGTCACCGGGAATCCCATGTGGATCGACCGGGTGCAACTGCCGGGCAGCTTCAGTCACGTGCTGGAGTTCCGGGCTGGCGAGGCCGGTCTCCTGGGCAGGGGCTTTGTCGGGCACGTGCCGCACTACTTGGCCCAGACCGCGTTCCCGCAGGCCACGGCAGCGGTGATTGACCGGATCAGCGAAGTTGCCGATCTCGTCATTCCGATGGCGGCGCTGGCCGAGCGGGTCACCGACAACCTCGAGACCATCGCCAGCGAGACCGAGGACGACTCCGAGTTCCCCGCCGTGTTGACCGCCTTGGAGGAGCAGTACGACCAACTCCGCGAGAGTGGGGCTTCGGCCGTTCCCTCCGCGGACGAGATCGGCGCGGCGGTGGAGCAGTTCCTCGCCGAACAGGACCCGCCGGACTTCCGTCGCTAGAACCCCACCCGCACCGGAGGTGCCATGCCAGAGACCGTAGCCGAACTGATCTCGATCCTGGATCTCGAGCCGGTCGGTGAGTTGCAGTTCGTGGGGGCGGACGCCGGATCCACCCGGCAGCGGGTGTTCGGGGGCAAGGTACTGGCCCAGGCGCTGATGGCCGGCTACCGCACGGTCGCCCCCCACCGGATCGCCCATTCACTCGGGGCCTACTTCCTGCGGGGCGGGATCCCGGGCCAGCCGATCACCTACACCGTCGAGCGGACCAGGGACGGTGGCAGCTTCTCGGCCCGTCGCATCCAGGCCAGCCAAGGCGAGCGGGTGATCTTCTCGATGGTCGCCTCGTTCCACGATCTGGAACCCGGTCTGAACCATGCCGACGCGGCACCCGCCCACGTCCCCCCGCCCGAGCACTGCCCGCCGCTGTCGGAGATCCTTGGGGCGAACTCCCGCCGGACGGTCGAAGCGTGGGGTCAGGAATGGGGTGTCCTCGACACCCGGTTCGCCTCCGATCCTGCCGTGTTCTCCCCGGCGGGCGATACGAGTCAGCCGCACCACCAGCGCGACGCCGCCTTGAAGATCTGGGTGCGCACCGAGAGCCCGTTGCCCTCCGACTACCGGATCCATCAGGCGGTGCTCGCGTACCTCTCCGACCTCACCCTGCTGGCGGTCAGCGCCGTCCCGCACCCGGTCGAGTTCGCCGGGCCGGGCATGCTGGCGGCGTCGATCGACCACTCGATGTGGTTCCACCGGCCGGCCCGGGCCGACCAGTGGCTGTTGTACGACCAGGTCTCACCCTCAGCGTCCGCCGGGCTGGGTTTCTCCTTCGGACGGCTGTTCGCCGACGGCCAACTGGTCGCCAGTTGTGCCCAGGAGGGACTGATCCGGCTCACCGACCAATCGGCACTGGTTCGGTAACAGCGAGACGGCGCCCTGCTTTCACAGGACGCCGTCTCATTGTGGTGTCAGCCTGCCTCGCGTCAGGCCGCCACCTCCGAATCCATCCGGAGCTTGGTGATGGCGTGCCGTTCGATCTGGCGCACCCGTTCGGCGGTGATCCCCCAGATCGCGGCGATGTCGGCCAGTTTGGCCTGCCGGCCGTCCAGGAGCCCGTAGCGGCGGCGCACCACGTCGGCGGACCGCTCGTCCAACGAGCTCAGCATGGCGTCGAGACGGGCCCTTTCCTCGGCATCCAACACGACCTCGTCGGGGCCGGGGGAGAGCTCTCGGGCGAGCAGGTCGCCGAGCGCGGTGTCGCCGTCCACTTCGACGGGGGCGTCGAGGCTGACGTGATCTCGGGAGAGGCGAAGCAGATCGATGACCTGCTCCTCGGTGAGGCCCAACTCGTCGGCGATCTCGAAGATCTCCGGCTCGCGACCGTGACGGCGTTCCAGCGTCCGACGCACGGCCGAGACCTGATTGACCTGCTCAGCCACGTGCACCGGCAGGCGGACAATTCGCCCCTGCTGCGCGATACCGCGAGAGATCGACTGACGGACCCACCAGGTCGCGTACGTCGAGAACTTGAAGCCCTTGGCGAAGTCGAACTTCTCCACGGCGCGGATGAGGCCGGTGTTCCCCTCCTGAACCAGGTCGAGGAGCGGCATCTGTGCCCGGCCGTACTTGCGGGCCACCGAGACGACGAGGCGGAGGTTGGCGGTGATGAAGCGCTGCATCGCGGCGTCGCCGATCGCGACGAGTTCCTCGAGTTCTTCGCGGCTGGCTTCCACTCGACGCACCTGGGCTTCGGTGTCAGTCAGCGTGCCTTCAAGGATGGCCCGGGCGTACAGCCCGGTTTCGATCTGCTGGGCGAGCTCGACTTCTTCGGCAGCGTTCAGCAGCGCGGTCTTGGCGATGCCGTCAAGGTACAGACCCACTGCATCCCTGCCGTCGATGCCGTCCGTCATGCGAACCCGATGTGCTGTGGAAAACAAGGCGGTTCCTTTCGCTCGTCATCAGTACAACGTGCGAACGGGGTCGTTTTCTGCCCGAAACGCCCGGAGTTTACTCAGAGCCCAGTCGCGGGGGACAACTCAAGACCACGGTCTGATGCCGACTCGCACTGCGGTCGCGGTGTGTTCAGGGGTCGCTCAGGCTGTGCTGCGGCGAATCTCAGGAAGTCGTGGTGCGGTCGATCAGCCAGGCGAGCTCCCACGCCATGTCACGCCACCCGGCGTACCGGCCGGACACCCCGCCGTGTCCAGCCGCCAACTCGGTCTTCAGCAGCACGCGCTGGGCCGCTCCGGTGTCGTGACGCAGGCGTGCCACCCACTTGGCCGGCTCGGTCACCTCAACCCGGGTGTCGTTGAGGCTGGCGGTCACCAGGATCTGCGGGTACGCCTGGGGGCGCACGTTCTCGTAGGGGGAGTAGCCCTTCATCCGCCAGTAGGCGGTCTCGTCGTGGAGCGGGTCGCCCCATTCCTCCCACTCCATGACGGTGAGCGGCAGGTCGGGATCAAGGATCGTGGTCAGCGCATCGACGAACGGGACGGCGGCGTGGACTGCCGCGAAGGCGTCGGGGGCCTGGTTGGCGACCGCTCCGATCAGCAGCCCGCCCGCGCTGCCGCCTTCCGCGCCCAACCGCTCAGGACGGGTGTAGCCCGCGGCGACGAGGTGGTGAGCACACGCCACGAAGTCGCTGAAGGTGTTCTGCTTGTGTTCCAAGCGCCCCGCCTCGTACCAGGCCCGGCCCAGTTCGCCGCCGCCCCGGACGTGCGCGATCGCGTAGACGTAGCCTCTGTCCAGCACACTGAGCCGCGCGATCGAGAAGGTCGGCGCAATGGTCACCTCGTAGGCGCCGTAACCGTAGAGCAGGCAGCCGGCAGACCCGTCCAGCGCAACATCCGCGCGGTGGACCAGCGAGATCGGGATCGCCGTCCCGTCTGGCGCCAGAGCCCACTCTCGGCGCTGCACGTAGTCCTCCTTGCGATACGGACCGTGCTGGGGATGATCGAGCACGGGACGCTGTTTCAACACCCGGCGCTCGCCGGTGTCCAGACGAAACTCGCAGACCAGTTCCGGAGTGACCATCGACTGGTAGGAGAACCGGATCCGGTCGGTGTCGGCATCCTCAGAGCCGTCCGCGTCCACCGAGAACAGCGGCTCGTCGAACTCCAGCTCCTGGCTCGCGCCCAGCTCGCCGGAGGGGTCACGCGCCTGGATCACCAGGCGGGCGAGCCCCTCACGTCGATGGCTCAGCACGAGGGCCCGGTCGTACGCGGCCACCCCCAAGAGCCGAATGCCGGGTTCGCCCGGCCAGAGGGGTTCCCAGTCGGCGGCGTCCGTGGCCGTCAACGGGGCCTGAGCGAGCGCGAAGTCCGGAGCCCCGTCATTGTGGACGATGAAGAGCCGGTCCGCGGCGACCTCAACGTCGTACTCGATGCCCGCCCGCCGGGGGGTGACCACGTGGGGCTCGCCAGCAGCATCATCAACGGCCAGCAGCCACGCCTCGCTGGTCGACTTGCTGGACAGCGAGATCAGCACCCAGGCCCGGTCCCGGGATTCCCCGACCCCGAGCCAGAAGTGCTCATCAGATTCGCGCAGCAGCAGCCGGTCCGGCTCCGTGCCGCCCAAGGCGTGCCGCCACACCGCGTCGGGTCGCCACGCGTCGTCCATGGTCACGTAGCAGAACGCTTCGTCGGAACACCAGCAGCCGCCCGCCGCCACCTCGGGGACCTCCTCGGCGAGTCGTTCGCCGGTGGTCAAGTCGAGGAACTGCAGCTGGTAGCGCTCGGCGCCGACGAGGTCGACCGAGTACGCCAGTCGATCGCCGTTCGGGGAGA
>CAYUWV010000048.1:10087-14538 GCA_964448385.1 uncultured Propionibacteriaceae bacterium | reverse complement strand
CTAGGTTGGGCGCTACCCGGCGGCTCGCGAGAGACGATAATCTCCAAGCGTGACAGCCGGTGCCGCCTCGATCTTCGTGTCGAGGATCAAAGGACTGCCCATGCTCGATCCCAACGGGGACCAGGTGGGCAAGGTTCGTGACGTCATCATCCAGAACCGTTCCGGCAGCCGTCCGCCCAAGGTGCGGGGGCTGGTCGTCGAACTCTTCGCCCTGCGGCGGATCTTCCTCCCCATGGACCGCGTGCGTTCCATCGATGCCCACCAAGTGATCATCTCGGGCATGGTGAACACCCGACGGTTCGAAGCCCGCGAGCAAGAGACGCTGGTCATCGACCAACTCTTCGACCGGACGGTCACCCGGGCCGGCTCGCAGCGCGAGGAGACGATTTTCGACATCGCGATCCGGCGCAGTCGCCATCACGACTGGGAGGTTTCCGAAGTGGCGCTGCGCGAGGCGGGCAGGCGCAACCCGTTCCAGCGGGGCCACGTCACGATCGTCGAATGGTCCGAGGTTCCCGACTTCATCGAGGTGGAGGCCCCCCGCGACGCAGAGCAACTCGCGATGCGGCTCAGCGAACTGAAGGCCGCGGACGTTGCCCGCGAGCTCCACGACATGGATTCGGTCTTGCGTGCCGAGGTGGTCAAGGCGATGGCGGACGAGCGATTGGCTGAGGCGCTGGAGGAGTTGCCTGAGGACGAGCAGGTCGTCCTGATCGCCTCACTGGACACCGAGCGTGCCGCCGACGTGCTCGAAGAGATGGACCCGGACGACGCCGCCGACCTCATCGCCGAGCTCGACTCCGACCTGGCCGAGGACATCCTGGAGCGGATGGAACCAGACGAGGCCCAAGACGTCCGGGCGCTCCTGAGTTACGACGCGGCGACCGCGGGTGGCCTGATGAACCCCGAGCCGGTGATCCTGGCTGCGGACGCGACCGTTGCCGACGCGCTCGCCTCGCTGCGGCGTCCAGAGGTCACACCGGCGATGGCTGCGTTGGCCTTCGTCTGCCGCTCGCCGCTCGACACCCCGACGGGACGCTACCTCGGCGCGGTTCACATTCAGCGGTTGCTGCGCGAGCCGCCGTCCCTGCTTGCCGCCGGGCTGATCGACCCCGATATCACCCCGCTGACCCCCGCCTCGAACATTGCCCAGGTGAGCCGCTACTTCGCCACCTACGACCTGGTCTGTGCGCCAGTGGTGGATTCGAACCGACGCCTGCTCGGCGCCGTCACGGTGGACGATGTGCTGGATCACATCCTCCCCAACGACTGGCGCGGGGTGCAGCTCGACCGGCTGGAAGGCTGAGGTGAACCATGGCTAGGCACGACCGGCAGGACCGGTTGGACACCCCCGGTCGCGGACCCGACCTCTGGCTGTCGCGAGTGCGGTTCGACCAGGACATGTTCGGGAGTTTCGCCGAAGACTTCGCGCGGTTCATGGGGACGGCCGGCTTTCTGATCTGGATGACGATCTTCATCGTCGCCTGGATCTTCTGGAACATCTACGCACCGGATTCGTTGGCTCCCGACCGGTTCCCGTTCATCTTCTTGACCCTCGTGTTGTCCTTGCAGGCGTCCTATGCAGCGCCGCTGATCCTGCTGGCCCAGAACCGCCAGGAAGCCAGGGATCGGGTCAGTCTCGAGCATGACCGCGCGGTGGCCGCCCAGTCGCGGGCCGACATGGACTTCCTTGCCCGTGAGATCGCCTCCCTTCGGTTGCGGGTCAATGACCTTGCCACGCGCGACTTCATCCGTGCTGAGCTGCGCGAGTTGCTGGCCGAGTTGGAGCCTGATGCGGAGTCCGACGGCAGTCGGCGAAAGTGAAGCCCGGGCGCGGTTGAACTAAGTTGGACCCATGTCCGATCTCGCTGCCGCTGTTCGCGCTGCCCTTGCCGGGGTCATCGACCCCGAGATCCACCGTCCGATCACCGAACTGGGAATGGTCGATTCGGTCGTCGCCCATCCGGACGGACGGGTGGACGTCCGCGTCCTGCTGACCATCGCCGGCTGCCCGATGCAGTCGACCATCGAGGCGGACGTCAACGCCGCCGTGCTCCAGGTGGCGGGGGTCAGCGCGCTCAACCTCGAACTGGGCACGATGAGCGACGAGCAGCGAGCAGCGCTGAAGAAGCAGTTGCGGGGCGGCCGGGACGAGCGGGACATCCCCTTCGCCAAGCCCGGGAACCTCACCCAGGTGATCCTGATCGCGTCCGGGAAGGGCGGTGTCGGCAAGTCCTCGGTGACCGTCAACCTGGCCATGGCCCTGGCTGGTCAGGGCAAGCGCGTCGGGGTGCTGGACGCCGACATCTACGGCCACTCGATCCCGCAGATGTTGGGCCTCATCAACGCCAACCCGACGTCGGTGGACGGCATGATCCTGCCCGTGCCGGCCATGGGCTTGACCGTGATCTCGATCGGGATGCTGAAGGAGCGGCGCGACCAGGTCATCGCGTGGCGAGGGCCGATCCTGGATCGGGCACTGCAGCAGTTCCTCGCCGACGTCTACTGGGGTGACCTCGACTTCCTGCTCGTGGACCTGCCGCCCGGCACCGGTGACGTCGCGTTGTCGTTGGGGCAGAAGCTGCCGAATGCCGAGGTGATCGTGGTGACCACCCCGCAACAGGCCTCCGCGGAGGTTGCCGAGCGTGCCGGGACCATGGCCTCGATGTTCGACCAGCGGGTGATCGGTGTGGTCGAGAACATGGCCTACCTGAACGTCACCTGCCCGCATTGCGATCAGACGCATCGCGTGGATGTCTTCGGTTCGGGAGGTGGCGTGGCGGTCGCGAGCACCCTCACCGAGCGCCTTGGCTACGACGTGCCGCTGCTGGCGGAGGTTCCGATGGATCCCGCGATGGCGAGCAGCGGCGACGAGGGCCTGCCGTTGGTGGCGCTCGACGCTGATCGTCCGGCGGCGGCAGTGCTGGCCGGGCTGGCTGAGCGCCTCGCGGGCCGCAAGCGCAACCTGGCCGGCCTCAAACTGGGCCTCACTCCGGTCGGCTGAGCCGGCGGCACGCGGTGGGTGCCCGGGGCATCGGGGCGCGCGAGGCCGAAAGGTGGCCGCGCCTGGCACCCCGGGCGAGCTGTGGATCAGCTGTGGCTTTTCCACGGTGGGGGCCCCACGGCCTAGGCTGGGAGCGTGACTGCAACCCGCCGCACCGTCCTGGCCGTCCCCGGTTCCTCGGACCGGTTCATCGCCAAATCCCGAGGGCTTGGTGTCGATGCGCTGTTCCTCGACCTGGAGGACGCCGTCGCGCCTCCCGTCAAGGAGGAATCCCGGCAACGGATTGTTGCCGCCCTGAACAGTGACGAGGGTTTTGCGGCACCGCTGGTGACCGTCCGGGTCAACGGGTGGGAAAGCCCGTGGACCTACGGCGACGTCATCGAGGTGGTGACCGGAGCGGGCGCACGGATCGACGCCCTGCTGTTGCCCAAGGCCCAGTCGGCCGCGCAGGTGCACGCCCTCGACCTCCTGCTCACCCAGGTGGAGCACACCGCAGGGCTGCCGGTGGGACGGATCGGGCTGGAGGTTCAAATCGAGGACGCCATCGGCCTGCTCCATGTCAACGAGATCGCCGCGAGCAGCCCACGGCTGCAAAGCCTGGTCTATGGCCCAGGCGACTTCATGGCGAGCCTGGGGATGGGCGGGCTCAACGTAGGGGCGCAGCCTGCCGGCTACCCCGCAGACGCTTTTCATCACGTGCTGATGTCCATCCTGGTGGCTGCCCGCGCCTTCGGGTTGCAGG
Source organism: uncultured Propionibacteriaceae bacterium (assembly GCA_964448385.1). Classification (GTDB taxonomy): domain Bacteria; phylum Actinomycetota; class Actinomycetes; order Propionibacteriales; family Propionibacteriaceae; genus Propionicimonas. Next base: position 10,792 of record CAYUWV010000048.1, on the reverse strand, counting down.
CGATCGACGGGCCCTTCGTGGCGATCCGGGACGTCGAAGGCTTCCGCCGCTCAGCCGAACTCAGCGCGGCACTCGGCTACGACGGCAAGTGGGTACTCCACCCCGCCCAGGTCGAGGCGGGAAACCAGATCTACTCGCCACGGCAGGCCGACTTTGACCGCGCGCTGCGCATCATGGCGGCCTACGCGGCCGCGACCGCGACCTCCGGGGGAGCGGTCGGGGCCATCGTGGTGGACGACGAGATGGTGGACGAGGCCGGGGTCAAGCTGGCAGCCGCCATCGCGGCGCGCGGCGCCGCAGCAGGAATGGAAGGAATCTGATGACGCAAGCCACACCGAGGTTGTCCAAGTTGTTCAACCTCGAATACCCCCAGTCCGTGGGGATCTTCGCGACCTACGACGAGGCGCAACAGGCCGTCGATTTCCTGGCGGACAAGCACTTCCCCGTCGAGAACCTGTGCATCGTGGGGACGGACCTGCGTTCGATGGAACGCGTCCTCGGGCGTCGCAATTGGGGGACCGTGCTCGGCCAAGGCGTGCAGAGCGGGCTCTCGACCGGCCTGATGGTGACCTTCTTGATGTGGATCTTCATGCCGAACTCCAACTTCATGGTGTTGTTCGTCTCGGCGTTGCTGATCGGCGTCCTGATCGGGGTCGTCTTTGCGGCTCTGGGCTACTGGATGAGCCAGGGCAAACGCGATTTCAC
>CAYUWV010000048.1:0-9987 GCA_964448385.1 uncultured Propionibacteriaceae bacterium | reverse complement strand
CCGGAGACTCCGATCACGATGACAGGAGACTCGCCCGCCTCGGTCGCCTTGCGGGCCTGCCGCACAGCACCGGCGATCGCGTGGTTGGACTCTGAGGCGGGGACGATGCCTTCCGCCCTCGCGAACATCACTCCCGCCTCGAAGGCCTCACGCTGCTTCACCGAGATGGCCCCGATCAGCCCCTCGTGGTAGCAGTGGCTGACCAGGGGAGCCATGCCGTGGTAGCGCAGCCCGCCGGCGTGGACAGGGTCGGGCACGAACTCGTTGCCGAGGGTGTACATCTTCAGGAGCGGGGTGAGGTGAGCGGTGTCCCCGAAGTCGTAGCGGTACTCGCCCTCGGTCAGCGACGGCGCGGCCTTCGGCTCGCAGGCGATGATCGTCGTATTCGAGCGTCCCTCGAGGTTCTCACGGATGAACGGGAAGCTGATCCCGGCCAGGTTCGACCCACCACCCGCGCAGGCGAACAGGAAGTCGGCCGGCTGCTCGTCGAACAGCTCCAACTGCTTCAGCGCCTCCTGGCCGATGACGGTCTGGTGGAGGGTCACGTGGTTCAGGACGCTGCCCAGTGAGTAGCTCGCGTTGGGATCCTTGGCGGCGGCTTCGACGGCTTCGCTGATCGCCATGCCGAGCGAGCCGGTTGTGTCGGGGAACTTGAGGCGCAGAGCGCGTCCGGCCTCGGTGAGCTCCGACGGGCTGGAGGTGACGGTCGCGCCGAAGGTCTCCATCAACACGTGGCGGTAGGGCTTGCCCTCGTACGAGCTGCGGACCTGCCAGACGTCGCACTGGAGGCCGAAGATCTGGCAGGCGAAAGCCAGCGCCGAGCCCCACTGGCCGGCTCCGGTCTCGGTGGTGAGCCGCGTCCGGCCCGCGATCTTGTTGTAGTACGCCTGCGCGACGGCCGAGTTGGTCTTGTGACTGCCGACCGGGGAGGCGCCTTCGTACTTGTAGTAGATCCGCGCGGTGGTGCCGAGCGCCTGCTCGAGGCGCCGTGCCCGGTAGAACGGGGACGGTCGCCACAGGCGGTAGATGTCGTGGACCTCGGTCGGGATCTCGATCCAGCGCTCGGTGGACGCCTCCTGCTCGATCAGGCCCATCGGGAACAGCGGCGCCAGGTCCTCGGGCGCCAGCGGCTGCTGCGTCCCCGGGTGCAGGGGCGGCGGCGGGGGAGTCGGGAGATCGGCCACAACGTTGTACCAGTGGGTCGGCATCTGAGACTCGTCGAGAACAACTTTGGTCTGCTTGGGATCAGTCACGACCAGCACTCTAGAACCTCTTGCGCCGTGGTGTCCGAAGCGTCCGCACACGTCTGCAGAATCCAGTCACACCCAGACTCAGAGTCGGGCGCACAGCGGGAATCGGCTGCTCAGGCCCTGCGGGGACGAGACCAGATCTCGGCGATCCAAGCCTCGACGGCGTCCGGGTCGCGCGGCAGGTGGTCCGACAGCAGTTCGGCGCCGCTTTCAGTGATCGCGATGTCGTCCTCGATGCGGATCCCGATGCCGCGCAGGTCGTCGGGAACCAGCAGGTCGGTGCTCTTGAAGTAGAGCCCCGGCTCGACAGTGATCACCATCCCTGTCTGCAGCACTCCGTCGCGGTAGTTCTCCTGGCGGGCCTGCGCGCAGTCGTGGACGTCAAGACCGAGGTGGTGGGACGAGCCGTGCACCATCCAGCGTCGGTGGTGACCGCCGGTGACGGGGTCGAGCGACTCCGCCGCTGTCACGGGCAGCAGCCCCCACGTCTCGAGGTGGCGGGCGATCACCGCGACGGCCGCAGCGTGAACGTCGGAGAACTTTGCTCCCGGCCGGGCGGCCTCGATGCCTGCCTGCTGGGCCTCCAGCACCGCCTCATAGACTCGGCGCTGCGCCGGCGAGAAGCGCCCCGACACCGGCAGGGTACGGGTGATGTCGGCAGTGTAGAGCGACTCGACCTCGACGCCGGCATCGAGCAGCAGCAGGTCGCCGGGACGCAACTCGCCGTCGTTTCGGATCCAGTGCAGGGTGTTGGCGTGATCGCCGCCAGCGGCAATCGTGTCGTAGCCGATCGCGTTGCCCTGGTGGCGCGCGTGGAGTCCGAAGATCCCCTCGACCCAGCGCTCACCGCGTCCACGCCGGACGGCCTCGGGCAGGTCGGCGACCACCGCCTCGAAGCCCACGGCGGTCGCGGTGCAGGCGGATCGGAGCTCGGCGAGCTCGAAGTCGTCCTTGGTGAGCCGCAGCTCCGACAGTGCCACCAGCAACTCGTTGTCCGCCACCCGCGCCGCGGCCACGTCCACCGCCTGCTCGGCGCGCAGGCCGTCCAGCGTCGCGGTGAGCGTGGCGTCCGCCGTCCGGACGATCCGGACCGCCAGCGAATCGAGGTTCTTGGACATCGCCTTGTCCAGTTCCGAGATCGGCGCGCAGGACAAACCGGTGAGCGCCGTCATCTCGGCCAGCGACTCCCTCGTGCCCACCCACATCTCGCCGTAGCGGGCGTCGGCGTAGAACTCCGGATCGGTGCGGGGGGCGCGCGGCTTGAAGTACAACGTCGCTTGGTGCCCGGAGTCGGTCGGCTCCAGCAGCAGCACGGCCCCGGGTTCCCGATCGCTTCCCAGGCCGGTCAGGTGGGCGAAGGCCGAGTGCGGGCGGAACCGGTAGTCAGTGTCGTTCGCGCGGGGTTTCAGCTCTCCAGCTGGGATCACCAGCCGTTCCCCCGGAAACGCGGCCGCGATCGCGGCCCTCCGCCGGGGCGTCCAGGCGGTCGCGGGAAACGCGTCCGGAAGCTGGTCGGAATAGGGCGCCCAACTCTGCGGAATGAACTCGCGGAACGGCTGCGAGAACGGGGTTTGGCGATTCGGGAGGTCGAGGGGCTCGGCCCGCTGCTCGGTCATGTGCTGATGCTAATCCCGGTAGAGTCGGTGCCCACAACATCAGGAGGCGCGATGAAGGCTGCCGCAGCGGCACAGCGAGGGTTGCTCGACCTCCAGGCGATCGACACGGCCATCGCCCAGCTGGAACACCGTCGCCGCTCGCTGCCCGAGCACGCGCAGATCCTTGAGGGTCACAAGCAGCGGGCCGCTCTGGGGGAGTCCCTGGTGTCCGCCCGCACGCTGGTCAGCGACCTGGAAGCCGAGCTCGACAAGGCCGAGGCCGACCTGGTCCCGGTCAAGGAACGGCGGGCCCGCGACCAACGCCGTCTCGATGGCGGGCAGGTGAGCGACCCCAAGCAGCTCAACGCCCTGATCGACGAGATCGACCACCTGTTACGCCGCATCGGCGATCTCGAGGACATCCAACTGGAAGTGATGGAGAGGCTGGAAGCCGCCACCGGGATGCGCGACAGCGTGCAACAGGAACGCACCGAGGTCGAGCGTTCCCTGCGCGCCCTGATCGCCTCCCGTGACGCACTCGTCGCCGACCTCGACTCCCAGCTCGCCGAGCAGCGCGCGAAGCAGCAGGCAGCCGTGGCGGGCCTGCCGGCCGACCTCGTTGCCCTGTACCGCCGGATCGCCGAGCGCGGCGGGGGGCGCGGCGCGGCCCCGCTCAATGGACGGCGTTGCGGCGGCTGCCAACTCGAGGTCACCGCCACCGCGATGGCCGAGTATGCCGCCGCCGCTGACGATGAGGTCGTGCGCTGCGAGGAGTGTGAGTGCATCCTGGTGCGCGGTGGTGGGGCCTGATGGCCCGTCCGCCTCGGCTGCCGCAGATCGGACCATCGTTCTTCGACGCTGAGGCTCCCGAACCAGTCCCTGCTGCCGCGCCTCGCCGGCTGATCGTCGAAGCGGACGGGGGTTCGCGCGGCAACCCTGGGCAGGCCGCCTACGGGGCCCTGGTCTACGACGCCGACACCAACGAGGTGCTGAACTGCGAGGGTCAGGCGCTGGGCATCGCCTCGAACAACGTCGCGGAGTACTCGGCCCTGATCGCCGGGTTGGAGATGGCCCGGGTCATCGACCCGGCCAGCGACCTGGAGGTCCGGATGGACTCCAAGCTGGTCATCGAGCAGATGGCTGGGCGGTGGCGGGTGAAGCACCCTGCCATGAAACCGCTCGCCTCGAAGGCCCAGTCGCTGTGCCCGCCGACGGTGCGGTGGACGTGGGTGCCCCGCGCCGCGAACCAGGCCGCTGACGCGTTGGTCAACCGGGCCCTGGACGGCGATCCCGTCCCGCGAGGCTAGTCGATTCCGCGGGCGACGGTCCTAGGCTGGGTCTGGGTCGGCGCAGCCGGTCCCAGCCTGATCGGGAAGGATGCCGATGCCCGCGCGTTACGTTTCCCTCAAGGTCTCCGAGCCGCCCGCCCTGCGTGAGGGGCTGCGGCGGCTCCGGGACTCCCTGGGCGTACCAGGAGAGTTCCCGCCGGACGTGGTGGCCGAGGCCGAGCGGGTGCGGGCCACCCCGGTCCTGCCGTCCCGGGACTGCACCGACATCGCGTTCGTCACGATCGACCCCGAAGGAGCCACCGACCTCGACCAGGCGTTTCACCTGTCACGCTCCGGTTCGGGCTATCTGCTGCGCTACGCGATCGCCGACGTGGCGGCCTTCGTCACCCCGGGCGGGCTGGTGGATGCCGAGGCGCAACGCCGTGGCGAGACCCTCTATGCCCCCACCTCCCGGACCCCGCTCCACCCGACGGTGTTGTCGGAGGGGGCCACCAGCCTCCTGCCCGGCCAGGTGCGGCCGGCGCTGATCTGGGAACTCCAGCTGGACGAGTCCGGCCAGACGGTCGGCGCCCGGGTGGAACGCGGCTTGGTGCGCAGCCGCGCCCAGCTCAGCTACGCCGGCGCCCAGGCGGCGTTGGACGCGGGCCGTGGCGGTGAGCAACTCGAGCTGCTACGCACCGTCGGCCAGTTGCGGCTGGCCTTGGAGGCCGCGCGCGGCGGGGCCAGCCTGCGCGTGCCCGAGCAGGAGATCACGGCCACCGAGTACGCCTGGAAGCTGGAGTTCCGCGCCCCACTGGTGGTGGAGGACTGGAACGCCCAACTCTCCTTGGCCACCGGAATGGCTGCTGCCGACCTGATGCTGAAGGCTGGCGTAGGCATTCTGCGCACCCTGCCGCCGGCGCGGGACGGTTCGCTGGCGAAGCTGCGGCGCACCGCGGGCGCGCTCGGCATCAGCTGGCCGCAGTCGATGGCGTACCCCGAGTTCGTGCGAAAGCTGGATCCTGCCGTCGCGGCGGAGGCTGCGATGCTCAATGCGTGCACCTTGCTGTTCCGCGGTGCCGGCTACCAGGCCTTCGCTGGTACGCCTCCCGATCAGCCGTTGCATGCCGCCATCGGCGCCCCCTATGCCCACGCCACGGCTCCGCTGCGCAGGCTCGTTGACCGCTACACCGGTGAGACCTGCCTGGCCATCTGCGCCGGGCACGAGGTGCCGCTGTGGGTGGCGGCGGTGCTGCCGGAGCTCCCGGGGCTGATGGAGGCGTCCAGCCGACGCTCGAAGAAGTACGAGCGCGGGACGATCGACCTGGTCGAGGCCATGGTGCTGGCGCCTCGGCTCGGCCACACCTTCACGGGTACGGTGATCGAGGTTGATCCGGAGGATGACTACGGGGTCCTGCAACTGGCCGACCCGGCGGTGGAAGGCAGGATCAAGGGCGACCGCCTGGTGCTCGGGGCCCAGGTGGCGGCAACCCTGGTGTCGGCCGACTTGCTCGCCGGCAAGGTTGAGTTCCGCATCCTGTCCCGCTGACCTTGGGCCAGGGTTCGGGCTACCCTGGGACTCGGACGAGTCGGTCGGGTGATCGCGACGCAGGTCGAGGAAAGTCCGGACTCCGCAGAGCAAGGTGGTGGGTAACGCCCACCCGGGGTGACCCGCGGGAAAGTGCCACAGAGAACAGACCGCCCCGGCGACGGGGTAAGGGTGAAACGGCGGTGTAAGAGACCACCAGCACCCCAGGTGACTGGGGTGGCTCGGCAAACCCCACCTGGAGCAAGACCAAGAAGGGCCTCCGGGCCCGCGGACGCCGCTTGAGCGCTGCTCGCGCGAGGCGCCCGGGTAGGTCGCACGCCGGGAACGGCGAAGGCGGTCGGTAACGACCGTCGCAGATGGATGATCACCGGCTCCCTCGGGAGTCACAGAATCCGGCTTACAGACCGACTCGTCCCCCAAACCCCTCCAGTGCCACAAGGGTGGCGTGCCACGGTGCGATCCGTGTCACGCCACCCCTGGGGTCGTCCGTGCGTTCACTTGGCGACGGCGAAGCCACCCGTCCACGGCACCGAACCGGCCACGGCCAGCGTGAGTTGCAGGAAGCCGACGGCCTCCAGTTCGTGCGCCCGCTTCAAGGAGCCGGCGTCCAGCGCGTCGAGGCCACCGGCCTTGATCACGTCGATCAGCGCCTGCTTGGCCTCGGCATCATCACCGGCCACGAGGACGGTGGTGGGCAGCGCGCCGACGACCCCGGTGGCCAGGGTGGCTGCGAGGGTGGTGTTGAAGGCCTTCAGCACCTTCGCCTCCGGAAGCAGCGCGGCGAGTTCTGCGGCGGCCGAACTGCCTACGGGGACGGTCAGCGCATCGAAGGTGGCGAAGTCGAGGGGGTTGGTGATGTCCACGACAACCTTGCCCGCCAGCTGCGAGCCGTAGCTGGCCGCGATGCTCGCCAGGGCGGGGTAGGGGACGGCGAGGATGACGATGTCACCCTCGATGGTGGTGGGGGGCGTCTCGGTGTTGATCGTCTGGACGCTAGCGCCAGCGGTGGTGGCGATGCCCGCGATCGCGGTGCCCATGTTCCCGTCGCCGAAGATGGTGATGTTCGTCATGTCGTGCTCCTGTGTTCCAGTGGTTGAGTAGCGAGTGATTGAATCTTCTACCACCTTAGAGGTAAATGGTTGTCGATGCAAGCTTGTAGGTACAACTATTTGCTAGGATCGTGCCATGTTCAGCCCATCCGAACGCGTCCTGCTCGATCGCGTCAACGCAGTCCTGGAGTTGCTGCCTGCTGCTCTGGATGCCCGGTTGAGCGCGGTCACCGGCCTGAACGCCTTCGCCAATGGCGTGCTCGCCGCGCTGGCGAGCGCCGAGCGGCACACCCTGCGGATGACCGCGCTGGCCTCGCAGACCAACGCCACGCTGCCGCGGTTGTCGCGCGTGGTGTCGCGGCTTGAGGCGCTGGGGTTGGTCGTCCGTCAGCCGTGTCCAGCCGATGCCCGCGCCACCAATGCCGTGCTGACTCCGGCGGGAGCCCAACACGTCGCTGCTTCGCAGGACGCCATCGAGGCCGTGCTGCGCGATGTCGTCGTGGACAGCGTCGAGCCGAGTCTGGCCGAGCCGCTCGCGCAGGCGCTGGGGCAGCTCCTGCGGCGGATCGACCAGGAGGGACGATTCACGGTGACGACCTGCCAAAGCATCGCCGCGGCAGTCCCGTCGGCCGTTACGGCACCGTGAGGATCTCGGCCCCGTGAGGGGTCACCACCAGCGACTGCTCGAACTGGGCGACCCGGCTGCCGTCGTTGGTGACGACCGTCCAATCGTCGTCCCAGACGTGCGAGCGCTGGTCGCCGAGAGACAGCATCGGCTCGATGGTGAAGGTCATCCCGACCTCGATCACGGTGTTGGCGGCTGGCTCGTCGTAGTGGGGGATCACCAGCCCGGAATGGAAGGCGGAATGCACGCCGTGACCGGTGTAGTCGCGGATCACCCCGTAGCCGAACCGCTTGGCGTAAGCCTCGATGACCCGGCCGATGACGTTCACCTGACGTCCCGGACGGACGGCACGGATGGCCCGGTTCATGGCCTGCTCGGTCCGTTCGGCCAGCAGCCGAGATTCCTCGTCCACGTCGCCGCAGAAGAACGTCGCGCAATTGTCGCCGTGCACTCCGCCGATGAAGGCGGTGACGTCGATCTTGACCAGGTCGCCGTCCTGCAGCGGCCGCGCGTCGGGGATGCCGTGGCAGATCACCTCGTTCACCGAGGTGCAGCACGACTTGGGGTAGCCCCGGTAGCCCAGGGTTGAGGGGTAGGCGCCGTGGTCACAGATGTACTCGTGCACCACCTTGTCGATCGCGTCGGTGGTCACCCCCGGGGCGATCACCGCGGCCCCGGCCCGCATCGCCCGGGCGGCGATCCGTCCGGCGATCCGCATCTTCTCGATGGTCTCTTCGCTCTGGACGTGCGAGCCGACGTAGCGTTCCGGGCGTGCCTGATCGACGTAACCGGGCCGTTCGATGCCGGCCGGGACGGGGAGCCGAGGGGAAACCGGGAAGGGCTTGATCGCTGTCACGGTTGCGATCATAGTGTCGGTGGAAGGTCCGATCAGGGGGGCGTCATGGCGCAGGGTGAGTGGTATTACTGCCTCGATCATGCGGCGGTAGAGCCGTACGAGGCCTGTCCGAGTGCGTCGCGGCTCGGTCCGTACGCGACCTGGGCCGAAGCCTCGGACGCCCTGGTGAAGGCCCAGGAACGCAACCAGGAGTGGGAGCACGACCCGCGCTTCGTCGACCCCGACGAGGAAGAACCCGACGACTCAGAAGGGTGGGGTCCGTTCCGCCACTGACCTCAGCAATGCCCCCAGACACCTTGCGCCTGTAACGCCACTGAAACACGGTCGGCGGCAGACTGGGCAACATGGATAAGCAGACCGAATTCGTGCTTCGGACGATGGAGGAACGTGACGTTCGCTTCGTCCGGCTCTGGTTCACCGACGTCCTGGGGTTCCTGAAGTCCGTCGCCATCGCCCCCGCTGAACTCGAAGGAGCATTCAGCGAAGGGATCGGGTTCGACGGCTCGGCGATCCAAGGTTTCGCCCGCGTCTTCGAGTCGGACATGGTGGCCCACCCCGACCCGTCCTCCTTCCAACTGCTGCCGTGGCGGGGCGCCACCCAGGGCACCGCCCGGATGTTCTGCGACATCCGCCTTCCCGACGGCTCACCGTCCTTCGCTGACCCGCGGTACGTGCTGAAGCGGGCGTTGCGCAAGGCCAGTGACATGGGCTTCACCTTCTACACCCACCCCGAGATCGAGTTCTACCTGTTCAAGCAGCCCATCGTGCCTGGCCAAGCGCCGATTCCGGCAGACCAGAGCGGGTACTTCGACCACACCACGACCTCACCGGGGGCGGACTTCCGCCGTCAGGCGATCACGCTGCTGGAGCAGATGGGCATCTCCGTGGAGTTCAGCCACCACGAGGCCGGCCCGGGCCAGCAGGAGATCGATCTGCGGTACGCCGATGCGCTCACCATGGCCGACAACATCATGACCTTCCGGGTGGTGATCAAGGAGGTCGCGGTGATGCAGAACATGTTCGCCTCGTTCATGCCGAAGCCGCTGACCGAGCATCCCGGCTCGGGCATGCACACCCACGTGTCGTTGTTCGAGGGCGACACCAACGCCTTCTACGACGCGAGCGCCGAGTACAACCTGTCGCGGATCGGTCGTCAGTTCATCGCCGGGCTGCTGCACCACGCCGCGGAGATCACGGCGGTGACCAATCCCTGGGTGAACTCGTACAAGCGGCTGATCGCGGGGGCAGAGGCGCCCAGCTACATCTGCTGGGGCCAGAACAACCGCTCCGCCCTGGTGCGGGTGCCGATGTACAAGCCCGGGAAGGGCGCCTCGGCGCGCGTCGAGCTGCGCTCCATCGATTCCGCGGCGAATCCGTACCTCGCCTACGCGATGGTGCTCGCCGCCGGCCTGTCCGGCATCGAGAACGGGTACGAGTTGCCCGAGGGAGCCGAGGACGATGTCTGGTCGCTGACCGACCGGCAGCGCCAGTCCCTCGGCATCAAACGGCTGCCGCGTAGCCTCGGCAACGCGATCGACGTGATGGAGAGTTCCCAACTCGTGGCGGAGACTCTGGGCGAGCACGTCTTCGAGTTCTTCCTGCGGAACAAGAAGGCCGAGTACAACTCCTACCGTGGTCACGTCTCTGAGTGGGAACTGCGCACCTCACTGCCCAGCCTCTGAGGGGCTCGTCAGCGTGTCGTTGCCCCGGACGCGGAGGTCGTTCGCCGCTGCGTGGTGTTGGACGGAATCGCCGCCGTCTTGTCCGACAGGACGACGAGCTGACCCGCGGTGAT
>CAYUWV010000047.1:0-14683 GCA_964448385.1 uncultured Propionibacteriaceae bacterium | reverse complement strand
GCAGACCTTCTTGACGCTCGGCTGAACCTTCATCGAGCAACTTTCTGACTCATCGTCGAGCACAGGGATATCCCTGGGAACGACTGGTGGTGGATTCTTGCGGTGCTGATTACCGGTGCCGGAAGACGATGCGGCCGCGGCTCAAGTCATAAGGAGAGAGCTCGACGACCACCCGGTCGGCCGGAATGATGCGGATGTAGTGCTGCCGCATCTTGCCGCTGATGGTCGCCAGAACCTTGTGCCCATTGGCCAGTTCCACCCGGAACATGGCATTCGGCAGGGCTTCGACGACGGTTCCCTCGAGTTCGAGGGCGCCTTCTTTCTTCGCCATTACTCCCAATCGTGAGGTACGGACGCAGGCGTACGCCTGCACAGGTCATGCAAGGGTCGATCTTAGTCCACCGGTCGGATGTCGCCCAAATCGCCTTCGCGCGCCTCGAAGCCCGCGAACCGCTGGCCACGGCGCGTCCACCGCGCGGGTCCGGCGGCACCACCCGTCTTCGCAAGTGTCATCACAAGCACTTCTCGGCGGCGCACGGCGTAGACTGGTCGGTCGGTCTACTTATCCGGGCAAAGGACGACTACGTGGAACCCGAAGGTGCCCCCGCCACCCTCGATCGCGAACTGGCGATCGAACAGGCGCACGTCGATCTGGTTTATCGGCATTTGGACGTCGCGACGAGCTCGGCCAGAAAAGTCGCCTCCCAAGGGCGCACGATCTTTCGTTCCGATCGCGGCAGCTATGTGCGCGAAGAGGACGGCACCGCCCTGTTCGAGCGTGACGCCTTCGCGTTTCAGGCGGCCAAGCGGCTCGCCGTCTTGAATGCGGAACACGAAGGGCTGGTTTTCGGCCGGCTCGATCACACCGACTCGGAAGTCCGCTACATCGGACGGATCGGCGTGCGGGACGAAGACTACGAACCGCTCGTCATCGACTGGCGGGCCAGGGCTGCCGAGCCGTTCTACCGGGCCACGGCCTCCGAGCCGATGGGTGTCGTGCGCCGTCGCGTCTTGCGTTGCCGCAACGACAAGGTCGTCGGCATCGAGGACGACCTGCTGGATGCCCAAGCTGAGCACGAGCTGGTGATCATCGGCGAGGGTGCCCTGATGGCCGCCCTGAAGCGGGCCCGCGGCCCACGGATGCGGGACATCGTCTCGACGATCCAGGCCGAGCAGGACGAGGCGATCCGCGCCGACCATTCCGGGGTGACCGTGATTTCCGGGGGCCCGGGCACTGGCAAGACCGTGGTCGCCCTGCACCGGGCCGCGTACCTGTTGTATTCCCACCGGCGGCGTTTCGAGCGCGGCGGCATCCTGGTGGTCGGCCCCAGCGGGCTGTTCATGAACTACATCGACAGGGTGTTGCCGTCACTGGGCGAGGATTCGGTGACCCTGCGCGCGATCGGCCAGGTGGCCCGCGATGCCCTGGGGTTCGGCAGCGACCGGATCGACGAAGCGGCGGCCGCCTCCGTGAAGGGCAGCCTGCGGATGCTGCCGATCCTGAAGCGCCTGATCGCGGTCCCCCTGGTCGACTTCGGCGCCCACGCGCCCGCGCTGCGACTCACGGTCAAAGGTGAGGTGCTGAGCCTCGACACCGACGCGGTGGAACGGATCCGGCGCGACGTCCTGACGCGCATGAAGGCGAACGCCGCCCGGCCGACTGCGGAGGCCGCTGTTCTGGAGGCGCTCTACCACCAGGTGCCGGTCGAGCTCGAGCTCGACGAGGCTGACGTCAACGAGTTGGTCACCTCGACGCCGGCCTACCGGCGGTTCATCGAGGACTGGTGGCCTGCCCTGACGGCCCCGGCCGTGCTGCGCCGGCTGGCCGACCCGTCCGTCGTGGCGCGCGCCTCTGACGGCATCCTCACCGCGGCGGAGCAGCACGCGCTCGCCGCCAGCTACGAGAACCAGGATTGGTCGGTGGCCGACATGGCCCTGCTGGATGAGCTGGCCAGCTTGCTGGGACCGATCCAGGTGAGCGCCGAAGAGGAAGAACCGGCGATCTTCCTGCCCGACGGCACCACGACGTCCGAGGTGGTCACCATGGCTGACCGCTTGGCCCGGCCTCGGGAAATCGACCCCAACGCGGATGCCCACGACACGTTCGCCCACGTGCTCGTGGATGAGGCTCAAGACATCACCCCCATGCAGTGGCGAATGCTGCGACGTCGGGGAGTCGCGGCCAGTTGGACGGTCGTGGGTGACCCGGCCCAGAGCAGCTGGCCCGACCTGGCCGAATCCGAGCAGGCGTTGACCGACCTGATCCGCTCCGCCCCCCACCGGAACTTCCGGCTGTCGACGAACTACCGGAGCCCAGCCGAGGTCTTCGACCTCGCCGCGGCGGTGGTGCGGCGCAGCTTCCCGCAGGCCGACCTGCCGGTCGCCGTGCGGCGCACCGGAATCGAGCCGCTGCTGCTGCGAACCTCCGAAAGCACCCTGCTTGAGCGCCTCGACCACCTCGTCACCGACCTGGCCGGGCAGGTGGAGGGCACGATCGGAGTCATCGCCCCGCCCTCCCGCCTCGCGTCTCTCAGCGCTGCGAGCAGCGAGCGTCCCTGGTTCGAGGCGGCCGGCACCCGGGTCTCGTTCCTGGCACCGCTGACGGCCAAGGGCCTGGAGTTCGATGCGGTGGTGGCCGTCTCCCCCGACCAGATCGTGGCGGAGTCACCAGCCGGGGAGCGCGTCCTCTACGTGACCCTGACCCGGCCCACGCAACGGCTGATCACCCTCGATGTGGGGGAATCTGGCGGAGCCTGGCGAGAATCTCTGCGCTCGCTTTCGAGCGATTGAGGGTGAAGAAGTGCAGGCCGGGTGCGCCGCCGGCCAGCAGGCGATCGCACAGGTTGACCGCGATCTCAAGCCCGAGCGCCCGCACCGCGGCCGGGTCGTCGGCCACCTCGCGCAACGAAGCCACCATGGCGGTCGGCAGTTCGGCACCCGACAAGGTGGCGAATCGTTCGATCTGACCGACATTCGTGACCGGTTGGATCCCGGCGACGATCGGCAGCCCACACCCGATCGCTCGGACGCGATCGACGAGCCGGAAGTAGGCGTCGGCGTCGAAGAACAGCTGGGTGACGGCGAACTCGGCACCCGCCTGCTCCTTGTCGGCCAGGATCCTCGCATCCAACTGAAAATCGTGGTGCTCGGGGTGCCCGTCGGGAAAAGCGGCCACGCCCACGCAGAAGTCGCCGCTGGCCTTCACCAGCTTCACCAACTCGGTGGCGTTGTCCAGCCCGTCCGGATGCCGCTGCCAGGGCTGCGTGGGACCACCCGGCGGGTCTCCCCGGATTGCCAGCACATGGCCGACCCCGACCTCGGCGTACGAGGCGATGGCCCCGCGCAGTTCAGCGACCGACTGCCCGACGCAGGTGAGGTGGCCCATGGTGCGCACCGAGGTCTGGGTCTTGATCAGCCGAGTGGCATCGATCGTCCGGCTGCGGGTCGAGCCGGTCGCTCCGTAGGTCACGGAGACGAAGTCGGGCGCCAACGGCTCGAGGTCAGTGATCGTGGACCGGAGCTGCTCGGTGCCGGCGTCGTCGCGCGGCGGGAAGAACTCGAACGACATGGTGGGGTGGGCGCCCTGCCGCAGGATGTCGGCAATCGTCGCCGAGGTGGCGGGTCGCGTCGCGACGGCTGGGACGTCAGGCATGGCCGCCACCTTAGGTGAGCCCTTTGCCGCGCGGGCATCTAGGCTCAGCCTGTGGTCACCTTTCTTCCCGACGATCCTGTTTCCGAGGAGTTCCGCACCGCGGTGAGCGGGCAACTCGCCGACTTCCTCAAGGAGCGACGCGACGCGCTGGCCGGGATCGCCGAAGGCCTGGCGCCCTTGGTGGAACTGGCCGACGCGCTCACCGCCGGCGGCAAGCGACTCCGACCAGCCTTCTGCGTGTGGGGGTACCTCGCCGCGACCGAGACCGTGGCCGATCCGCTGGCGCTGACCAGGGCGGCCGCAAGCCTCGACCTGTTGCACGTCAGCGCGCTCGTGCACGACGACGTGATGGACGGTTCGGACACCCGCCGCGGGCAGCCGTCCGCCCACCGCCAGTTCGCCGCCCAGCACCGTGAGCAGCAACGGCGCGGCAATCCCGACGCGTACGGGCACAGCGCGGCGATCCTGTTCGGGGACCTGCTGCTGATCTGGTCGGCAGAGTTGTTCCGTCGCTGCGGCCTGCCGGAGACTGCCGTGACCGCTGCGCAACCGCTGCTGGAGGCGATGCGGACGGAGGTCACCGCGGGGCAGTTCCTCGACATCCAGGCCCAAGCGCGCCACCCGCTGGACGCGCGCACCTCACCTGGGGAAGTGATGGCTCAGGTGCGGCAAGTGGTGGAGTACAAGACCGCCCGGTACACCGTGATCCGACCGCTCCAGATCGGGGCGGCGCTAGCCGGGGCGCCGCAAGGCCTGCTCGACGCCCTGGGCCGCTACGGGTCGGCCGTTGGCCGAGCCTTCCAATTCCGCGACGACGTGCTGGGGGTCTACGGGGATTCGTCGTTGACCGGCAAGCCCGCCGGGGACGACCTGCGTGAGGGAAAGCTGACCGTGCTGGTCGCCCACGCGATCGCCCGCGCCCCCGAACCCGAGGCCCGGCTGCTGGCCGGGTTGCTGGGCAGACCTGACCTCAGCGCCGACGACATCGCCAAGGCCCGAACCATCATCACGACGTCCGGCGCAGTGGCTGCCACGGAGCACGAAATCGCCACCACGCTCGCCGAGGCACTCGACGAACTCGATCGGGCGCCGGTGTCGCCGTCGGCTGGCCAAGCCTTGCGCGGCCTGGCCCGGCTGGCGGCCCAGCGGGTGTCCTGAGCGCGCTGCGCCGACCGGCCACGCCATGGCGGTCAGCGCCGGATGCTGCCCAGCGTGAGGCTCTGCATCCCCGGATCGTCCTTCCAGGCCTGGATCAGGAGGCTCTTCAAGGCTGCCGCCGCCGCGGCCGGATCCTCGGCGCCGGTGATGGCCCGTGAGACGGCAATCCGCCGCGCCCCGGCAGCCAGGACGTCGGGCAGGGTGTCCAGCCCGATCCCGCCGACCGCGAACCACGGCTTACTGGACGGGTCGGACGGCGGCGCCTGCCGAGCGGCATAGCTGACCAGCTCCAGGCCGCCGACGGGCAGCGGCCCCGTGGAGGCAACAGGACCGACACTGAGGAAGTTGACGTCCGGGTCCCGCAGCGCCGCGTCCACCTGGCGGCGGGAGTGGCAGGACCGTCCGATCTGGGCCCAGGTGTGCACGTGGCGGCGCGCGGTCGACGCGGCCGGCCCCCGCTCCGACAGCTGCAGCAGGTCGGCCTGGACCCGCTCAGCCACCTCGAGCGCGTCGTACAACCCGGCTAGCGCCTTGCGCTTGATCACCGCGTCACGGACCCGCAGGAATCCCGCGGCCAGGGCCTCGTCGTCAGCTCGCGGGTCACGCAACTGCACGATGTCGACGCCCGCAGCGAGGGTGTCTCCCACGAAGCCTGCCAACTCGTCGCCACCGTCCATCAAGCCGGTGATCAGGAGCAGGCGGGCCAGCCGGATTCTGGTAGCGATACCAAGCAGGACGGTCACGCTGCACAGCCTAGCCGCGGCCCAACGGCCTCCGGGGGCCCCACCGCCCCGGCGGGTCGAGCCGGGAACCTTGGGGAAACCTCCTACAATCATGCCCAGGTCTGGACGGCCTACTTCCCCCGTGGTCCGGAGCTGGGTGTGACTGTCAGGAGCAATGGCGACCCGTTGGTGGGTCATGTGCTTGATGGTCGCTATGAGATTCTCCGCAAGTTAGCTCGCGGGGGCATGGCGACCGTCTACTTGGCGTCCGATCGCCGCCTCACGCGAACGGTGGCCGTCAAGGTGATGCACGACACCCTTGGCGACGACAGCGACTTCGCCTCCCGCTTCGATCGGGAAGCCCGGGCGGCCGCCCGCCTGTCACACCCCAACGTGGTGTCGGTGTTCGACCAGGGCATCGATGCTGGCCGGCCGTACATGGTCATGGAGTACGTCGAGGGCAGCACCCTGCGCCAGGTGATCAGCCGTGAGGCTCCGATCGACCCCACCCGGGCGCTCGACCTGCTGCTGCCCGTCATCAGCGCCGTCGCGGCCGCCCACGAGGCCGGCATCATCCACCGCGACCTGAAGCCGGAGAACGTACTGATCTCGGACCGCGGCCAGGTCAAGGTGGCCGACTTCGGCCTGGCTCGTGCGGTGACCGCTGCGACCGCCACGGCGACCGGAATGCTGATCGGGACGGTGTCCTACATCGCGCCGGAACTGGTCACCAAGGGCAAGGCCGACACCCGCTGCGACGTCTACGCGCTCGGGGTGATCCTGTTCGAGATGCTGACCGGCAAGAAGCCGCACACCGGCGACACCCCGATCCAGGTCGCCTACAGCCACGTCCACAACGAGATCCCCGCGCCGTCGTCGCAAATGACCTCGTCGTGGCGCGATTCACGCAACGGGATCCCGCCCTACCTCGACACCCTGGTCACCACTGCCGCCGCGCGCGACCCGCTCACCCGCCCTCGAGATGCCCGGGTGCTGTTCGACCATGCCACGCACGCCCGTGAGGCCCTTGGCCAAGCGGTGATGGATGATCCGGCACTCACGGCGCTGATGCTGCGAACCACCCTCGATCCGGCCTCGCAACTGACCGAGCAGGTCCCCGCCCTGAGCGTGGCCGGTGGCGAGGTCAACCGGACCGCGACCCTGCGCTTCACTCCGTCCACCCCGACCAGCCCGGGACACCCGCCGGTCGCCGACGGAATGCCGTACTACGACGATGCGCTGCCGCCGCTGACCCCGTCGGTGGTGCCGGCCCAGCGTCGCCAGGCCAAGCGCCACAAGGGCGGCGTGGTGACACTGGTGCTCGTGGTCTTGCTGGCGGTGGCGCTGGGCTTCGGCACGTGGTGGTTCTTCCAGGGACGGTTCACGCCGACCCCCAGCTTCGTGAACCTGACCCAGGCCAAAGCCGAGGCGTTGGCGAAGGATCACGGTTTGGCGCTCACCATCAGCTCGGAGTTCTCCGAGACCGTCCCCGCCGGCCAGGTGATCCGGACGGATCCGGTCGCCGGGGCACCCGTGCTGCGTGGCGGGACGGTGGCCGCCTACCTCTCGAAGGGGCAGGAACGCTACCCCGTTCCGTCCATGGTCGGGATGACGGTCTCGGAGGCAACCGCAGCCCTCAAGGCCAATCACCTCGAACTGGGGGGTGCCAGTGAGGTCTTCGACGACACCGCAGCGATCGGGACCGTGGTCTCGGCCTCCATCGAGGCGGGCAAGAAGGTCAAGCCTGGCACCACCGTGAACCTCAAGGTTTCCAAGGGGCCGGCACCGGTTGAGGTCATCAGCTACGTCAAGAAGCCATTCGCCGACGCCAAGAAGTACTACGAGGCCGGGGGCGTGATCGTCGAGACGAGCCAGGAAGTGTTCCACGACAAGATCGCGGCCGGCTCGGTGATCTCCCAGGACCCCAGCGACGGCCAACTGGAGCGGGGCGACACGATCCGGTTCGTGGTGTCGAAGGGGCCTGAGCTCGTGGAAGTGCCGTCGGTGTCGTACAAGAGCCTCAAGGACGCCACGGAGATCCTCAAGAACGCCGGGTTCAAGGTGAAAGTGCGCCACGAGACCAAACTGCTGGACGTGGCCGCCTACACCGACCCGGCGGGCGGGACCATGGCCCCGAAGGGGTCGACCGTCACGATCGTGGCGGTCTGAGCTCGCTCACGCCCCCGGCTGCCACGCACCCGCGGTTCGCAGGTCGACCAGCGTTGTGGGCGTCAGCTCGTTCATCCGGTTGAACGCCAGCGCCCAGCCGCGTTCGGCGAGGAGGCCTTCGTGGATCAGGAAGCCCTGCGGCGCCCCCACGGCCCGGACGAAGTCGATCGTCTCCTTCATCGCCGCCCAGGGCCCGTAGGCAGGAACGGCGAGCACGTCGATCCCCGACGGGATGGCCTCCAGCGCATCTCCGGGGTGGAAGAGCGTCGGCTCGCCCTCGGCGGTGACGACCAGACCGACATTGCCGATCCGCAGGATGTCGCGGTGGATTACCGCATGCAGCCCACCCACCGCGGAAACGGTGACGCCGCCGAGTTCGATGCTGGTGTCGGCCGCGATGGGCAGCGCGCCGGCCAGGTCGACGGTGGTGAGCACCTGTGGTTCGACGTAGACCACTGCTTGCGGGTTCGCCGCGATCAGTGCGGGCACCTGCGCGGGATCGACATGGTCGGGGTGCAGGTGCGTGACACAGATGGCGTCGAGGTCGGTCACACCGTGCCAGGCGGTGGAGAAGTTGCCGGGATCGATCAGGATCCGGCGACCAGCCAGTTCGACCAGGACGGCGGAGTGGCCCAGATGGGTGATGTGCATGTCTGCTTCCTCATTCCGCTGCGGCGAGACGACGGGTCACGAAGTCCATCGCCAGGGTGTAGCCGTGGGTCCCGAAGCCGAACATGACCCCGACCGCCAGGTCGGAGAGGTAGGAATGGCGCCGGAATTCCTCACGCGCGTGGATGTTGGAGATGTGGACCTCACAGAACGGCACCGCGATCGCGGCGAACGCATCCCGGATGGCCACCGAGGTGTGGGTGAAGGCCCCGGGGTTGACGATGATGAACCTCGTCCCGTCCCCGCGGGCGGCGTGCAGGCGATCGATGATCGCCCCTTCGTGGTTGCTCTGGAACGTGTCGACGGATAGCCCCGCCGCGGCGCCCTGGGCGATCAAGGCGGCCTCGATCTCCGGCAGGGTGACCGACCCGTAGATGTCGGGTTCGCGGGTTCCGAGCGTGTTCAGGTTGGGGCCGTTGATCACCAGGACATCCATGGCTCTACTCTCCCGCCTCCGGTGCGCCGGGGTCCAGCCAGACGGAGCCCGGATCCACCACCGCCGCGGCGATCTGCTGGGCGACCTCCTGCGGCGAACGGCCAGCAGCGGCGACGGTCAGGGTCGCCACCGCGCGGTACTGGCCAGCGCGCCCGGCGAAGATCTGCTCGAGGTCGTGGCGATGCAGCAGCGGACGGCGGGGATCGCCGCCGACGCGGCTCAGGGCGTCCGCCAACGAGATCTCCAGCAGGACGACGTCGTGACCGACCAGAGCGGCTCGAACCGGCGTGCTCGTCACGGCTCCGCCTCCGAGGGCGAACACTCCGGGTGGTCCGGCCAGCTGCTCGACGATGACCCGCGCCTCGATCTCACGGAAGCCCGCTTCACCGAAGCCTTCGAAGATGTCCGCGATGCTCAGGCCGGTCGCCTGTTCGATGAGTTCGTCGGAGTCAGCGAACGGCAGCCCCAACTGGTCGGCGAGCAACCGGCCGACGGTGGATTTGCCGGCTCCCATGAAGCCCACCAAGACGATCATCGCCCTCAGCCTAGTGCGGGGAGGGCGGCCGCTGGCTGGGCAGCGCTGGCCTCAGGCCCCGAGGGCGGCTCTGCCCGCCGCCCGCATCGCCTCGACCGGAGCCGCGACGCCGGTGAACTGTTCGAACTGTCGCGCGGCTTGCGCGACCAGCAGCTCCAGGCCGCCGATGACCTGCATTCCCGCTGCTGCACCCCGCTGGGCCAGCGGTGTCGGCCACCCGGCGTAGACGGCGTCGAACAGCAGTCCGGCGCGGGCCCCGACCAGGCCGTTTTCGGCGCCCGTCCCCGGTGGCAGGGTCGACAACACCACCGGCTGGCGCCCACTCCCCCACTCCGCCAGAGCGGCTGCCTGCACGACCAGGCGCAGGTCCGCGGCCTCAGCCCAGGCGCTGAGGCCTGCCACCTGCTCGCTCCGGCGGGCGTGGACGGTGACCTGGGTCACGCCCAGCCCCTCCAGGGCCAACAACGCCGAGCGGGCCGTGGCCCCGGCGCCGAGCACCGCCGCGTCCTGCCAGTCCGGTTGCCAGCAGGGGCGAAGCGCGTCCATCAGCCCGCCGACGTCGGTGTTGTCTGCGCGCCAGGCACCACCCGGCAGCCTCGTCAGCGTGTTTCCCGCCCCCGCTCGCCGGGCCAAAGCCGTGACGTCGCTGGCTACCACGAGGCATTCCTGCTTCAGCGGCATGGTGAGGCTGAGGCCGCGCCACTGCTCGTCCAGCCCGGCGACGAAGCCTGCCAACTCGGCTGCCTCGACGCGATGCCGCTCGTAACTCCAGTCGGTCAAGCCAGCGGCGGCATAGCCGGCCAGGTGCAGCACCGGCGAAAGGGAGTGCTCGATCGGAGAACCGAGCACCGCAGCCTTCATGATCGCGCGAGCAGGCCGCCGACGACCCTGCCTGCCTCGGCGCACTGCTCACCGGTGACGTCGAGGTGGGTGACCGCGCGAGCGGCATGATCGCCTACCACGGACAACAACACGCCTTCGCCGGCGGCGGCGGCCGCTAGATCCCGGGCGGGTACCGACCCGGTGTCCAGCACCACGATGTTGGTCTGCACTGCCGCTGGATCCACTGCCTCACGCGCGTGGGCCGCCACCTCGGTGGCGAAGCCCCTGGCAGCCGCGTGGTCGTCAGCCAGGCGCGCGATGTGGTGGTCGATGGCGTAGTCGGCCGCTGCGGCCAGCATGCCGGCCTGTCGCCAGCCCCCGCCGAGTCGTTTGCGCTGCACCCGGGCACGGGCGATGGTCGACGCGTCAGAGACCAGCATGGAGCCGATGGGGGCCCCAAGACCCTTCGAGAAACACACGTTGACGGTGTCGAACAGCCGCCCGTAATCGGCCAGCGGCACTCCGGTTGCCACGTGGGCGTTCCAGAGCCGGGCACCGTCCAGGTGCAGCCCGATCCCCGCGGCGACGCAGAGCGCGGCGATCTCAGCGAGCGCACCGAGCGGCTGCACGGTGCCACCGCCGAAGTTGTGGGTGTTCTCCAGGGCAACCGCCGTGGTCGACACCAGGTAAGGGCCGGCGTCCGGGGCGATCACCCCGGCGACCGTAGCCGCATCTGCGACCCCGTCGGCAGAATCCCAGGTGCGCATGGTGAGACCGTGCAGCGCTGCGTGCGCCCCCATCTCGGCTCGGGCGACATGCGCCCGAACGTCACACACGACCTCTTCACCTGGTCGCACCAATGACCAGATGCCCAGCAGGTTCGCCATCGACCCCGTCGGGCAGAACAGGCCGGCCTCATGGCCGAGCAGGGCAGCCACCCGGGCCTCCAGCGCGCGAATGGACGGGTCCTCGCCGTACACGTCGTCTCCGACCGGCGCCTGCAGCATCGCCTGCCACATGCCTGCAGTGGGCCGGGTCACGGTGTCACTGCGCAGGTCGATCACGTCAGAAGTCTTCGGCATGGAATTCCTGGATCGGGTTCACCCGCATGATCCGGCCGCTGGTCAGCCGCTCCGCCACGGTGAAGGCCAGTTCGAGCGACTGGCTGCGGTTCATCCGCGGGTCGCAGGCCGACTCGTAGCGATTGGCGAGGTCCGCCTCCACCAACTCGTCGACCCCGCCCACGCACTCGGTGACGTCGTCCCCGGTCAGTTCGATGTGAACCCCACCGGGCCAGGTGCCCAGGGCCTCATGCACGTCGAAGAACCCGTTGACTTCTTCGACCACCTCACTGAAGGCGCGCGTCTTGTACCCCAGGGAGGTCTCGAACGTGTTGCCGTGCATGGGGTCGCAGACCCAGGCCACCTTGCGTCCGGTGTCCTCGACGGCCCTCACGATGGGCGGGAGGGCCTCGCGAATCCGTCCCGCACCCATCCGGGTGATGATGGTCAGTCGACCCGGCTCGAGATCCGGGTCCAGCCGCTCGCACAGCGCGACGATGTCGGCCGGATCGGCCGTAGGCCCGACCTTGATACCGATCGGGTTCCGGACGTGCCGCATGAACTCGACATGAGCGCCGTCCAACTGGCGGGTGCGCTCGCCGATCCAGACCATGTGGGCCGAGGTGTCGTACGGCGTGCCGGTACGCGAGTCGATCCTGGTCAGCGCGTGCTCGTACTCCAGCAGCAGCGCCTCATGACTGGCGTAGAAGTCCACCGTCCGGAAGGACTCGTTGTCGACCCCACAGGCCACCATGAAGGCAAGGGCCCGTTCGATCTCGGCCGCCATGGCCTCGTAGCGGGCCTCGACTTTGGAGTTGCGCACGAAATCCTGGTTCCAGGTGTGCACCGCCCGCAGGTCGGCGAAGCCGCCCTTGACGAACGCCCGCAGCAGGTTCAGGGTCGCCGCCGAGCGGTTGTAGACCTCGATCAGTCGCTTGGGATCGGGGATGCGATCAGCCTCGGTGAACGGCAGCCCATTGACGGCATCACCGCGGTAGGCGGGCAGGGTCACCCCGTCGCGGGTCTCGGTGTCCTTGCTGCGCGGCTTGGCGTACTGCCCGGCGATCCGTCCGACCTTGAGGACGGGGACCTGCGCGGCGTACGTCAGCACCACGGCCATCGAGAGCAACACCCGGAGCTTGCCTCGGATGTTGACCGCGGTCACCGAATCGAAGGTCTCTGCGCAGTCGCCACCTTGCAGCATGAAAGAACGACCAGCGGCCACCTCGGCGACCCGGTGCTTCAGCTCGTCGCACTCACCGGCAAAGACCAGCGGCGGACGCAGCCGCAACTCGGCCAGCACGGTCGTGAGAGCTGCCGGATCGGGGTACGTCGGTTGCTGGGCCACCGGCAGCCGATGCAGTTCCGTCAGTGCTGGGATGTGGTCGATCACGCCGGTCAGGATACGCCGGGGCGTCACCGGACACCCAACCGCAGGTCAGCTGTTCGCTGAGGGCTGGTCCGCCGGCGGCAGCTCGGGCGCGGTGGCGCCGTGCCCCGGACGCGGCCGCTCGCGTGCACTCGCCTCGGCCTGGGACAGCGATCCGTATTTCACCGAGGATCCGTAGGCGTCGACGTAAACCTGACCGGAGAGCTCCTGGATCGCCGCCATCACCTCGTCGGTGACATAGCGCAGGACGTTCCGGTCGGCGATCGCACCGGCGTAGCCGGAGAAGTCGAGTGGCTGTCCGATGACAATCCGGGGACGGCGGATCCACGGGAGGCCGATCCTGGTCTTCACCGTCTCGGTGTCGAACATCGCCACGGGGATCACCGGCACGCCGGCCGCCAGGGCGATCCTGGCCACCCCGGTCTTGCCCTTGTACAGCCTGCCGTCGGGCGAGCGGGTGCCCTCGGGGTAGATGCCCACCAGGCCACCGTTGGCCAGCACCTCAAGGACGGGCTCGAGGCCGTCCAGGCTGGCGCGTCCACCAGAACGATCCAGCGGCACCTGGCCAACCGCCTTGAGGAACCAGGCGAGCGCCTTCGAGAAGAGACCGCGGTCACCCTTGAACAGCTCGGCCTTCGCCGGAAAGGTGAGCTGCCGGTCCAGCATCGAGGGCAGCACGAAGGTGTCCCCGGCGGCGAGGTGATTGCTCGCCAGGATGCCGCCTCCGGTCGCAGGGATGTTCTCCTGTCCCACCACGGTGGCGCGGAAGAGCCACTTCACGACGGGCCGAAACAGTCCGTCCCTGAACAGCTGGTAGTACATGCCACCTCCGTCGCCGAATTCCTGGCAGCACCCTAGCCGCCGCGGACGGGCCTTGGCGCCTCGGCAAGCCCCGCCCGGGCGGGACCACCTCACCTACGATGGGAACCATGCAGGTTCTCGAGCACGCAAGGCCTTTCCATGCCGGCACGGGACGGATCGCCGTGCTCTTCTGTCATGGGTTCACCGGGTCACCGTGGTCGCTGCTGGAGTGGGCAAAACTGACCGCGGACGCCGGCTACCGCGTGGCCCTGCCCCGCCTGCCCGGCCATGGCACCAGCTGGCAGGAGCTCAATGTCACCCAGTGGCGTGACTGGTATGCGGCAGTGGAGCGCGAGTACCGGACGCTGGCCGCCGAGTGCGATCAGGTGTTCATCGCCGGCTTGTCCATGGGGTGCGCGCTGGCCCTTCGCCTCGCCGAGAAGCACCCGGGCGGTGTCGCCGGCCTGATCCTGGTCAACCCGGCCGTGATGGGCTACGCGAACACCCTCGCGATTCCCTTGCTGTCGAAGGTGGTGGCCTCAGCGAAGGCCATCGGCTCCGACATCGCCTTGCCGGGAGTCGACGAGTACAGCTACGACCGGACGCCGCTGCGCGCTGCGCACTCGATGATGCGGATGTGGGTCGACGTCCGCGCCTGCCTCGATCTGGTGACCTGCCCGGTGTTGGTGTTTCGCTCGGCGACCGACCATGTGGTGCCTCCCACCTCGACGCAGTTCATCCTGAGCCACGTGTCGAGCGAGGACGTGACCGAACACGTGCTGCACCGCAGCTACCACGTGGCCACGATGGACCACGACAAGGAAGAGATCTTCTCCGGCGCCCTCGAGTTCCTGCAACGGCATTCAGCCTGAGGCTGCAATCTGGCGCAGCGCAGCGCGATACCAGCCGGTGAGCTGCTTCGTGGCCTGCGGGTCGACCTGATCGGAGCGCATGAACTCGGCCAGGAAGCTCATCGCACCCTGCTGGCCGAGGCGTCGGACGGCCGCGTCGACGGCCACCTGGCTGAGGGCGTAGGCCGCCAAGACCCGGTCTGGGTCGGCCGCGTCGAAGTCTGCCTCGGCTGGCAGTGCTTCGGGAATCGGGCCACGGGCGAGGTGCCACTCGACCCACGTCCGGTCGAAGTCGCGGGTCCTGGGGCTGTGTTGGACGGCAACCCATTCCGCCAAGCCTTCGCGCAGCCACCTCGGGCCAGCTGTCTGGCAGGAGGCCTTCGTCGCCACGTGGACGGCCTCGTGGACGAGCAGGGC
>CAYUWV010000046.1:0-14802 GCA_964448385.1 uncultured Propionibacteriaceae bacterium | reverse complement strand
TCGCGCGAGAGATGGGGATCTTCCACGACGCCAGTGAGGAGGCCGTCACCGGCGCGGAACTGGAAGCCGCCACCGACGCGCAGCTGCGCGAGATCGTGAACCGGACGGAGACGTTCGCCCGCACCAGCCCGGAACACAAGCTGCGCCTGGTGACGGCGATGCAGGCGAACGGCGAAGTGGTCGCCATGACCGGCGACGGGGTCAACGACGCCCCGGCGCTGAAGCGAGCCGATGTCGGCGTGGCGATGGGCATCAAGGGAACCGAGGCGACCAAAGAGGCCGCCGAGATCGTCCTGGCCGACGACAACTTCACCACCATCGAGGTCGCGGTCGAAGCGGGACGCCGGATCCACGACAACCTGCACAAGTCGGTGTTGTTCCTGCTGCCGACCAACGGTGCCCAGTCGCTGGTCGTGCTGGTGGCCGTGCTGTTCGGGCTGACCATGCCCCTGGCCCCCGTCCAGATCCTATGGGTGAACATGATCACGGCCCTGACCTTGTCGCTGGCGCTGGCCTACGAACCGGCAGAGCCCGACATCATGACGCGACCACCCCGGCCGCCGGGCGCCCCGCTGGTGAACGCCCGCTACCTGCCGCGGCTCGCCGTCGCCTCGGCGCTGATCGCCGCCGCCACCTTGGGCGCCTTCCTGATCTCACGAGCGGTGGGCAACGAGTTGGCGGTTTCCCAGACCTGGGCGGTGAACACCCTCGCGCTGGGCCAGGCCGCCTACCTGTTCAACGCCCGCTTCCTGCGGGAATCGAGCCTGCGCAAGGAGGCGTTGGTCGGGAACCCGGTGGTCTGGTTGGTGGTCGGCATCCTCGTTGTGCTCCAGGTCGGGTTCGTGTACCTCCCGGTGCTGCACACCTGGTTCGGTTCGGCCGCGGTGGGACCGCTTGGCTGGCTGGTGCCGCTTGGCTTCGCCATCGTGATCTTCGTGCTGACCGAGGTCGCCAAGGCGGGGTTCCGGGCTCGTGAACTCGGCTGAGGGGAGGCCCGCAGAGACGGACGTCGTCTGCAGGATCGTGGCTGGGGATCTCCCGGCGGACGTCGTCTGGCAGGACAGCGACCTGATCGCGTTCCTCGATCACCGGCCGGTGTTCAAGGGCCATGTGCTGGTCTGCCCGACCCGGCATGTGGCGAGCTTGACCGAACTGCCCGACGACTTGGTGGGCCCGCTGTTCACGCTGGTCCGGCGGATGGCGGGGGCGATGGTGACCGGTCTCGGCGCTCACGGCAGTTTCAGCGGCATCAACACGACAATCAGCCAGTCGATCCCGCACCTGCACATCCACGTCGTCCCGCGCTCGCACGGGGACGGCCTGCGCGGCTTCTTCTGGCCTCGGGTGCGCTACAGCGGGGACGAGGCTGCTGCCTACGCCGGACGGCTGCGCGCGGCGCTGGGGTGACCAGCCGACTGGTCAGCGCAGCGGCGCCCGTCCCACAACTCAGAGCGCGGTCGCGACCGTCCAGGTGTCGCCCCCGGCCAGCAGCCCTTGCAGTTCGGCCATCCGCTGCCCAGGGGAATCCGCCATGCTGACCTGCGCTCGGGCCAGGTCGTCGTAGGCCGGACGCTGCACCTCACGGAAGATGCCGATCGGCGCCGTCCGCACCGCGCCGACATCGGTCAGCCGCGAGAGTTCGAAGGCGAACGACGGATCCTCGCGGTGGGCATCGTGAACCAGGACGTTCTCGAGCCCCACCTCGGCCACGTCGGCGACGCCCAGCGAACCGTCCGCGCGACGCACCACGCCCCGGTGGCCCTGGGCGCCGAAGGTGATCGGCTGCCCGTGCGTCACCGGGATCAGCCCCGACTCCGGGCCCCTGAGCTCGTCGAAGGCTCCGTCATTGAAGATCGGGCAGTTCTGGTAGATCTCGACGAACGAGGCGCCGCGATGGTTGATGGCCGCGGTGAGGACCTCTGCCAGGTGGGCTCGGTGCGAGTCGACGGTCCGGGCGACGAAGCTCGCCTCAGCCCCGAGTGCTAGCGACACCGGGTTGAACGGGGCGTCCACCGAACCCGCGGGACTCGACTTGGTGACCTTGCCCAGCTCAGAGGTGGCGGAGTACTGACCCTTGGTGAGCCCGTAGATCCGGTTGTTGAACACCATGATCGTGATGTTCACATTGCGCCGCAGGGCATGGATCAGGTGGTTGCCGCCAATGCTCAGGGCGTCCCCGTCTCCGGTGACGACCCACACCGCGAGGTCCTCGCGGGCCATCGCGATCCCGGTGGCGATCGCCGGTGCCCGACCGTGGATCGAGTGCATGCCGTACGAATCGACGTAGTACGGGAACCGCGACGAACACCCGATACCCGAGACGATGACGGTGTTCTCCTTCTTGATGCCCAGTTGCGGCATCAAACCCTGGAACGTGGCCAGCACGGCGTAGTCACCGCAGCCAGGGCACCACTTCACCTCCTGGTTCGAGGTGAAATCCTTGCGGTTCAGCGGCGACAGGCTGAGTGGGACGCGTCCCAGCCCGCCCAGCGGTGTCGGGGTGCCGGCCTCAGAGCCGGCTGTCGCGGTGCTCATGGGGTGGACTCCTCATCGACGATGGCTTGCAGGTCGGCGGCCAACTCTTCGGTCGAGATCGGGAGGCCACGGACGCGCGAGTAACTCTCGCAGTTCACCAGGTAGGTAGCGCGCAACACCATGGCGAGCTGGCCGAGGTTCATTTCCGGCACGATGACTCGGTCGTAGCTGCGCAGGACGTCACCGAGGTGTGGTGGCAGCGGGTTCAGGTGCCGAAGGTGCAGCGTGGCGACCGTCCGTCCGGCATCCCGGACCTTGCGGGCGGCGGCCGAGATGGTCCCGTACGTGGACCCCCAGCCGACCACCAAGACCTTCGCTGAACCGCTCGGATCGTTCGCCTCGGCCGGCGCCAGGTCCGCGGCGATGCCGGCCACCTTCCGCGCCCGCAGATTCACCATGAAGTCGTGGTTGGCCGGGTCGTAGGAAACGTTGCCGGAGCCGTCAGCCTTCTCGATGCCCCCGATCCGATGCTCCAGCCCAGGGGTGCCGGGGATCGCCCAGGCGCGAGCGAGCTTGTCATCGCGCAGGTAGGGCCAGAACGCGCCGTCGTCGCGGTTCGGTTCGGTGGCGAAGTTCGGCTCGATCGAGGGCAGCGTGGCGACATCCGGGATCAGCCACGGTTCGGCGCCGTTGGCCAACGCGCCGTCGGTGAGCAGGATCACCGGGGTGCGGTAGGTGATCGCGATCCGCACGGCCTCGAAGGCAGCAGCGAAGCAGTCACCCGGCGAGGCCGCCGCGATCACTGGCACCGGTGCCTCGCCGTGGCGGCTGAACAGGGCCTGGCTGAGGTCAGCCTGCTCGGTCTTGGTCGGCATGCCGGTGGCGGGCCCGGCCCGCTGGACGTCGCAGATCACCAGCGGGAGCTCCAGCATCACCGCAAGGCCGATGGTCTCGGCCTTCAGCGCCATGCCGGGGCCCGAGGTGGCGGTCACGCCCAGGTGGCCGGCGAAGGAGGCCCCCAGAGCGGCGCCGACGGCGGCGATTTCGTCCTCGGCCTGGAACGTCATCACCCCGTGCTGTTTGGTGACGGCCAAGTGGTGCAACACGTCGGAGGCGGGGGTGATCGGGTACGCGCCCATGAACAACGGCAACCCAGCCTTCGCGGCACCGGCCATCAAGCCGTAGGCGAGTGCGCGGTTTCCCGAGATCTGCCGGTAGGTGCCCGCGGGGACGGCGGCGGCCGCGATCTTGTAGCGGGTGGCGAACAGTTCAGCGGTCTCGGCGAAGGCGTAGCCGGCCTTGAAGGCGGCGACGTTCGCGTCCCGCACCTGGGGCTTGCTCGCGAACTTCTTCTCCAGGAAGGCCAAGGTGCCCGCGACCGGACGATCGAACATCCAGTCGAGCAGACCGAGGGCGTACATGTTCTTCGTGCGGACGGCCTCCTTGCGGCCCAGCCCCAGCTCGGTGACCGCAGCGACTGCCTGTCCCGACAGGTCGATGGGGTAGACCCGGAAACCGTCCAGGCTGCCGTCGGTGAGGGGGTCGGCGACGTACCCCACCTTGGCGAGGTTTCGCGGGGTGAAGTCGGCGCTGTCAGCGATCACGATGCCGCCAGGGGCAAGGTCACCGATGTTGGCGCGCAACGCCGCCGGGTTCATGGCGACCAACACCTCGGGCCGATCCCCCGGGGTCTGCACGTCGGAGTCGGCGAACTGCAACTGGAAGCTGGAGACGCCGGCGACCGTCCCGGCTGGGGCACGGATCTCGGCGGGGAAGTTGGGCAGCGTCGCGAAGTCGTTGCCGGCCACGGCGGTGTCATGCGTGAACCGGTTGCCGGTGAGTTGCATCCCATCACCTGAGTCCCCGGCGAAGCGGATGACCACATGGTCGAGTGTCGTGATGGAGGTCATGCGATGGCTTCCTTGGGTGTGAATCGATCCCGGGCGTCGCGCAAGCCTACCCCGTGGGTGACGGCTTTCCGATAAAGGCTTGCGATGCCGCGGACAACGTGGGGGTGCGCGCCCACGGGGGCGGAAACCCAGTCTGCCCCGGCGGCGTGCAAGCGGTCCGCGAAGACCCCCGGGGCGAGCAGATAGCTCGCAATGGTGACCGTGGCGTGACCGGCGGCGCGCAGCCCAGCCACGGCCTCCGCCGGTGTCGGGGATGCGGCGGTCAGGTAGGCCGGTGCCGTGGCACGGTCGAGCCGGCGACCCAGGTCGGTGGCGGCCCGGGCGACCTGGGTGTTCGAAGCCTCTCGCCGTGAACCGGCCGCGGCCAGCACCACGGCGTCGCCAGGACCGCCGGCTTCCTCGAGGCGCGCGATCACCGCGTCCAGCAGGCTCGGGCCGAGCAGCGGCGTCAACTGGGCCCGGCCACCGCTGGCCTGAATCGCGGCCGGCAGATCGGAGTTCACGTGGTAACCGGCCGTCAGGAAGCACGGCACGACGATGGCGCGCCCGAGGCCGCTCAGGGTGTCGGTGAGCGTGGGCGTCAGCACGTCGGCCCAGCCGAGGTGGACGGTGACCCCGGGCAGGTGGGTGGCCACGGCCAGCAGCAGTTCTGCAGCCACCTGCTGGCCGGCCGGTTTAGCGGTGCCGTGCAGCGCCAGGACGAGGGGTGGGCGTGTCATATGGACCAGTTCTGTGAATCGTCGAAGGAATCCCCGAAGGCTTCGTGGCCGCGGATCATTCCGGCCGCCAGGGTTTGGCCGGTCTGGGGGTCGATCAGCAGGAACGCCCCACCGGTGCGGCTGCTGGTGTAGTTCTCGGCCAGGATCGGGGTCGCCAGCCGCAGCTTGACCCGACCGATGTCGTTGAGGTCGAGGGTCTCGGTCGCGACCGGAGCCATCGCGTCCAGGTCGAGGCGCCCGCGGAGTTCGCGCACCACACCTTGGACGGTGCGGGTGGAGTGCTTCAGCAGCACCTTCGCACTGGGCCGCAACGGTCGCTCGGCCAGCCAGCACACCATCGCGTCGACATCCTGGGTCGGGATGGGCGCGTCCGCGACCGAGCTGATCAGGGCGCCGCGGGCCAGGTCGACCTCGTCGGTCAGCCGCAGCGCGACGGACTGTCCGGCAACTGCCTCGTCGAGGGCGACCCCGGCGAGGTCGATACCGGCGATCCGGCTGCGGACCCCCTCCGGGAGCACCACGACGTGGTCGCCGACGCGAACCCGCCCCGACGCGACGATCCCGCCGTACCCGCGGTATTCGATGTGCCGCGGGTCCAGGGCCGCGGATTGCGGACGCAGGGTCAGCTGCACCCCGAACCGGAAGCCCTCGTCGCGGTCCGCGACCTCGAGGTTCTCCAACAGCTCGAGCAGGCCAGGGCCGGCGTACCACGGCGTGCGGGTCGAGCGCTCCACGATGTTGTCGCCCACCAACGCCGAGACCGGGAGCGTCACCAGCTGGCCCAGCCCCAGATCGGCGGCGATCCCGGCCAGTTCCTCGGCGACCTCCCGGTACCTGGCCTCGTCGTAGTCGACCAGGTCGATCTTGTTGATCGCCACGATCACGTGCGGGACCCGCAGCAGGGCGGCCACCGCCAGATGGCGGCGGGTCTGCTCGAGCCCGCCCTTGCGGGCGTCCACCAGCAGCACCAGGACGTCGGCGGTCGAGGAGCCGGTGACGGTATTGCGGGTGTACTGCACGTGACCGGGGCAGTCAGCCAGGATGAAGCTGCGCTTGGCGGTGGCGAAGTAGCGGTAGGCGACGTCGATGGTGATGCCCTGCTCGCGCTCGGCACGCAGGCCGTCGGTCAGCAGGGCGAGGTCGACATGGCCGAGGCCGCGCTCCCGGCTGACTCGCTCGACAGCGTCCAGTTGGTCGGTGAGCACCGACTTCGAGTCATGCAACAGCCGGCCGACCAGGGTCGACTTGCCGTCGTCCACCGAGCCGGCGGTCGCCAGCCGGAGCAGGGAGCGGGTGTGGCTGGCGCCCATCAGAAATAGCCTTCCTTCTTGCGGTCCTCCATGGCGGCCTCAGTCAGGCGGTCGTCGGCCCGGGTGGCCCCCCGTTCGGTGATCCGGGTCGCGGCAACCTCGAGCAGGACGTCGTCGATGGTGGCGGCGTCCGATCGGACGGCACCGGTGCACGACATGTCGCCGACGGTGCGGTAGCGCACCCGCCGGGTGGACACCGGCTCGCTCGGCCGCGGCTGGCTCACCTCGCTCACCGCCAGCCACATCCCGTCCCGTTGGAACACCTCGCGGTCGTGGGCGTAGTAGAGCTCGGGCAGGTCGATCTCTTCGCGGGCGATGTAGTGCCACACGTCCAGTTCCGTCCAGTTCGACAGTGGGAACACCCGGACGTGCTCGCCTGGCCGGTGGCGCGGGTTGTACAGGTTCCACAGTTCCGGACGCTGATTGCGCGGGTCCCACTGGCCGAACTCGTCGCGCAGGCTGACGACCCGCTCCTTCGCTCTGGCCTTCTCCTCGTCGCGGCGGCCGCCGCCGAAGACCGCGTCGAACCGGTGCTCGGCGATGGCGTCCAGGAGCGGTTGGGTCTGCAGCGGGTTCCGGGTGCCGTCGGTGCGCTCCAGCAGCCGTCCGTCGTCGATGTAGTCCTGCACCCTGGCCACCACCAGGCGAAGGCCGTAGCGCGCCACGACCCGGTCACGGTAGGCCAGCACTTCGGGGAAGTTGTGCCCGGTGTCCACGTGCAGCAACGGGAACGGCAGGCGTCCCGGCCAGAAGGCCTTGGCGGCGAGGTGCAGCATGACCACCGAGTCCTTGCCGCCGCTGAACAGCAGGACGGGTCGTTCCAGCTCCGCCACGGCCTCGCGAATGATGTGGATGCCTTCGGCTTCGAGGATGTCGAGGTGGCTCAGTGTCGTCATGCGTGCAACCCGCACTCGGTTTTGGCGAGGCCAGCCCAGCGGCCGGCGCGCGGATCTTCGCCGGCTGCGACCGGACGAGTGCAGGGGGCGCAGCCGATGGAGGGGTAACCCTCGGTGAGGAGCAGGTTGATCGGGACCTGCTGCGTCCCGGCGTAGTCCAGCACGTCGTCCAGGCTCCAGGCTGCGATCGGGTTGATCTTCACCATGGCGTGGACGGCGTCCCACTCCACCAGCTGCGCGTTGGCGCGCAGCGCGTTGTCCTCGCGGCGGATGCCGGTCACCCAGGCCTCGTAGCCGGCCAGTTCGGCGTTCATCGGATCGACCTTCCGTAGCTGGCAGCAAAGGGCGGGGTTCCGGTCGTGCAGTTTCGGACCGAGGTCGGCGTCCTGCTCGGCGACGGTTCGCTCGGGCAGGACGTCGATGATGGTGGCGTCGATGACGGCGGCGAGGGCGTCGCGGGTGCCGATCGTCTCGGGGAAGTGGTAGCCGGTCTCCAGGAACAGGACGGCGACCCCGGGAGCGTGTCGCGCCACCAAGTGGGGCAGAACCGTGTCCCCAGCCATCGAGCAGGCGACGGCCAGGGTGCCGGGGAAGGTCCGGGCCGCCCAGGCGGCGACCTCGTCGGCGGAGGCGTCGGCCAGATCCACCGCAGCCTGCTCGACGAGCGCCTGCAGCTGCGCCGCGCTGCGGGTGCGTCCGGGGCCGTGGGAACGCAGGGTCATCGCAGCGCCTCCTCGTCCACCCGGTGGGCCCACGCGGCGAAGCTCTCCTCGGGGGTGCGGCCGGCCAGATAGCTGCGGGTTACCCGTTCGACGTAGTCCGGCAAGTCGGTGGTGGTCACCTTGAGGCCCCGGACGGTCCGGCCGAGGCCGGCCTCGTCGCGTCCGGCCTGGGCCAAGCCACCGCCGAGATGCACCTGGAAAGCGAACTCGTCTTCCCCGTCCGCGGACTTCAGCAGTTGTCCCTTCAACCCGATGTCGGCCACCTGAATCCGGGCGCACGAGTTGGGGCAGCCATTGACGTGCAGGCTGATCGGACGGTCGAGGGTGACGTCGGACAGCCGCCGTTCCAGTTCCAGGACGGTGGTGCGCGCGGCAGCCTTGGTCTCCACGAACGCGAGCTTGCAGTATTCGATGCCGGTGCAGGCCATGGTGGCGCGCCGGAATGGGCTCGGGAAGGCCGTGAGCCCCAGGGGTTCGACGGCTGCCAGCAGCGCGTCCACCCGGTCGGGGTCGACGTCGAGCAGGACCAGCTTCTGGTGGGGGGTGAACCGGATCCGGCCGGAGCCGGCGGCCTGGGCGGCGTCCGCCAGCGCGTCGAGGATCGACCCGGACACGCGGCCAACGATCGGCGCCAGCCCGACGTAGACCCGCCCGTCCGACTGGGGATGGACACCGACGTGATCGGCCGGCAGCGTGGACGGCGCGGGCTCCGGCCCGTCCGCCAAGGCGTAGCCCAGGTATTCGGTCTCGAGGATCTGGCGGAACTTCTCCGCTCCCCACTGGGCAAGGAGGAACTTCAGCCGTGCCTTGGTGCGCAGCCGACGGTAGCCGTAGTCGCGGAACAGGCTGATCACGCCGTGCCAGACCTCGGCAGCCTGGTCTTGCCGGACGAAGGCGCCCAGACGCTCGGCCAACCGGGGGGCAACCGACAACCCCCCACCAACCCACAGGTCGTAGCCAGGGCCGAGGTCGGGGTGCACCACGCCAACCAACGAGATGTCGTTGATCTCGTGCACCACGTCAAGGCTCGGGTGCCCGGTGATCGCCGACTTGAACTTGCGGGGCAAGTTCGACAGCGACTCGTCGCCGATGAACCGCTCGAGGATCTCGGCGATCACCGGGGTCGGGTCGATGATCTCGTCGGCTGAGATCCCGGCCACCGGCGATCCCAGGATCACCCGCGGGGTGTCCCCGCAGGCTTCGACGGTCTGCATCCCGGCAGCCTCCAGCCGCTGCCAGATCTGCGGGACGGACTCGATCTCGATCCAGTGGTACTGGATGTTCTGGCGGTCGGAGATGTCGGCGGTGTCCCGGGCGAAGTCGCGCGAGATGCCCGCCAACACGCGCAACTGCTCGAGTGTCACGGCCCCGCCGTCAAGACGGACCCGCAGCATGAAGTAGCGGTCCGACAGTTCGTCCGGGCCGAGCGAGGCGGTGCGGCCTCCGTCGATGCCTGGCTTGCGCTGGGTGTACAGGCCCCACCACCGCATCCGGCCGTGCAGGTCGTCAGCTTCGATGGAGTCGAAGCCCTGCCGGGCATAGACGTTCACGATGCGGTCTCGGACATGCAGGCCGTTGTCGGTGGCCTTGAACACTTCGTTCGGGTTCAGCGGGGTGTGACCGTCGACGGCCCACTGACCCTCGGCCCGGGGGGGCCGTTGGGTTGCGCTCATGCTTCCTCACAGGATCATGGACTCGGGGACCCTGGCTGAGCGTGTAAGCATCCGGGGCAACACGAGCCCTGCGGATTGAATGCGGGCGCGTCAGGACGCGCAACACATGAAGAGGCGCACCACAGCGACGTGGCGCGCGGCCACAGTCAGCTTTCGTTCACCAGTCATGGGGAGCGACGCTAGCACGGATTGCTGACCGTTCAAGCATCGGCGGTCCACCTCCTGGGATGGGCGGGATTAGGCTTAGGCCGATAACGACAGATCGGACAACGGTGGTGGGAGTGCGAAACGCCAGGCTGGCGGGCCTGTGGGCCGACGTGTCCGCCGCCTGGCAATTCCCCGCTGTCAAGCGCGGATTCCTCGGGACCTGCCTGCTGTTTCTGGGTTCCCTCACTCCCGCCTACCTGCCGCAGAACAGCCCGTGGTGGGAGCCGATGCGGGCGCTCGGACTGGACAATTGGCCCGCCAAGGCTTTTGGGACGGCGCTCGTGGTGGTGGGAGTCGCGCTCTTGGTCGAGGCGTGGTTCAGGCTGCGTCCCAGCCTTTATGTGCACGTCAAGCACTGGGCGATCTGCCTGCTGTGGAGCCTGCCGCTGGTCTTCGCCCCGCCGATCTTCAGCCATGACGCGTACGCGTACGCCGCGGAGGGCTGGCTGCTGCGCAACGGGCTGAACCCCTACGAGAACCCGATCAGCGTGCTGCCGGGGGCGTTCGCCGACCAGGTGGCCTGGCTGTGGCGCTACACCACGGCGATGTACCCGCCGCTCAGCCTGGAGATCTTCCACGGGGCGGTCATCCTCGCCGGCAACAACCCGTACTTCTCGGCGATGGCGATTCGGATCCCGGCGCTGATCGGGGTGGCGCTGATCATCCACTTCCTGCCGCGGCTGGCCCACCGGCTCGGGGCCGATCCGCAGGCCACCGCCTGGTTCTCCACCATCAATCCGATCCTGATCATCGATTATGTCGGCGGTGCCCACAACGACGCGCTGATGATGGGCCTGGTGGTGTTCGCCCTGTGGCTCGCCTTCAACGATCGCTTCTGGTGGGCAGCCCTCACCGTCGGGGTCGCGGCTCAGATCAAGCAGCCGGCGCTGCTGGCGCTCTACGCCGTGGCGCTGATCAACCATCCGTGGGAGTCGTTCGCCCTGCGGGACACGCTTCGGGCGCTGGGACGGATCGTGCTCGCCAGCCTTGTGGCAGTCGCCACCTTCGCGGGCATCACGGCGGTCACCGGACTCGGCTACGGCTGGGTCAACGCCGTCAACGTGCCGGGGATGGTGATCACGCTGGCGCCGTCCAGCCTGATCGGTGCCGGGCTGAAACTGATCTTCGACGTGCTGGGGCTGCCTGGGGTCGGCGACACCGCGAAGGTGATCGTCAGGGGGCTGGCGCTGCTGGTGACTGCCATCGCCATGGTGTACTTCGCCCTCGGCGTGGGCCGCAAGAAGCCGGTCACCTTTCTGAGCTGGTCCTACCTTGCGTTCGCGTTCGGGGGGCTCGCGATGCACAGCTGGTACCTGACCTGGGGCGGTCTGTTGCTGCCCTTGACGCGCCCGACGGAGCGGCTGATCGGGGTCGCGGTGACGCTCACCACCGTGCTGCTCGCCTATGGCGCGGGGAATCTCGCGTGGCGCAACGACGCCGTCGCGCTCGGGTTCGCAGCCCTGGCGCTGATGCTCACACTGCTGTGGCGCCATTCCCAGGAACGCAAGGAACATCTGGCCAGCCTGGAAGGAGCAACCCGTGACTGAACCCGAGGTGCTGATCGAGGTCCGCGACGGCGTGGGGAAGCTCCGGCTGAACCGCCCCCGCTCCATCAATGCCCTGACCCTCGGCATGATCCGAACCATCGCCAAAGCCCTCGACGCCTTCGCCGATGACCCTGCCGTCACCCGCGTTGAGCTCACCGGGGCCGGCGAGCGCGGGCTGTGCTCGGGCGCGGACGTCCGGGCCCTGCGCGCCGAGATCCTCGCCGGCGAGGACCCCATGCCCTTCTTCACCGAGGAGTACGCGGTGAACCGCCGGATCCTGACGTACCCCAAGCCCTACCTGGCGCTCATGGACGGCATCACGATGGGCGGCGGCCTTGGGCTGTCGGTTCACGCCTCGGAGCGCCTGGTGACCCCCAGCAGTCGCCTCGCCATGCCGGAAACCCAGATCGGGCTGTTCCCGGACGTCTTGGTGACCTGGCATCTGGCGCGGCTGACCGGTGAAGTGGGCGCGCACCTGGCCCTCACCGGGCAGCCGGTGGCGGCCGCGGACGCGCTCTGGCTGGGCTTGGCCGACCGTGCCCTCGGCGAACTGGATGCCCCGACGCTGGCGCCGGACCACGCGTGGGTCACCGAGTGCTATCAGGGTGACGACGCCAGCGAGATTGTCGGATGTCTGGCCGAGCACTCGCATCCGTCCGCTCGCGCCGCAGCCCAGACCATTGCGACCCGCTCCCCGCTGTCGGTGGCGGTCACCCTTGAGGCGTTGCGACGTGCAGCCACGATGACGACGATCGACCAGCTGGTAGCCCAGGATCTGGCCCTGGCGGCCGCGCTGGCGACCGGGCCGGACTTCATCGAAGGCGTCCGGGCACAGCTGGTCGACAAGGACCGTACGCCGCGGTGGACGCATGCCAGCCTCGAAGAGGTCTCGCGCGCCGAGGTGCTCGCCTGCTTCGGGCCAGCAGCCGAGCCTCAGGCGTAGTCCACCACCACGGGCGCGTGGTCGCTGAGCCGGGACTCGTAGTCGGCCGCGCGATCGGTACCACCGCTGGTGGCCCGTTCGGCCAGACCGGGGGAGGCGAGGTGGTAGTCGATGCGCCAGCCCGTGTCCTGGGCGAACGACTGACCGCGCCAGGACCACCACGAATAGGGGCCGTCGGTTTCCGGGTGGAGCCGTCGCACCACATCGGCCAAGCTGCGGGGGCCGAGGATCGAGTCGAACCATTCCCGTTCCTCAGGAAGGAAGCCGGGGCTGTTCCGGTTGGTGCGCCAACTCTTGAGGTCGAGCCGCGTGTGGGCGATGTTGAAGTCCCCGAGCACGAGGAAGTCCCGGCCCAGGGCCTGCGCGTCGCGGCGCGTGCGGGTGAGGTAGCCACGGAAGGAACGCAGGAACCGGATCTTGCGGCGGTAGCGGTCAACCTCCCCGGCGTCCCCGTTCGGGAACCCGCCCTTGGGGAGGTAGAGCGATCCCACCCGCAAGGTGGGGAAGTCGACTTCGAGGTAGCGGCCCTCGGCGTCGTGGCGGTAGCCGAAGCCGTGTCGGATCGCCAACGGCGCTTCCCGGCTGAGCACCGCCACGCCGTTTCGTCCGGGGTGGCTCCCTTCGTGGTAACTCACGTGGTAGCCCGCCAGCGCGTCCACCGGCAGCAACGAGGCCGGGCAGCGAACTTCCTGCAGCGCGACGAGGTCGCAGTTACGCTCGGCGAGCCAGGTGGGCAACCCGCGGCGGACCGCCGCGCGGATCCCATTGACATTGAGGGTCGCGATCCGCACGTCAGGCAGCGCCGGCTTGGAGTGCGCGCGCACGCTCCAGGCCGGCGGTGAGCGATTCGCCGATCTGCGGTGTGGCGGGGAAGACGTTGTCGGTGCCCAGTGTGCTGAGGGCCCCCGTGTTGGTGAGCTGGCCGAGTACGCGCTCGCCAATTCCGGTCAACACCAGGTGGCTGCCGACCGCGTCCAACGAATCGTGGTAGCGAACGATGGTGTTGATGAAGGTGCTGCCGAGGTCCTCCTTGCCGCGCATTCGGAGCACCACCACCGAGCCGGTCGAGCTGGCTTCGGGAACCGGAAGCTGACTCTCGAAGACCGACGCTGAGGCGAAGAACAGGCTCCCGTACGGTGCCAGCACGACGATCTCGCCGGCGGGCAGGACGGCCGGGGGTTTGGTCTCGGTCGGGAGCGGCGATCCGGGGCGGAACTCCCAGCACGTCACGGTGACCCGGTTGGACTGTTTGGCCACGAAGAGGATCACCGAGATGCCGACGCCGGCCATGACCGCGTACTGCATGGGCACCAGCAGGGTGAGCAGGAACGTCGTGGTCATCACGGCTGCCTGGGTCGATCCGGTCCGCCACACCATCCGAACCTGGTCAGGCTTGAGCGTGCGGAACCCGATCAACATCAGCAGGGCGGCCAGCGACGGCATCGCCACCAGGCCGGCCGTCTCGCCGAAGGCGACGATGACCAGGGCCATCACGACCCCGGCGGTGAGGTTGGCGTACCGGCTGTGCCCGCCCGCGGCCACCACCAGCGAGGTGCCCGACATGGAGCCACCGACGGGCATGCCTCGCAGCAGGCCCGACACGATGTTGGCGATGCCTTGGCCCCGGAAGTCTCCCGAGGCGTCCGGATACGTCCCGTCCGGGTTCGGCACCGAGGCGCCGATGGCTGCCCCTTGAACCAGTCCAACGAAGGCGAGCGAGAGCGCCGGCACGATGAGGTCGATGACGTGGCCCAGCGACGGCAGGATCGGCCTGGGCAGCCCTGTGGGAACATCGGCGAGATCAGCCAGGGTTGGCACCGAAGCCAGACCGCTGACGAAGGCCACGAGCGCTGACGAGATCACCACCGCCATGAAGAGCCCCAACGCGCCGAGCTTGGTGCGCTCGAGGATGAGGATCAGGCCCAGGGTCAGGGCGGCGATCGCGACCGTGGGCCAGTGGAAGGAAGCGACGTTCGCCAGCGTGTCGAGGGCCCTGGTGATGCGGTTGCTGCCTTGTCCTTGGTAGCCGGTGAATGCCGAGAGCTGACCCAGCATGATGTTGACCGCGACCGCGTTGACGAAGCCGGCCAGCACAGCGTTCGGCACGTACCTGACGAGCGAGCCGAGCCCGGCCAGGCCGGCGACCAGCATCACCAGGCCGGTCAACACGGTCAGGGTGGCAAGGGCGGGTATCGCGTCGGGGCCGGCGTTGAGCCCGGGAATGTCGGCGATGATCACTGCCATGGCGCCGGTCGCCTGGACCGACATCAGCGCAGAGCTCGTGGCCAGAGCGCCGGCCAGGGTGCCGAAGAGGTACCCGTAGAGCCCGGCAACTGGATTCAGGCCGGCCAGCAGTCCGGCCGCCAGCCCGTCAGGGATGCTGACCAGGCCGTGCACCAG
>CAYUWV010000045.1:0-14920 GCA_964448385.1 uncultured Propionibacteriaceae bacterium | reverse complement strand
AGATCGGAGGCGGCGCGCTCCCGCCGGGCCAGGAGGGTGAAGGGGATCGCCCCCGCGGCGATCACCGCCGACGCGAGGTAGGACGCTGGATAGCCGGCCACGTCGGCGACCCGGCCGAGAGCGGGCTGGGCGACCACGCCGCCTGCGGACCCCATGAGCGAGTCGAACGACAGCACGGTGGCCCGCTGGGCCGACGGGATCAGGCTGTTCACGAACGCCTGCCGGATCGGGCTGGTCACCGCCGTGACCAGGGCCCACCCGGCCACCAGGGCCAGTGCGGGCACCAGGGAGCGGACGAGGCCGATGCCCGCCACCAGCGCCACGCTCACGACGGCACCCAGCACGAGGGCGTCCGTCCGGCGGCGGAACCACCGCCGCGCCGGCCTGGCCAGCAGGCCGCCCGCCATCTGGGCCGCGGCGACCAGGGCCGCGGCGAGCCCCGCGATGCTGTAGGCGCCGGGATCGCCGGCGAGTTCCAGCAGGAACGGCTGCAGGGCGTAGAAGACGAAGAAGCCGGTGCCGGAGGTGAACACCGAGGCCAGCATCAGCCAGCGCACCGGCGGGTTGCGCAGCCCGCCCTCGAGGGAACCGGCCAGCACGGTCCGGACTGCAGCGAGGGGTCGGGCGCCGGGGACCGGAGTGAAGCCAAGGTCCCGCATGGCGACGGCAGCCACCCCCAGCGTCACCGCGAGCAACGCGGCGCGGGCCAGGTACGGGACCCCGAGGTCGGTCGCCTGGGCGAGCACCCCGCCGAGCACTGACCCGGCGAGCATCCCGCCGCCCGACACCGCCTGGGCCCGGCCGAACACTGCGTCCAGACCCTCGGTCATGCCAGCCGCACCCAGGGCGTCCACGAGCCAAGCCTCGGTCGCGCCCGAGAAGAAGGTGAAACCCAGGCCGATGAACATCGAGGCCACCACCCATCCCCACAGCGGCGCACGAACCTGCCACATCGCAAAGTAGGCCAGCGTCGAGGCCAGCAGGGTGGCGGTGCCCAGCAGGAACGAGAACCGGCGCCCGCGGGTATCGGCGACCACTCCAGTCGGGATCTCGAAGATGACCATGCCCAAGGTGAACGCCGCGTTGGCGAGGAAGGCCTCGGTGTTGTCGAGGCCGGCGTCCAACAGGAAGAGGGTGTTCACCCCCCAGATGAAGGACGCGGACAGCGTCGTCAGCAGGGTCAGGGTCAGGTAGGTGCGCTGCACGCGGCGGGCGGCGTCGGTCATGGGAGGGCCGACACGAGCCTGCGGGGGTCGGTCATGGCGGCGTCCTTTCCGAGCAGCAGGCGATCAGGACGATACACGGCACCTCCGCACAGCCGGGCAGCCACCCGTCCGACTCAGCGATCCCGGGGCCGCCCTCCGGTGCTGACTCCCAGGGATCGGGCAACTGCCAGCGTGCTGTAGCCCGGGGGAGGTCGACAGGGGCAGGAGTGCTCATTTCGGTAGGGCGGTGCTGCGGCCTACGCTGGCGCCGCCGATCGGATGACGGTCGTCCGGTCCGCAGTGGAG
This sequence comes from uncultured Propionibacteriaceae bacterium, assembly GCA_964448385.1. Taxonomy (GTDB): domain Bacteria; phylum Actinomycetota; class Actinomycetes; order Propionibacteriales; family Propionibacteriaceae; genus Propionicimonas. The sequence continues at coordinate 13,409 of CAYUWV010000045.1, read as the reverse complement.
GTGTCATGCTCGCCGACTACACCCCGATCCCGACACTGGCGGTCGCTGACCTGGAGAGGGCTCGGGCTTTCTATGAAGGGGTACTCCATCTGACTCCCCAAGGTGACCTCCCGGAGGGCGTGATGTACTCGGCGGGAGCCAGCGCGTTCCTGGTGTACCCGTCGGCATTCGCCGGGACGAACAAGGCCACCGCCATGGCGTTCCAAGTGCCCGCTTCGGCCTTCGACGCCGAGGCGGCAGCGCTGCGCGCGGCAGGGGTGACGTTCGTGACTTTCGACCTGCCGGGTGGCACCTGGGAGGACGGGGTCGCCTCGTTCGACGGCCACGGCAAGGCTGCCTGGTTCGAGGATCCGGACGGCAACATCCTCAACATCGAGTACATGGTCTGACCTTCGCGTTGGAGGCTGGACGTGACCGAGCAGGAGGAGTTTCTGGCGTGGGTGAGGACAGCGCTCTACGACGCGGAACTGGCGCTCCACAACGGAGACGCTGCTCCCCGGCGGGAGTTGTGGTCACGTAGAGAGCCGGTCAGCGTGCTGGGCGCCTGGCGCAACGCCATCGGACGAGACCAGGTCGACGAGTTGTTCGAGTACCTGGGCAAGAGCTTCTCCGACTGCACCTCATTCGTCTTCGAGTTGCAGGCCTTCGACGTGGTCGGCGACATGGCGTACACGGCCGGCCTCGAACACACCACTGCCTCCGTCGACGGCAAGCCTCGTACGTACACGCTGCGGGCCACCCAGGTGTACCGCCGCGAAGCCGGCGAGTGGCGGGTGGCTCACCGTCACGGCGACACCGTCACCGAGCGAGCGTGACGGGCGTCTGACGCGGGCCGGGCTCCACCAGCCGGGGCTGGTCTGACGGGCGCGTTCGGGGTCGGTCGCTGTGTGCCACCTGGTGAGCGTTTCAGGGGGACGGGTCTTGGCGATCCGATCCTCGGAGGACGCTCCGACCCGCGCTCGAACCAGCACGATCACACCCACCCGCCCGCCAGTGCCCCTAGCCCTTAGCGAGTGACGCGGCGCGTGGGTGTGGTCTCGACATTCCGAACAGGAACCTCGTTGCGGCGTACCTTCGGACGGTCAGGCAGCCCGCGACGCACAGAAGGAACGCGGCGGCCACCAGGAGCGGGTAGGCGGCCACGATCGGCAGCGGCCAATCCCGGATCCAGTAGGCAAAGAGCACGATCGCCGGCTGGTGAAGGATGTAGAACGGCAGGACCAGCTCGCTGGCAGCGGCCAGCCAAGGCCTCCCGTGAGTGAGGTAGCGCGAGCCGTACCCGACAATCGTCAGCAGGAAGAGCCAGCCGTTCATCGTCCGCCAGCCCCACTGGAAGGCGAAGGCGGGCGTGCCCCAGGTCAGGCTGCCGATCGTGTGGGCCCAGAAGAGCAGGGGGATCAGCGTCACCACAGCGAGGGCACCCCATAGTCGGCGCCAGCGCTCGGCCGCTTCGCGAAAGCGCGCATCCGCACCCAGCACGAACCCGAGAATCAGGAACACCCAGTGTGTGCCCAGCCGCCACCCTCCCTCGCCCCAGCTCAGGATGGGGACGCCTGGGGGCAGCAGGACTTCGGTCGCCAGCAACGGCAGCCCCATGACGGCCAACAGCCACCACCGATTCGCTGCCGAGGCCACACGAGCGATGAGCCGGCGGCCGTTCGCGCTGGTCAGGTACTGGATCAGCGGCATCGACGCGAGGGTGAACAGCGCCAGGTAGGACAAGTACCACAGGTGCAGCCCGGCGATGGGGAACCAGCCCCCGAAGCCGTACACACCGCCGGTGAAGTAGTGCGGGAGGAACTCCCAAAACGTGCCCTCGAATGGTGGGGCGTGGTACTGCTGGGCGGTGGTGCTCTCGATGTAGACCTGCGGGGGGCACAGGATGAACCAACCGACGGTCACCACCGGAACGAGCAGCCTGACCAGCCGCCGCCGCAGGAACGCCATCGCCGGACGAAGCTGCAACGCCAGCCACATCCCTATCCCTGAAATCATCCAGAACAGCGGCATGATGAACTGGCTGCCGATCCCCATCGGGTACGTGAACGCGGCGGTGACTTCATCGTTCTTGATGTGCCACGGCTCGAAGTCGTCGAACGGACGCGCGCAGTGGTAGGCGAAGATCAACCCGGTCGCAATCACCCGAAGCCAGTCAAGGTAGACCAGCCGGGGCATCCCGTCCGCAGCAGAAGGCTGAGCCTCAGTCATCGCACCTCCCAACCCAAGCCTACGTAGACGGTCACTATCACCTGCAGAGCCCCCTTGTTTGGGGCCGACTGAACCACCGGCAGACCCGGGCAGCAGCACCCGGGTAGCCACATTCGGTGCGCTGTGTTTCGGTGGTCAACGAGCAGCCCGATGACCGGGGGCGCCCGCTTCGATCCCTTCAGGCGGGGCTTGTCCCGTCCAGCGAGCCGGACGAAGATGAGGCCTCAGCGGAGCCGATCCGCCGCTTGAGCCGCGAGCGCCGAGCCAACCCCAAGGGGATCATCATGACCACATTCCGTGTCGGATACATCGTCGGCAGTCTTTCTTCCACGTCGATCAACCGGGTTCTCAGCCGGGCGTTGCTCAAGGTCGCCCCTCCTGAACTGGAGTTCGTCGAGATCCCGATCGGGGATCTGCCGCTGTATTCCAGCGATCTGGAGCAGGATTTCCCTCCCGCCGTCCAGACGATGAAGGACTCGCTCGCGGGCGTCCAGGCGGTGCTGTTCGTGACCCCCGAGTACAACCGGTCCATCCCCGGCCCGCTCAAGAACGCGATCGATTGGGCCAGCCGCCCGTACGGCAAGAACTCCTTCGACCACATTCCGGCTGCGGTGATCGGCGCCTCGCCCGGCAACCTGGGTACCGCGTTGGCGCAACAGAGCTTGCGGGGCGTGCTGAGCTTCTGCAACGCCCGCCAGATGACCGCCCCAGAGGCGTACATCAAGTTCGACCCGGCGGTGTTCCTGCCCGACGGTGAGGTGACCAAGGAGTCCGTCCGCACCTTCCTGGCCGAGTTCCTGAGTGAGTTCCGCGACCACATCGAGCGGGTCCTCACCGTGCTCCCGCGGCCGTAGGCCGAGTCTTGGTGGGGCCGGCCGTGCCCCCGCGGCCGTCCCTGCCGAGGCTTCACGCCTGCTTCACGGAAGCTACACACAACGCTGCTTGGCTGTTCCCCAGCTCACGTGAGAGGGAACAACCCCATGACCGTCCTGACGAAACCGCCCGGCAGGGGCCCCACTCGCGCCCAGCAGCGCGCCCGGGCGATCTGGACCACGAAGGCTGCCCGCCGTCTGGTGCAACTCGGGGTGGCTGCGCTGGTTCTGACGGCCGCGGTGCGTCACCAAGTCGAGGGTGGTGGGAAAGCCGCATCGGTTGATGCCCTGTGCCCCTTCGGCGCAGTGGAGACGCTGATCACCTGGGTCACCACGGGCAGTCTGATCAGCAAGACCCACCCCTCCAACCTGGTTCTCGGACTGGCCGTGTTGGTCGCCACCGTTCTGGTCGGCAACGTCTTCTGCGGCTGGATCTGTCCGTTCGGCGCCGTGCAGGACGCGATCACCTGGGTTCGCGACAAGCTTCGGATCAAGCCGCTGGCCGTGCCCCCCGCGGTTGACCAGGCGCTTCGCTACGGGCGGTTCGCGGTGCTGGCCGTCGTCCTCTACTTCAGCGTCACCACGGCCAGACTCTGGTTCGCCGACTATGACCCCTACTTGCAGCTGTTCGGGCTGCACTGGCTCTTCGGGTGGAACGACGGTCTCTGGGTGGGCCTCGGCATCGTGGCCGCGGTGCTGGCGGGGTCGGTCCTGGTGGATCGGATGTGGTGTCGCTACCTGTGCCCGCTGGGGGCCGTCTTCGCCGTGGTCGGCCGGCTGAGCTTCCTCCGGATTCGCCGGACTGAGTCGACCTGTACCGACTGCACCCTGTGTGACCGGCCGTGTCCGGTGGGGATCACGGTGTCCAAGGCCGATCCGCTGGTCAGCGCCGACTGCATCGGTTGCCTGGACTGCGTGGCGACCTGCCCGGTCAAAGGTGCCCTCAACGTGAGCGGGCCGGTGTTCGTGGGCAACCTGCTCGGACGGTCCGAGGCCAGCCAGCCGAGCCGTCCCAAGTCCGTCACGAAGCGGGCGGTGAACCGGTGAAGACCAGTCGTTGGGTGGCTCCCATCGCCTTCCTGGTGATCATGTTCGGCATGGTCGGCGTCGCACAGGCCAGCGGTCAATGGATCACCGGCGGACGCCAACAGGTGACGACAGGGCAACAGCTCACCGCCGCTGACCTGAAGGGCTGGATGACCCTGCAGCAGGCTGCGGACGGTCTCGGGATCGGCTTGCCTGAGCTGATCATGCTGATCGGGCCACCTCCCGGGGTGACCCTGGACGGTCAGACCGCCTTCAAGGACCTCGAAGGACTCATCCCCGGATTCGAGTTGGCCGGGTTCCGTGACAAGGTGGCTGCGCACCAGGCTGGCGGGACGGCGACGGGCGCGTCGAGACTCCCGGCAACCACGGCGCCCGCCGCGAGCCACACGCCCACTGGTGCGGCAACCGCCAGCGGTGCGGTGACCGGATCGATGACCCTGCGCGCGGTGCCGAAGCCAACCAGGTCGATCTCGCGGCCCTGATCGCCGAAGCCGGACCCTCCCGGCCCAGGTCAAGCAACAGGCCGGGCGTCGCACCCCGTGCTAGCTTGGCGCCCATGACGGCGGATCGGCCCCCAGTGGACGCGGCACCCACCCGTTCGTTGCCGGTGCGCCTCCTCGGCACCGGCGCTTTTCTCCCCGCTGGACGCGTCCTCTCGACCCACTTGGACGCAGCCCATGGACGGCTGCCCGGGACGACCCAGGCGAGATCCGGGGTGGTCGAACGCCGCTGGGCAGCGCCAGAGGAAACCTCCTCGGCGATGGCCGCCGCCGCGTTGACCGACGCCCTGGCCACCGCCGGGCTGGTCCCCGAAGAACTCGATGCGCTCATCCTCACCGCCGCCGTCCCCGAGCAGCCGATGCCCACCACCGCCGTCCTCACGCTGGCCCAGTTGGGCGTACCCGGCGGCCGGATCGACGCGTTCGACATCAACGCCACCTGCCTTGGCTTCCTGACCGCCGTCCAGGTCGCCGCGATGGGGATCGCTGTCGGACGCTGGCGGCGGGTCGGGATCGCCGCGGTCGACCTGGCGTCCCGGGGGCTGAACCACGCCGACATCGAATCCAGCGCGCTGTTCGGGGACGGCGCCGCCGCCGCCGTGTTGGGCCCCTCGACGGACGGCTCGGCGTTGCTGGCGGTTCGGTTCGACACCCACCCGAGCGGCGCCAGGCTGTGCGAGCTGCCGGCCGGCGGCACCCGGTGGAACCCCAACCGTCCCCCGCCACACCCCACCGACTACACCTTCCGGATGGACGGCCTGGGCGTCATGAAGCTCGCCGCCCGGACACTCCCCGGCTTCCTACGTGCGTTGCTGGACGAAGCCGACATCGCGCTGGCCGACATCGACGTCGTCGTCCCGCACCAGGCCAGCGGGCTCGGCCTGCGGTTCCTCAAGGAGAAGCTCGGCATCACCCCAGGCACCGTGATCGACCTGCTGGCCGAGCAGGGCAACCAGGTTGCCGCCTCGCTGCCGTCCGCGCTGCACGCGTCCATCGCCTCGGGACGGCTGCGCCGCGGCGGCCACGCCCTGCTGATCGGAACGGCAGCCGGGCTCACCCTCGGTGGGGCGGTGCTGCGTTACTGATGGCCGTGCGACTCCACCTGCTCACGGCGGGCTACTGCACCCAGCTGGAACGGGTCAGCCGACGCGGCGGGGGCTGGCGACCGATCACCTTTCCCTCGGCGGTGGGGGTGATCCGGCACCCGAGCCGTGGGGTGATCCTGTTCGACGCCGGCTACGCGCCCCGTTTCTTCACCGAGACCGCCCGCTGGCCCAATGCGCTCTACCGGCACGCCCTCCCGGTCACCTGCTCACCGGAGGACGCGGCGGCGGCGCAACTCAGGGCAGCCGGCATCGACCCGGCCGAGGTGGCGATGGTGGTCGTCTCCCACTTCCACGCCGACCACATCGGCGGGCTGCGGGACTTCCCGAATGCCCGGTTCGTCTACTCCCGTCACGCCCTGAACCCTGCGTGGCGGCAGCGATCGGCCTGGGCGTCGGTGCGGCACGGCCTGATCCCCGGGCTGCTGCCCGACGACCTCGAACAGCGCTCCGACGTCGTGGAGACCAAGCCCGGCGTCGGTTCGCCCGTCGGCGAAGGGGTGGACCTGCTCGGCGACGGCTCGCTGGTGGGCGTCCACCTCGGCGGGCACACGCACGGCCACCTCGGCCTGCTCGTCGAGGACACCCAGGGACCGCCGGTCCTGCTGGCCGGGGACGCCGTCTGGACGCACCGGGCGTTCACCCACGGTGAGCTGCCGCACCCGGTGGTCCGGCTGGTCACCGCCGACTGGCCCGGGTACCGCGATCGGATCGGCGCTCTGACCGCGCTGCACCGGGATCGCCCAGACCTGCTGATCGTGCCGTCCCACTGCGTCCCGAGTCTGGAGCGGGCACAGGCTGAGCTTGGAGCGCTGTGACCAGCAGGTTCGCCGTGCTGGCCGCCTACCTGGAAACCCGCGGCCGGCGGTTCCGCGACCGGGACGCCCTCGAACGCTGGCAGGCGCGGCGGCTCGCGGCCACGCTGGAGCGGGCGCGGCGAGTCTTCCCGTACTACCGCGACGTCGCGCTCGCTGACCTCACCGCGTTCCCGGTGATCGACAAGACCGATTGGCTGGAGCACTTCGCCGAGCTCAACACCCTCGGGCTGGGACTCCTCGACTGCCTCGCCGCCGGCCGGGACGCCGAGGCCTCCCGCGCGTTCTCCGCGCGACTGCGGGGGGCGTCGATCGGGCTGTCCTCGGGGACGTCCGGACGCCAGGGGGTGTTCCTCACCTCACCGGCCGAGCAGGCCCGCTGGGCGGGGACGATCCTGGCCAAGGCACTCCCGAGCGGCCTGCTCGGCGGTGCCCGGGTGGCGCTGCTGCTGCGCTCGGGCGGTCCGCTGTACGAGGCGGTGGGGGGCGGCCGGATCAGCTTCCGCTACCTCGACCTCGCCCGGCCCCTCGACGAACATGTCGCCGCCCTCAACGACTTCGCCCCCACGGTGCTGGCCGCGCCCCCGCAGGCCTTGGAGTTCCTCGCCGCGGAGTTGGCGTCCGGAGGGTTGCGGATCCGTCCCGAGCAGGTGTTCTCGCTCGCCGAAGTGCTGGAGCCCCACGTCCGCGACCGGGTTGAGGCGGCGTTCGGGCTGCGCCTGGGGCAGATCTACCAGGCCACCGAGGGCTTCCTCGGGATCACCTGCGCCCGTGGCTCGCTGCACCTGAACGAGGACCTGCTGGTCGTCGAGGAGCAGCCGGTGGACGACGCGTCCGGCCGCTACACCCCGGTGATCACTGACCTGTACCGGCGCACCCAGGCAGTGGTCCGTTATCGGTTGGGTGACCTGCTGGTGCGCGGCGGCGACTGCCGGTGCGGGTCGCCGTTCCGGGTGGTCGACCGGATCGAGGGACGCAGCGACGACGTCCTGCTGCTGCCCGATCGGGCCGGGGTGCTGAGTCCGCTGTTCGCCGACTTCGCCCGCGGCGCCGTGCTCGGCGTGCCGGGGGTCGCCGACTTCCGGCTGGTGCAGGAGGCCCCGGATCGGATCCGACTGGCGGTCCGGCCCGTGGAGCGGTTCGCGGACGCCGCGGCAGAGCTTCGTCGGTGGATCGTCCGCTCCGGGCTGGTCGAGCCGACCATCCTGGCTGGGGAGTTCGAGGACTTCCGTCCCGACGTCAAGCTGCGCCGGGTGCGGCGGGCCTTCCCAGCAGGCCCCGGATCGTCCGTTCCGTCGCGGTGAACGGGTCGCTGCGCTGGACGGCCTGCTGCAGGGCGGCGATCGCGGGCCCGTCGAGCCCGGTCAGCACGCGGCGAAGCCCCGTCACCGCGTGCCGCGAGTCCAGGTTGCGGACGCGGACACCGGCGCCGGCGGCGACCACTCGAGCGGCGAAGTCGAACTGGTCGTAGTCCCGCGGCCAGACCAGGGCCGGCTTCCCAGCGCGCAGCGCGCTGTAGACCACCCCAGCGCCGCCGTGGTGGACCACCGCCGCCACGTGCGGCAGCACGGCGTCATAGGGCAGGTAGTCGCAGCTGACCACGTTCGCCGCGATCCGGGTCACGGCAGGCCGCGCGACCGGACGGCCCAGCGCCACGACGAACTCGTAGTCGGGGAAGTGCGCGGCGAGCCGGGTCACCTGGCTCGCCAGCCCGGCCTTCACCCACGGCAGGTGGGTGCCCATCGTGACCAGCACCTGCGGCCGGTCTCCCCACAGCAAGCCGTCTGGGACCACCGCTGGCTCGGGGGTTTCGGTCACCGGACCGATCAGCTGCAGCGCCGGCGGCCAGTCGCGTGGGAACTCCAGCTCGGGCAGACCCAGGCCGAGGATGGCATGCGGGGAATAGGCGGCCTCCGTGCCGTCCGGCCGGTACACGCGGGTGCCGAGCTCGGCGAGCTGCCGCGCGAACAGCAAGCCGAACGCGCTCTTCACCGCACGGGTGCTCAGCCGGCCGGCGGCGTCCCGCACCCGGTGCCCTGGGTGGCGCACCGGCCCCCAGCCGCCGCAGTAGGACGGGGTGCCGCGCCGGGTCTCCAGCGCGAACGGCGTGGGCATCGACGTCACCCAGGGCAGGCCGGCCGCTTCGGCGACCAGACCGGCCACCGGCGCGGTGAAGTCGGCCAGCACCAGCTCGGGCCGGTCACGACCGACGATGCGCTCGATGTCACCGCGGGCAGCGGCCAGCACCGCAAGGCTCTGCCGCAGCTGCCCGGCCATCAGGACCGGATTGCTGCGCACCGCACGGGGTGGATCGGCGACCCGTTCGAGGGCGTCGGGATCGTCGGCGAGGATCGGGTCGGCGTGGAAGCCCAGCTCGCGCAGCAACGGAACCCGGGCCGGCCCGGTCACGAACCGAGGGTCGAAGCCCCGCTCACGCAGTCGGCGGGCGATCGCGATCAGCGGGTTGAGGTGACCGCTGAACGGGGGAGCGACCAGCAGCAGCCGGACCATGGGCGAACTCCTCCGCGAGCGATCGAAGCCGGGCGCGCACCGCCGGGCTGGTGACGTAGCCGAGGTGCCCGCAGGGCAGCACGGCGTCCGCCGGCCCACGGTAGCCCAGCCGGGAGATCAGGTCGGTGCGCCCCTGCAGTACCTGCACCGGCAGCCAGGACGGGGGCCGCCGGGAAACCGGGCCGAGGGCGACCACGCCGAGCCGGAGCCCGGAGCGCAGCGGCAGGTCGGGCAGCGCGGCGAGCAGGAGCTCCAAGCCGGCGCTGCCGCAGAGGATCAGCAACCGGTCTCGCGTCTGCTCGACCAGGGGCGACAGGTGCCGGACCAGTTGCCCGCGGAACGCCGGGTCGCGCCGGGCCGCCACGAACTGGCGGGCGTTGCGCACCGACGCGGCACCGAGCGGGGCCGGCTGCCACACTCCGGTGAGCCCGGCGTGGTACGGGAAGGCGGCCTGCAACGCTTCGAAGCCCGCCGGGGTCACGTCCGTCACCAGACGGCGCTGGGCGGGCGAGAGCTGCCCGTGACCGGGCTCGCTGCGTCCCGACAGCCACGCCACCCGGTCCCTGGCCGGCGTCGCCAGCGAACGGTTGGGTTCCAGGCCCGCCAGGAGAGCGGTGTAGCGAGCGATCACGAGGCCACGCCTCCGTCGACCACAGCCAGGGTGCGGTCGCGCCAGCGAACCCGTCCGGGACGGACGAGCGCCGCCAGCGCATGCACCGGCTGAACCACGTCGGCGACCAGCTCAGCCGCCACCGGGGCTGCCCCCGCCTGGACCCCCAGCGCTGCGGTCCGCAGCACCCGGGCCCGGAAATCAGCCATGACCAGGGCTTTCGTCACCAGCGCGGCGAGCACGGCGGCCACCGTGAGTGGGGTGCCGGAGGCGATGGCCGCCACCAGCGCCGCCAGCGGCAGGGCGGTGGGCAGCACGACCAGGGCCAGCATGGGGACGGTGAGTTCTTCGCGGAGCAACTGCCCGGCGAACACCATCCAGCGGCGCATCAGCCGGGCGTAGGCGCGGGCGTCGGGGACGGTGGTGGCCAGCGGGTGGACAATTGCCGTTTGCACGATCCGTTGGCCGCCGGCGCGGTACAGCCGGGCCAGCTCCAGGTCGTCGCACAACCGGTCGGCGATCGCGGCGAACCCGCCCAGCGCCTCCAGCGTGTCGCGCCGGGTGAGGCAGAACATGCCGTTGATGGTGACCGGCGGCCCGAACGCCAGCAGCGGCAGGTACGTGATCGCCGCGTTGCCGTTCACGAAGGCGGCGACCAGCCGCGACCAGGGAGTGTCACCCGGCCGGTACACCGGCAGTCCGGTGACCAGCTCGCCCCGGGACAGGGCCTGGCGCGCGGCCGCCAGGGCTCCGGGCGGCAGCACGGTGTCATCGTCGAGCACCGCGACCACGGCGCCACAGTGCGGCAACCCCAGCACGAGCTTGAACACCTTGGGATTGACCCCGGCGGGAACGGACGGGGTGAGCAGCACCTGCACCTGCCCAGCGCGACCCACGGCCAGGTCGGCCGTGATCCGGCGCCCCTCGGCATCGTCGGCGTCCACCAGCCACAGGAACCGGGTCGTCGGGTGGTTCGCGAGGTTCTCCGCCAGCAACCGCGGCAGCAGCGGGTCACCGGAGAGGATCGGCTGCATCACCGTTACGTCCGCCGGATCCTCGGCCGGCGCGGGCGGCTCGGCTGCCACCACCCGGCGGGCCAGCAGCACGCGAAGCGCGACCGTGGCGAGCCACAACCCGGCCAGGATGAGCGCCGCCGCCTCAGTCACGTCGCTGCGCTCCCCACCAGGCCACGAGCCGTTGCACACCCTCTGCGAGGCTGACCGCCGGATCGCCCAGGTCACGGCGGCAGGCGGCAATGTCGAAGGTCTTCGAGAAGGCGAACATCGACACGCCGAACCGCGTGATCGGGGGTTCGCGATACCCAAGGAACGCGGCCGAGACCGCCTCGCCCGCACCGGCAAGGGCCATCGCCACCCCGACGGGGATCCGCCGGGTCGGCCGGGGCTGGCCGAGGCGGTCGAGGACGTCGAACAGGAACGGGTACAGCTCGACGGGCTGGCCGTTGGTGAGGTGGTAGACGCCGGTCACGCCCTGCTCGATCGCGGTCAGGGTGTAGTGCGCGACAACGTCCACGTAGGTCAGGTCGGTGACCACCGGGCGTCCGTCACGGCGGGAGAACAACGGCAATTGGCCGCGGCGGGCGGCCTCGATCAGCCGGGGCAGCAGCACCGTGTCGCCGGGCCCGAACACCGCCCGGGGCCGCAGGATCGTCCACTGTCCGGGGTAGGCCCGAACCAGCCGCTCGCCGGCGAGCTTCGTCCGCGAGTAGACGTTGATCTGCTCGCCGTCCGCCGGTACCGGTGATCCCTCCGTGAGGCCGAGTTGGTCGGCGTTGCGGTAGAGGACGCTGGAGGACGACAGGTAGGCCAACGGCGGCCTCCCGTGCGTCTGCGCCCAGTCAACGACATGTCTGGTCGCGTCAACATTGTTGGCCTGGAAGTGCTCCGGCCTTGCCCAGGGGCTGGCCAGTGCGGCGCAGTGCACCACCGCGTCCACCTGTTCGTCAAGGTCGAGCGGACGGGTCAGGTCGTGCCGGTGGTAGCGGCTCACCGGGCCGGTGGGACGGCCGGAGCGGCCCACCCCGATCACGTGCCAGCCGCGATCGAGCGCGGCGGTGGCGATCCGGGAGCCGATGAACCCGTTCGAGCCGGTGAGGAGCAGCCGCACGCGCCGACTCTACCGGGCAGGAATCGGGGGACGCTTCGGCGTGGGCGCATGCCGCGGACGGGTTCAGCGCGGGTGGTACCGTGGGCTCGGATCAAGAAGCACGGTCACAAGCCCTCCGGCAGACCGTCTGGCAACCGCGCGACGCGCACGGTGCCCCCGGGGGAAGATCCGCCTCGGACGCCGCGTCCGGGGAAGTGCGAGCCTCAGGAGTCACCATGGCCATGATCTTCCCGTCCGATACCTGCCAGCGGTTCAGCCCTGGCCACAACGTCCACTTCATCCAGTGGAACCTGTCCACCCGCGGTGCCTGGCAGGAGGTCACGCTGCTGGCCCGCGAGGGCATGACCTGCCTGGTCGTGATCGACGGGCACCAGGAGACCTGGCGCTTCCACGATGAGGAGTACGACCGCGAGATCCTCGACCACTGGCAGCTGGGCCCGGGGGCCGTCCTCAGCGAGCACAACCTGCTGCGAGTCGGCTTCAAGCACCTCTACCCGTGCCGGGATCCCGAGGCCTGGCGGGACTGCCGCACAGCTGCCGATCTGGACCTCACCTCGTCCGACCCGGCCGAACGGATCGCCCGGCACACCGACGAACTGGGCGGCTTCTTCGGCCAGATCTGAGACTCAGCACCGACGAGTCCGCCTCACGTCGCCATGGCGAAGAACATCGGGCTGAAGTAGGGGATCAGCCAGACGACCCACACCGCCACGCTGAACTTGTGGAAGTTCGTGAGCGCCGCTTCGTCCTGCTTGAGCAGGACCACCAGCGCCCAGACGGCATGCACGAACATCAGCAGGATGGCGATCAACCCCGAGATGCCGTGGACGTCGAAGGTCATTCCGCCGACGAAGTCGAACATCATGCCGGTACCCACCGCGTCGCAGATCAGGCCGAGGACGAAGAACACGAGGTTCCACCACCTGAGGCGGCCGATGAGGCGTTCGCCCCACACCCCGATCGAGTAGAAGACCAGGGCCGAGGTGATGAAGGTGCTGGCAAGCGGGTTCACGACAGGCTCCTGCGGGCTTGGGTCGCCCCCCATGGTAGGGACACCGGGCCTGACCGCACTCGCCGACCAGCAAGGACGGCTCCGCAGCGTCACCGGCAGCATGGTGGTCGCTGATGAGACCATCGTTGAATGAGGCACGACGATTCCTGGCCCGCGGATCCCCGGCTTGACCAGTTCCGCAACAGCGTGTGGGAACTCTGCCGCAACGGACGCCGTGAGGCCGTCCTCACCTGTCGGGTCACCCCGATGCGCGCCTTCCCGCTCCCGTGGGTGAAGAGCGAGTGGCTGTGGTACCAGGTTCACTGGCTCAACGGGCGACGCGAGGGAGCCCAGACGGACCACGGGCCGGACTGGCCCGTCGTGGCCGGGTTGGAGAAGGGACGCTTCGAACACGACGACATCAGGACAATCGTGTTCGAGGCCCACCGCGTGACCGGCCCCGAGCGTGACCAGCTCTGGAAACAGTACGGTCCGGCCTAGCCAGTCGCCTGCTCAGCAGGGGAGTGATCGTCCGCGGCACGGCCATTGCGGCGCTATTCAGCGAGTGTCGGATTACCTCTTTCTGCGTCCCCGCGACCGGCGTATCGTCGAAGTGAGGGCGACC
>CAYUWV010000044.1:0-15126 GCA_964448385.1 uncultured Propionibacteriaceae bacterium | reverse complement strand
GGAACGGCGGCACCCGGAACCGCACCACCTGATCCGGCCGCACCAGGCGCCTGACCTTCCTCCTGCCCCCACCCCCAGCTTGGAGGAGGTCAGACTGGTCCTCGGAGTGCCCGGGAGTGCCCGGGTGCGGTTAGGGCTGCTCGCGGTCGGTGGGATTTGGGTTGCCCACTGCGCCTGTGCGAGGTCGAGCTCCCCGGGGGGTCCGGGCTGCCATCAGAGAGGCCAAGCAGCGACGCTGTCAGATCCAGTCAACCCGCCGGAACAACATATAGAGGCCGACCGTGCCGACCAGGATCGTGACCACGCTCAGCAACAGCCCAAAGGAATCCGCGAACCCCGGGTAGGGGATGTTCTGCCCGAACCAGCCGGTCACCGCAGTGGGCACGGCGATGATGGCCGCCCAGGACGCCAGTTTCTTCATCACCTCGTTCAGCCGAGCATCCTGCAGCGACAGGTTGGTCTCGAAGATGCTCCCCACCACATCGCGCAGCGACTCCGTCCATTCTGAGGCGCGGATCACGTGGTCGTAGAGGTCGTTGAAGTAGCCGTCCAGTTCCCTGGCGATCGGGGTGCCGCCAGCTCCGCGGAACCGCATCACGGCCGTGACCACCTCCCGCATCGGGAGCACCACCCGGCGCAACTGCACGAGAGCCTTCCGGATTCCAAAGATCCGCTGCTGGATCTTGCGGGTCTGGATGGTTTCGTCGAAGAGCTGGTCTTCGAGGGCATCCAAGGCATCGTCCATCGCCTGGATCGCGTCGAAGTGGCCGTCGACGAAGGTGTCGAGCATCCCGTGTACCAGCGCGCTCACGCCGTGCTCCAACAGTCCGTCGGTCTCCCAGCGCTGGATGACCTCGTCCATCTCCCCGTGATCGGCAGTGCGGACAGTGATTAACCCGTTGGCCATCACGAAGGCCGACACCCGAGGCGTCTCCAGCCGTACCGTCAAGCCTTCCTCGACCTTCAGCCGGGTGGCATAGCAGGTGAGGAACGTGTGTGCGGGATGTCGGGTCGCCTTGGGACGCTCCCTGGGCTCGAACGCGTCCTCCACCGCCAGGGGATCGAGGTTCAACTCCTCGGCCAATTTGTTGAGCAGGTCCGGTCCGGGGTGGACCACGTCCAGCCACACCAGGCATTCCGGATCGGCCAACAGCCCGTCCAGTTCGTCTAGGGGGAAGTTCTCCCGGACTTTCTGCCCGGCCCGCCAGACCCGACTCTGCAACGCGCTCACGGGCCTAAGCATGGCACTGCCGGGGCTGGTCCACTGCAGGCGCGCGATGCCCTCGATGACGGTCATCCGCCGCGTCACCAGCCTCCACAGTCGCCAGCCACCGCCACCGAATTGCCGCCGAGCGAGGTCGTGCCCGATCGGGTCGAAGCCGCTGTGAGACGAAGCTGCTGTGAGCCGAAGGACTTGGCCCTAGACTCCGAACAGAGTGCCAGCGTCGCGCGGTTCGATTCGAGGAGATACCCATGCCGATCACCAAGGTCCTTGTCGCGAATCGGGGAGAAATCGCCGTTCGGGTGATCAGGGCCGCCCGGGACGGCGGGCTGGCGAGCGTTGCGGTCTATGCAGATCCGGACGCTGACTCTGTCTTCGTCAGCCTGGCCGACGAGGCCTTCGCGCTGAACGGCTTGACCCCGGCAGCTACCTACCTCGACATCAGCAAGATCCTCGCCATTGCAGAGCGGTCAGGCGCCGACGCGATCCACCCCGGGTACGGCTTCCTCGCCGAGAACGCACAGTTCGCCCAGGCCGTGATCGACGCCGGGCTGACCTGGATCGGACCGCCACCGGCCGCGATCGAGTCGCTGGGAGACAAGGTCCAGGCTCGTCATATCGCCCAGAAGGTCGGCGCGCCCCTCGTCCCCGGCACTGCCGACCCAGTGGCGGGCGCTGACGAAGTCGTCGCCTTCGCCATGGAACACGGCCTGCCGATCGCCATCAAGGCTGCCTTCGGTGGTGGCGGCCGCGGGCTGAAGGTGGCCCGCTCGCTGGACGAGATCCCGGAGCTGTTCGAGTCCGCCACCCGAGAAGCAGTCACCGCGTTCGGTCGTGGTGAGTGCTTCGTTGAGCGCTACCTGGACAAGCCGAGGCACGTCGAGACGCAGTGCTTGGCCGACAGCCATGGCAACGTGGTGGTCGTGTCGACGCGCGACTGCTCGCTGCAGCGGCGGCATCAGAAGCTGGTCGAGGAAGCCCCCGCTCCCTTCCTCAGCGAAGCGCAGCTGACCAAGCTCTACACCTCGAGCAAGGCGATCCTGCGCGAGGCCGGCTACGTCGGTGCCGGCACCTGCGAATTCCTGGTGGGCCAGGACGGCACGATCTCGTTCCTCGAGGTCAACACCCGACTCCAGGTCGAGCACCCGGTGTCTGAAGAGGTCACCGGCATTGACCTGGTGCGTGAGATGTTCCGCATCGCCAACGGTGAGGAACTCGGCTACGACGACCCCGTCGTGAGGGGTCACTCGATCGAGTTCCGGATCAACGCAGAAGATCCAGGACGCAGCTTCATGCCGGCGCCTGGCACCCTCACCGCCTGGCAGGTGCCGACCGGACCTGGTGTTCGAGTCGATGAGGGCTACAAGGTCGGCATGGCCGTGCCCGGCTCGTTCGATTCGCTGGTTGCCAAGATCATCGTCACCGGTTCGAACCGGGCCGAAGCGATCGCGCGTTCCCGCCGCGCCTTGGCTGAGACCGTGCTGGAAGGCATGCCGTCTGCCATCCCGTTCCACAAAGCTGTGCTCTCCGATCCTGCCTATGTGGCGGCCGACGGCAAGTTCGGCGTACACACCCGCTGGATCGAGACCGAGTTCGACACGGTGATCGAGCCCTACGTTGGCGCCCTAGGCGAATCAGCAGACGCCGAGCGCACCACGTACGTGGTCGAGGTCAACGGACGCCGCCTTGAGGTTCGGCTGCCCAGCGCCCTGAGCGCCCCAATGGCTTCCAAGCCGACAGCCAAGCGTCCCACCCGGCGCAGCACCGGTGGCGCCAAGGCTAAGGCGCCGTCCTCCAACGCGCTCAGTGCTCCCATGCAGGGCACCATCGTGAAGGTCGCGGTCACTCCCGGCGCGGAGGTGAACGAAGGCGACCTGATCGTGGTGCTGGAAGCCATGAAGATGGAGCAGCCGATCAACGCTCACCGCTCGGGCGTGATCGCCGACCTGCAGGCAGAGGTCGGAGCCACCGTCACCAGCGGCCAGGTCCTCTGCGAGATCGTGGATCCCAGCTGAGTTTTGCCCACCCGACGCCGCTGGCCGGTTGCCAGCCGGGGCGACGCAGTTGCTGCCAGCGGTGCCGGCGGCTGCGGTCTCGTCCCGGCGGGGACCACCAGCGGTGCTGATTCAGTACGTGATCACCTGTTCGCTGGAGTGCCCATGCAACCGGCGGGCGGCCTCCGCCAATGAGCCACTCAACGACGGGTAGACCGTGAAGGCCTCCGCCAGTTGGTCGACGGTCAACTTGTGCCTGACCGCGATCGACAGCGGGTGGATCAGTTCGCTGGCTGAGGGTGCCACCACCACGCCACCGATCACGATGCCGGTCGTAGGCAGGCAGATCACCTTGACGAATCCGTCGCTCAGCGCCTGCATCTTGGCGCGCGGGTTCGACCGCAGCGGCAACCTCATGACCAGGGCCCGTACCTTGCCGGATTCGACGTCGGCCTGGGCGACCCCCACGGTGGCGATCTCGGGGGCGGTGAACACATTGGACGAAACAGTCTTCAGATCCAGCGGCGCGACGGAA
Organism: uncultured Propionibacteriaceae bacterium; assembly: GCA_964448385.1. Lineage (GTDB taxonomy): Bacteria > Actinomycetota > Actinomycetes > Propionibacteriales > Propionibacteriaceae > Propionicimonas. The sequence continues at coordinate 11,375 of CAYUWV010000044.1, read as the reverse complement.
TCCCCCAGTGAGTGCCACATCGCGATCCGTCCCTGCATCGCTGCCACCGACGCCAGGGCGAAGACCCCGGTGCAGTCGCCCGCGGCGTAGACCCCGCGGGCGGACGTTCGCGATACCCGGTCAACGCCGATGTAGCCGCCCGCTGCCATCGTCACGCCAGCCGCTTCCAGCCCGAGGTTGGCGGTATTGGGGATCGCTCCCACCGCCATCAAGCAATGGGTTCCGACAACCTCGGTCCCATCAGCCAGCGTGACCACAACCTCGTCCCCGCGCCGGGTCGCCCCCACCGCCCGCACGTTGTTGAGCACCGTCATCCCACTGTTCTCGAACACCTCCTGGATGACGCTGGCGGCGTCGTCGTCCTGGCCCGGCAGTACCTTGTCACGGGACGAGACCAAGGTCACCGCCACGCCGAGGGCCTGATAGGCGCTGGCGAACTCGGCCCCGGTAACCCCCGAGCCGACCACGATCAGCCGCTCGGGCAGGGTTTCCAGGTCGTAGATCTGGGTCCAGGTGAAGATGCGCTCGCCGTCCGGGCGCGCGGAGTCGAGTTCCCGCGGGTGGGCCCCGGTCGCGATGAGGATGATGTCGGCGGGCAGGCTCTCCTCCCCCAGTGCGGTCGTGGCGATCACCTGGCTGGTGCTGGCCAAGCGACCCGTCCCGTTGATGATGCGGACGCCCTCGGTCAGCAGTCGGTCGCGGATGTCATCGGACTGGGCCTGTGCCAGGGCGCGAATCCTGCGATGGACGGTGCCGAGGTCAACGGACACCACGTCCGTCAGCCGCCGGTCACCGTCGCGCAGTTCGAGACCGAGTTCCTCGGCGCGCCGGATCTTGGTCATCACCTCGGCGGCGGCGATCAGGGTCTTGCTTGGCACCACATCGCTCAGGACGGCCGAGCCGCCCAATCCCCGCCGTTCGATCAGCGTGACGTTGCCGCCCAGTTGACGCCCGACCAAGGCCGCTTCGTAGCCACCCGGTCCTCCACCAATGATCACTACGTCCGCCACCCTCGCATTGTCGCGTTCCGGCAGGACTCCGGCAAGCAAACCCCGCAACTGCGGGCAGCTGCGACCCCCGCTGCCGGCTACGGGCCGCGGGCTAGGCTGCCCCCATGCCACGATCCTGGATCATTGCCGCGCTCGCCCTTGCCGGCGTCGGCACCACGGTGGCAATGGTCGTGCTCGGCTGGCCGGAGGCGAACCCCGTCCAGGTCGTGCTGCTCGAACTTGCGGCGGTGCCAATACAGGTGGCCTTCGCGCTGGGGTTGTGGCATCTGCACGGGCTCGGCACGCGGGCCTCAGCGAACAGCGACAAGGTGCTGGGAGTGCTGGCCGGTGTGGGTGGTGTCGGGTTGCTGCTGGTGCTGCTGGCCTATCTGACCGGGCCGCGCTGGCTCGCCCATTTCGGCCAGAGCGTGGTGTGGCTCGCCTTGTTGGGGGGCCTGTTCGTCATCGTCCGCACGCTGCCGCGCCCCCGGTTCGCCCACACCACGTTCATCGCCGACGACGAGCATCGCACCTCCGACGGGACTGATGACAAGCCGTTGTTCGACGGCGAGTAGATCGGGAGCCCCCGGGCATACCGTCGACCCCGCGTCGTCGTTATAGTCGTCGGCGTGAACCAGCCGCCGGAAACCATTGCCCGCGAGGCCGCCGCCGCTCTGTTGCGGCACTTCGGGGTGCCCACCATCGACCTCGCCCTCGTCCTGGGCTCGGGCTGGTCTGACGCCGCCGATGCCCTCGGAGAGTCGCTGGGGTCTGTGCCGCTCGCGGAACTGCCCGGCTTCTCCGCCCCGGTCGTCGCCGGCCATGGTGGCGAGCTGCGCCTGACCCGTACCGCCAACGGCAAGCTCGCAGCCCTGTTCACCGGGCGCACCCACTTCTATGAGGGCCGCGGCGTCGAACCCGTCGTCCACGGGGTGCGGACGGCCGCCGCCGCCGGCGCCACCGCCATCGTGCTGACCAACGGCTGCGGCGGGCTCAACCCGGCCTGGCTGCCGGGGACCCCCGTCCTGATCCGGGACCACATCAACCTCACCGGCGCCACGCCTCTGCGCGGAGCCACGTTCATCGACCTCACCGAGGCCTACTCACCGCGGTTGCGCCAGGTGGCTCGCCAGGTGGATCCGAGCCTCGACGAGGGTGTCTACGTCCAATTCCGCGGGCCGCAGTACGAGACGCCCGCCGAGGTGCGGATGGCCTCGGTGATCGGCGGTGACCTGGTGGGGATGTCGACGACCCTGGAAACGATCGCAGCGCGGGAGGCGGGCATGGAAGTACTGGGGATCTCACTGGTCACCAACGCGGCCGCCGGGATCTCCCCTGCTCCGCTCTCTCACGCCGAGGTGATCGAGGCTGGACGCGCCGCGGGGCCTCGGCTGCGTAGCTTGCTGGCCGGACTGGCGGAACGGCTGTGACCGCCATGCTGGACGCCAACCTGCGCGCCGCAGCGGTGGCTTGGCGCGATGAAGACCCAGACCCGGCCACCACCGCCGCTCTCGATTCCCTCCTCGCCAAGGCCGACGCCGGGGATGCGGCCGCCGTGGCGGAGCTTGAGGAGGCGTTCGCGGGCCCGCTGAGCTTCGGGACGGCCGGGCTGCGCGGGCCGCTGGGTCCTGGTCCGGCGCGGATGAACCGGGTCGTGGTGACCCGGGCCGCCGCAGGGCTGGCGAGGTACCTGGTCGGCTTGGGGCTTGAGGGTGGTCGCGTCATCGTCGGCTACGACGCCCGCTACAACTCAGCGGTGTTCGCCGCCGACACAGCCGAGATCCTGGCCGGGGCCGGGCTCGCGCCACTGTTGTGCTCGCGTCCGCTTCCCACGCCAGTCGTGGCCTTCGGAATCCGCCACTTCGAGTGCGTCGCGGGCGTGGTCGTGACCGCGTCCCACAACCCTCCCCAGGACAACGGCTACAAGGTCTACCTGGGCGACGGCTCGCAGATCATTCCTCCGGCCGACTCCGACATCGCCGCCCAGATCGCGGTGGCGTCCCGCAAGCCGCTGGCCGACCTGGCCCGCAGCGAGGACTACCCGCTGGTTGGCGATGAGCTGGTCGCCGCCTATGTGGCGCGGGCGACGTCCCTGGTCCCTCCGCAGGCACCTCGGGAACTGATCTGGGTCTACACGGCGCTGCACGGGGTGGGTTCTGCCGTAGTCAACGAGATGGTGACGTCCGCCGGTTTTCCTGTCCCCCATCGCGTGGCCGAACAGGACAGGCCAGACCCCGCCTTCCCGACGGTTGCTTTTCCCAATCCGGAGGAGCCCGGTGCGATTGACCTGACCCTCGCGTTGGCCGGCACGGTCGACGCCGACGTCGCCATCGCCAACGATCCGGACGCTGACCGCTGCGCGATCGCGGCGGTGGTGGACGGCGCTTGGCGGATGCTGAGCGGAGACGAGCTGGGAGCACTGCTGGCGGACGACGCCATGCGCCGCGGGGTCGCCGGGACCTATGCCTGCTCGGTGGTCTCCAGCACGCTGCTCGGCACCATGGCGGCGGCCAACGGATTCCCGTTCACGACCACCCTCACCGGCTTCAAGTGGATCGGCCGGGTCCCCGGTCTCGCGTTTGGCTACGAAGAGGCGATTGGCTACTGCACCGACCCGAAAGCGGTGCCCGACAAGGACGGCATCACCACCCTGCTGCGCGTGCTGGCCCTGGTGGCCGGCTTGAAAGCTGCCGGGCAGACGGTGGCTGACCGGCTCGCCGAGATCCAGCGCCGCTACGGGCTTCACCTGACCTCGCAGCTGGCCTTCCGGGTCAGTGACCTGAGCCTCATCGCCGACGCCATGGCCCGGGTGCGGAACAGCCCACCGGCCACGTTGGCTGGAGAGCGCGTCGCAGCCACCGATCTGGCTCACGGTAGCGACGCCCTGCCGCCGACCGACGGGATGCTGTTCGAGGGTGAGCAGGTTCGGGTCGTGGTGCGTCCCTCGGGCACCGAACCGAAGCTGAAGTGCTACCTGCAGGTGCGGCTCGCCCCAGAGGACAGCCAGGATCTTGCCGCCGCCCGGGCCCTCGCGTCCGAGTCGATGGCCAGGGCTCGCGCCGATATGGCTGCCGCCCTCGGCCTGTGAAGCAAGGCCCGGTGCGGCTGGTGCTGATCGCCGGCCCCTCCGGCAGCGGCAAGTCGCGGTTGACCCGCGCGATGGGGTGCTCGTCACTTCGGCTGGACGACTTCTATTTCGACTCCGACCGTGCCGGCATGCCCCAGACCGCGCTGGGCATCACGGATTGGGACGATCCCCGCTCGTGGGACGCGGCCGGCGCGGTCGAGGCGCTCGGTGAGTTGCTCGCCTGTGGCGAGGTCGAGGTTCCGGCGTACTCGATTTCCGAGAGCCGGCGAACCGGCAGCCACCTGGTGCGGCTCGACGGTGCGGGGTGCCTCACCGCCGAAGGCATCTTCGCGATCGAGTTCCTGGCCACCTGTCGTGGTGCCGGCCTGAATCCCGAGGCGATCTACCTCGACCGGCCGGCGCCCCTGGTCTTCCTGCTCCGCTTGCGTCGCGACCTGGCGGCGAAGCGCAAACCGCCGTGGATTCTGCTGCGTCGAGGGCTGGCACTCTGCCGTGCCCAGCCCGCCCTGCGGCGCAAGGCGGTAGGGGCCGGCTTCCGACCGCTACCGATGCGCCAGGCACTTCTCGCACTGACCCCGAAGTCCACCCCGTAACCAGTTCATCCAAGGCCACGCCGGGGACGGGGTGCGGACCCCGCCGGCGACCGTCGCGTCCCCGGCCGAACCGGCGATGGCGAGCGCCTCAGGCGATGGGCGACCAGTCCGGCCCGGTCTGACCCAGCTTCTCGTCCAGCTTGGCGAACAGGGGGGACGGTTTGGCCAGCGGCATCCCCGGCTGGATCGGACGCGAAGCCCAGACGGCCTGCTGCGAGACGTAATCTCCCTGCAGTACTGGGTAGTCGGGGCCGCCGTCCTCACTCACGGTGCGGATCTCGGGCTGCGCCGCCCAGGTTCCGGTGCCGCCGAGGGCTTCGTGCACCTTCTGGGCCGCGTGCGGCAGGAACGGGGTGAGCAGCGTGTTGGTGTCCTGTACGACCTGCAGGGCGGTGTGCAGGACAGTGTCGCGGCGCTCCGGATCACTCTTGAGCTTCCACGGCTCCTGATCGGAGAGGTACTTGTTGGCCGCGCCGGCGACTCGCATGGCCTCCCCGAGGGCCTGCTTGAACCGACATCGCCGCAGCAACCCACCCACGGTGTCGAACGCCGCGCGGGAGGTTGCCAGCAGCGCGTGATCGGCGTCGGTGGGCGTCGCGAACGCCGGGACGGCGCCGACGTTCTTGTGCGCCATCGACACCGACCGGTTGACGAGATTGCCCCACTCGTTGGCGAGTTCGAAGTTGGTGCGTCGCACGAACTCGTCCCACGTGAAGTCGGTGTCCTGGTTCTCCGGCCCGGCGGCGGAGATGAAGTAGCGCAACGCGTCGGGCCCGAACGCCCGGAGGAAGTCGCCCACATAGATGACGGTGTTGCGGGAGGTGGAGAACTTCGACCCGCTCATCGTGAGGTATTCGCTGCTGACCACCTCGGTCGGCAGGTTGAGTGTGCCGAACGTGCCGGGTACTCCACCTCGGTCACCCTCACCGTTGTGGCCCAGCAGGATCCCGGGCCAGATCACCGAGTGAAAGACGATGTTGTCCTTGCCCAGGAAGTAGTACGACTCGGCGGACGGATCGGTCCACCACTTCTGCCAGGCATCGGGATCCCCGGTGCGGCGGGCCCATTCCACCGAGGCCGAGAGGTAGCCGATGACCGCGTCGAACCACACGTAGAGCCGTTTCATCGGAGCGTCGCGCCAGCCGTCCAGCGGCACTGGGACGCCCCAGTCAAGGTCGCGGGTGATGGCGCGCGGCCGCAGGTCGTCGAGCAGGTTGGCCGAGAACTTCAGGACGTTCGGACGCCAGTCCGTCCGGGCGCTGAGCCACGAGCCCAGCGCGCCGGCGACGCCCGGCAGGTCGAGGAAGAACTGCTCGGATTCCACGAAGGCAGGCACCTCGCCGTTGATCCTCGAGCGGGGATTCCGCAAGTCGATCGGGTCGAGTTGGTTGCCGCAGTTGTCGCACTGGTCGCCGCGGGCACCGTCGTAGCCGCACAGCGGGCAGGTGCCCTCGATGTAGCGGTCCGGCAACGTCCTGCCAGTGGACGGGCTGATCGCACTCATCTGCGTCTTCGGCACCACGTAGCCGTTGCGGTACAGGGAGCTGAACATGTCCTGGACGACCCGGTAGTGATTGCGGGTCGTGGTGCGGGTGAACAGGTCGTACGACAACCCCAGCCCCTGCAGGTCGCCGACGATCACCTGGTTGTACTTGTCGGCCAACTGCCTGGCGGTCACACCCTCGTTGTCGGCCTGGACCGAGATCGGCGTGCCGTGCTCGTCCGTCCCCGACACCATCAGCACGTCGTGGCCGGCCATCCGCATGTAGCGGGAGAAGACGTCGGAGGGAACGCCGAAACCGGACACGTGTCCGATGTGTCGCGGACCGTTCGCATAAGGCCAAGCCACGGCGGTGAGGATCGAGGAGGTCACGAGAGTTCATCCTAGGGCACGGGCACCTCCCGGTCGCCGCCGGGTTCGGCCCACGGCGCGGGCCCGGCAACCCCCGAAACGACGACACTTCAGCGCGAAAACCCACCAGGTTCCACGGTGGAGGGATGGGGCCTACCATGAGGATGTGACCCCAGAGTTCATGCTCTTGACCCTTGTCGTTATCACTGCATTGGCATTTGATTTCACGAATGGGTTCCATGACACCGCGAACGCGATGGCTACCTCCATCGCCACCAAGGCGCTCACGCCTCGCGCGGCCGTCACCCTGTCTGCCATCCTCAACCTCGTCGGCGCGTTCCTGTCGGTCGAGGTCGCCATCACCGTGACCAACGCCGTGATCCGGATCCAGAATCCGGACGGAACCCCCAAAGCCGAGTTGACCGCTGACGGCGGATTCGCGCTGCTGCTCATCCTGATGGCCGGTCTGGCGGGGGCGATCATCTGGAACCTGCTGACGTGGCTGTGGGGCCTGCCCTCGAGCTCGTCGCACGCCCTGTTCGGCGGTCTGATCGGTGCCACCATCGCGGGGCTCGGCTTCAACGGCGTCAAGTGGTTCGGCGAGGGCGCCAAGCTCGACGGGGTGATCGGTAAAGTGGTCCTCCCCGGGTTACTGTCGCCCACGATCGCGCTGATTGTCGCCGCGGTGGGCACCCGGCTGGTGTTCCGGATCACCGAGGGCGTCGCCGCCCGCTATCGGGAGGCCGGTTTCCGGTGGGGCCAGATCGGCAGCGCCTCGCTCGTCTCGCTGTCCCACGGCACCAACGACGCCCAGAAGACGATGGGCGTGATCACCTTGGCGCTGATCGCCTCCGGCCACTGGACGGAAACCCACGAAGTCCCGCTGTGGGTCAAGGTCGCCTGCGCGGTGGCGATCGCCGCAGGCACGTACTTGGGCGGCTGGCGCATCATCCGCACCATGGGCAAGGGCCTGATCGAGATCTCCTCGCCGCAGGGGATGGCCGCCGAGAGCGCCTCCGCCGCGGTGATCCTGTCGTCCAGCCAGCTCGGCTTCGCGCTTTCGACCACGCACGTGGCCACCGGGTCGATCCTGGGTTCCGGTGTGGGCAGGAAGGGCGCCCAGGTGCGCTGGGGGGTGGCCGGACGAATGCTGGCGGCCTGGATGACCACGCTGCCCCTGGCGGGCCTGGTGGGCGCCGCGATGTGGCTGATCGGCCACCTGATCGGCGGGGCGGCCGGCGCGTTGGTCATCTTCGGCATCATGTGCGGTGCGGCCCTGTGGATGTGGTGGCATTCCAAGCGAGACCCGATCGGTCACCACAACGTCAATGACGAATGGGACGCGCAAGCCTCTGAAGATCGCGTCCCGGTGACCGGAGGTGTGTCCCGATGACTCAGGTAGTTGCCGCACTGGATGCCAGTTGGCGCATCCTACTGGTGGGCCTGCTGCTGGGGGCAGGGCTGCCCAGCCTGTTCGCCCTCGGCGTCCGGGCGCTCGCCTGGGGGACCGGCGGCGAGGCGGAAATCCACGAAACCGCGTCGCTGCCCAAGCCACACCCGCTGGGCCGCTGGATCGCCTACTTGCTGTTCGGGATCGTCATCGCCGCTGTGGTGTTGGGAATCGGTTACATCGTCGCCCACGGCCTCGGCATGACGATCACCTTCAACGGATTGATCCCCGTCTTCACCCCCAAGGGGTGACTTCCTGGGCCTGCGGCGGCCCTGGCTTCGCGGTTTGGCGCTCGTTGGCGAGGTGAGGCAGTTTCTGCAGGAAGGCCCGCGCCCGATCATCGATCCTCGGACCCAGGCTGGCTGTCGGCACCTCGATGACGCTGACTGTCGTCGGCAGGCGTCGCAGGACAACCGGGAGGGTGAACCCGACCGACGAGGGAAAGCACACGAGGTGTTCGGCCACGGCACCCTGGCACAGCTCCAGCTCCAGGGGGAGGCTGGGTCGCACCACGGTCAGGCCTGTCGCCCGAGAGATCCGCTGCAGCTTCCCTTCCTCCTCGCGGCGGTGGGCGTAGTAGCGTCCGATGGCGCGCCGTCCGACCAGCTCGGTCAGGATGCCGAGATAGGTTGCCTCATGGACCAGCCCGGTCTCCACCAGAGAGGTCCCCACGATGTCGGTTCCGGGTACCACGTCGGGGGCGCCGAAGCGGGTGCGTGACCAGTCATAGCCATTCGGCTGGACCCACAGCCCTGGTACGTCGACGGTCGGCATCACGGTGAACAGCCCAACCGAGCGGCCAGCGGACGGTGTGAAGAAGTCCAGGGCGCGCGAGGCCAGTGCTGGACGCAGCCAACCGGCGATGCCGCGCCCCTGATCGTGGGTCCAGCGGGTCAGGGCCTGGCCGGCGGCCAGGCGCTCACTGAACTCGACAGTCGAGGCACCGTCGTCGACGACGATGACATCCCGGGCACCGACAACCGGCAACATCGCCTGGACCAACCCCGAGAACGGGTCCCCCACAACGAAACGGCGGGCGCGGCCCAGCGGCGCGCGCAGAGCCGCAATGACACCGACCGGCGCCGAGAAGTCCTTGCGGGGGTCGAACCAGCGGACCGTGATGCCGGCCGCCAGCGCCAGGTTGGCGAGCCTGTGGAGCTGGGCCCGGCCATGGCCGTCTCGCGGCGCGAGGACCGCGATGAGCGTGGTGGAGGCAGCAGCGTTGGCGTGGCACCATTCGATCGCATGCAGCAGCTGCGCCGGGCTTTCGACCAACGCAACCGACGGACCGCTCATGCCACCGCGCCTTCCGCGGCTCCACCGCCGAGGCGCCGAAGCTTCTTCATCGCCGCGTACTCGCCGGGATACACGCGCTTCACGCCGTCCCCCAGCGCAGCCTCCACGACGTGGATGTCGCGGACGAGTCTGGTCAGGCCGCCCGGCTCGACCGAAGCCGCCTGGTCGGAGCCCCACATCGCCCGGTCCAGCGTGATGTGGCGCTCCACGAAGGCGGCGCCGAGGGCCACCGCGGCAACGGTGGTCTGCAGCCCGGTCTCGTGGCCGGAGTAGCCGATCGGCACGTTCGGGTACTCCGCCATCAGCGTGTTGATCATCCGCAGGTTGAGCTCCCCCTGAGCCGCCGGGTAGGTGCTGGTGGCGTGACACAGCACGATGTTGCGGCTCCCGAGCACCTCGACGGCGTGGCGAATCTGCTCCGGTGTCGACATCCCCGAGGACAGAATGACCGTCTTGCCGGTGGCGCGCATCGCACGGAGCAGCTCGTCGTCGGTGAGGCACGCAGAGGCCACCTTGTGCGCTGGCACGTTGAAGTCGGCCAGGAACTCCACGCTCGGCACATCCCACGGCGAGGCGAACCAATCGATCCCGATGGCGCGGCAGTGATCGTCAATGGTGCGGTACTCTGCCTCGCCAAACTCCACCCGGTGGCGGTAGTCGATGTAGGTCATCCGGCCCCAGGGGGTGTCGCGCTCGACCTCCCACTGGTCGCGCGGGGTGCAGATTTCCGGCGTCCGCTTCTGGAACTTGACGGCGTCCAGACCGGCCGCCTTCGCGACGTCGATGAGGGCCAGCGCCGTCGCCAGGTCGCCGTTGTGGTTGATGCCGATCTCGCCCGTGATGTACACGGGCTGGCCTGGACCGACGATGCGGTCACCGAGGCGCCGCAGCCGGGGGTTGATGGCTGATGTCATGAACTGAGGTCCTTTCCGAGGATCCACGAGGCGATCTCGCGGACCGCTCCCTGCCCGCCGGGCAGGGAGGTGACGAGCCGGGCAGCAGCCCGGACCGGAGCGTGGGCTGAGGCGACGGCCACAGGCCAGCCAACCTCGGCGAAACAGGGGAGGTCGTTGGCGTCGTTGCCCGCGTACAAGACCCGGGCCGGATCAAGTCCCTTGTCGAGGCACCAAGCGCGCAGAGCTTCCCCTTTGCGCTCGACCCCGTGGACGCATTCGACACCGAGCTTGTCGGCGCGCGCCCGGACCACCGGGTGGGTCTCGGTGGAGAGGATCAGCACCGGGAGGCCCGCGCGGCGCAGCGCAGCGATGCCCAACCCGTCCCCGCGGTGGACGGCGACCTGCTCACTGCCGTCCGCGCTGAGCCAGACGCGATCGTCGGTCTGGGTCCCGTCGAAATCGAGCACGATGGCGTCGATGTCACCTCGCCCGGGCAGCTGCGGCGGCTCGTCAAGGATCGCGGCGAGGGCGCCGGCACGCTCGAGGTCGGCGGGTTCGTCAATCTCTAGGACGCGCTTGGGGTCGGTCTCGACCGCTTTGATGCTGCCGAAGAAGCGGTGACCGGTGGCGAGGAACTTCCGGGCCCGCATCGCATAGGCTGCGCCGGTCTCCAGGAATTCGACCGTCCGCTCCTGACGCCGCTCCCGACGCCGGGAGTCGTGGTTCACGCCGACGGCGCCTTCGGCCTCGGGACGCCACACGAAGCCGTGAAATGCGGCTGCCGTGAAGGCACAGTCGGCGCCATCGTGGACCGCGAGCACGACGTCGTCGATCTCAGCGGAGGTGACGAACGGACTGGTGGCCTGCACGAGCACGACCACGCCCACCGCTCCCGGACGATCCCCATAGAGGGTCTCGAGCGCGTGGATCACCGCATCCTCGCTGCTGGCAGTGTCACCGGCCAGTTCCTTCGGACGAGGGATGACGATGGCCCCCGCTCGACGGGCAACCGAGGCAATGTCCTCGTCATCGGTCGAGACGACCACGGCGGTGACCGTCGTCGCCGCGCGGCAGGCGCGGACTGCTCGCGCCACGAGCGCCACACCGCCCACCAGCGCGACGTTCTTGCCCGGAACCCCCTTCGAGCCCCCCCGAGCGGGGATCACCGCCACCACGTCCGCAGTGGCAAGCTGCCGGCGGGAAGCGGTGTA
>CAYUWV010000043.1:10963-15172 GCA_964448385.1 uncultured Propionibacteriaceae bacterium | reverse complement strand
GGGGAGTTTGGCGTGCCGCATGGCATGCCAGCGCCGCTGCCACAGGGTCAGCGAGGGCAACGGGTGGCCTTCCCGCCACCACCACCGGACGATCACCGCGATGATGACAATCTGAGCGCCGCTACACAGGACGTCACGCACCACGTAAGCGGTGGCCTGCATTGCGTCGCTGAACTGCACCGAGCGGCCAGTCACGTAGGCCACCGAGAGCCACAACCCACGCCACATCATGAGCACATCGAGTCGACTGGCGGCCAGCAGGGCCAGCGGAACCCAGGTGGTCAAGTCGTACCAACTCAGCGTGTACGGCGAGGTGATGAGCCAGGACGCCGTGAGGATCGCAGCCGTCCGGACGGCGACGGTCAGCGGCTCCTGCCTGGGATCGACGGACGGATCCGCGCCGGGCACGGGAGCCCAGGGCAGCACTCGGGACAGCATCCAGGCGATGGCGACCATGCCGGCCCACCCCACCCAGCCGATGATCGACCGGGCGATGTAGTCGGGCATCACCCAGCTGAGCGCGGTGAAGAACGGCGGCGCCCAGGAACCGGCCGAGATGTAGCCGGTGTTGCGTCCCGCCGCGAACAGGGCGCGAGGCACCCATAGGCCGTACGCGATCGCCAGCGGCACCGCCGCCCCGAGCACCAGGCCCACCAGCTTGCGCCAGTCACGGCGATACCCCCACGCCATGGCGATGCCGTAGAACACCAGCGACACCTTGATCGTGCCGGCCAGCCCGATGCCGAGGCCCGCCACGAACGGGCGCTTGCGCAGGAACCACAACCCCACCACCGCGAACACCAGGGTGAACGCCTCGTTGTGGGCGCCGGCGATGACCGACCAGATCATGATCGGGTTGAGCACGGTGAACAGCACCGCCCGGGTCTGGACCAGGTGATCGTCGTGGGCCAGCTTGACGACGAGGGCACCGATCACCAGGAACGGGATCAACGCCAGCATCTGCAACCAGAACACGATGTCGTGCATGTTCGGGCCGCCGAGCCAAGCCGCCAGCCACTGACTGGCCGAGGCCACCGGTCCGTAGACGCTGGGAGTGTCCTGCCACGGACGTTCCGTCCAGATCAGGACGGGATCGAACTGCTCCCGGAAGATGGTCGCGGGCGTGATGTCGTACGGGTTGAGCCCGAGGATCTGCAGCCGTCCGTAGGCGGCGTACATCAGCACGTCCGCCGACGTCAGCGGGGGCACCAAAGCGGTCAGGGTGCTGAGCCCGGCACCCAGGGCGAACAGCTTGCGGTTGTTCGGACGCCAGCCCTCACCCACCGCCCGCCAGGCGATCCACAAGCCCAGCGCCCCCACGGCGAGGCCCAGCCACAACAGCGGCACCACCACCCACTCGCTCAGTCCGCTCATGCTGACCGGGAGATACCAGGGCGGCAGCAGCGAGGCGCGCGGGCCAAGGGTCAGCGCCACCGGGGAGGGTCCAGTGAAGGCGATCAGGATCGTGACCAGCGCGCTGGCGATGATCAGGCCCACGCCGAGTCGCGGGTTCCGCGTCCAAGCCGACGCCAGAACAGCGCGAAGCCGCGACTGCTTCGGGACGTCCAGCATGGGTCACTCCTGGTGTGGGGGCGCCGGGAGCAGGCCCCGGTGAAGACAGGCTAGCTGCTGCCCCGACGCGGACCGGGCCGCGTTCACAGGCGAAACCGGACCGTTACCTGCGCCCGAACCGCGGCTTGCGCTACTTCAGGAGGCGCGACAGCCTCCGGTCCGCAAGCGGTTTCCCGCCCGTCTGGCACCCCGGGCAGTACTGCAGCGACGAATCAGCGAAGGACACCTCGGCGATCGTGGAGCCGCACACGCCGCACGGCTGGCCGGTGCGCCCGTGGACGCGCAGGTTGAGCTTCTTGTCACCTTTGAGGTCCTTGGCGGCCAGGCCCCGGGAGCGCTCGATGGCCTCGCCCAGCTCGCTGCGGATCGCGTCGTAGAGCCGACGGTGTTCCTCGGGGCTCAAGCCGTTGGCCGGCTTGAACGGGCTCAGCCGGGCAGCGTGCAGGATCTCGTCGGAGTAGGCGTTCCCGATCCCGGCGAGGACGCGCTGGTCGCGCAGGACGCCCTTCAGCTGGGAGCGGCCAGCCGTGGCGAGAATGCCGGCCAGGGCCTCGGACGTGAAGTCGTCGGCTAGCGGGTCCGGCCCCAGCGCCACGATCCCCGGCACCTCGTCGAGGGTGGCCACCACGTAGATCGCGAGGCGCTTCTGGGTGCCGGCCTCGGTCAGGTCGAAGCCGGAGCCGTCGTCGAACGCCATCCGGAAGGCAAGCGGTCCCCGTCCGGGTCTCGCTGGAGCTGTAGGGACGGAATCGCGCCACGTGAGCCACCCGGCCCGGGCCAGGTGAAACACCAGGAACACCCCCGAGACGTCCAGCACGATGAACTTGCCGCGCCGCGAGGCCCCGGTGACCTCGAGTCCGTGCAGCGCCGACAACGGCATCGCCACGGTCTTCAGGCAGGCGAACGCCACCAGTTCGGTGCGGGCCACGGTCTTGCCCAGGCAGGCCTGGGCAAGGAAGCCTCGCAGCGCCTCAACCTCCGGGAGTTCCGGCATGAGCAGATTCTAGATGCGCAGCCCTCACCGGGGTCGCTCCAGCGTTCCCGGGGATTGCGGCAGGTATTGGCAGCGGCGCCCGGTGCCCGTTTGGCCTTGCGTGGGTCGGTGCAGCCTATGGAGCCGCTGAGAGGGGCCATTAGCTGCACGCGGCAACGCGAAGCGATCAGCGGCCCGGACGTTGGCGCCATAAGCTGCACCGATCCACGCGTTCGTCATTCGCCGGCCGGTTCAGCGACGCGGCCATGCGGGGTCGGGGATGGCGAGCACCTCGTCCAGCACCGACAAGTACTCCTCGCGGTCGACCTCGATCACGCCGAGGCTGGCGAGGTGGTCGGTCTGCCATTGCACGTCGATCACCCGATCCTCGACGTAGGCGTCCGAAAGCAGCTCCACCAGCGCCAGCAGAGCGACCTTCGAGGCGTCCCGTCCGTGCCCAGGATCGTGGAACATCGACTCGCCGGCGAAGAGGCCGCCGATCCCGACCCCGTACAGCCCGCCGACCAGACGCCCCTGGCCGTCCCAGGTCTCCACCGAATGCACGTGACCGCTGCGGTGCAGTTCGGTGTAGACCCGTTCGATCTCGTGGTCGATCCAGCCCGATTCGCGGCTGGGGTCGGCACAACCCGCCAGCACCGCCTCGAAGGCCTGGTCGACAGTGGTGGTGTAGCGCTTGGCCGACTGGCGCAAGGATCGGGTGACGCGCAGCGAGTCCACGGGCAGGATCCCGCGTCGCATCGGCGACCACCAGCCCATCTCGGTGAAGCCGGAACCGTGCAGCGGCATCGGGAACGCCCCGCTCCGGTAGGCCGCCAAAGTCAGTCCGGCGTCGAACTCCTGCGAGAACGCGATCAGGTCCTGGGCGGGCCAGTCCTGCCAAGGACCGAAGACCGAGGAACGCCGCATGTGGCGATTGTCCCACCACCCACCGGCGGGCTCCGGGCCATGGGGGGCACGTCAGCACCGGGGTCTATTCGGGGACGGACGGGGGCTGGGCCGCCCTGTCGCGTTGCGGTGCGCTGCGTAGGCTGGGGACGTCGAGGAAGGACTACCCCCATGGCGGCCGTCGGTGACTTCAGCAAGCAGATCGTGGCGAGGACTCCCGAAATGGCTGGCGGGCTGCTGCGCCAGATCATCGAGTTCGCGATCGACGGCAACACGGCCTTCCCGGGCGCGAAGGCCACGGCGGCCAGGAGACTCCAGGAGCGCAGTGATCGCGAAGCCGCGATCGACGCCCTGATCAGCTCGCACATCGCGCTGGCCTCGGCGCAGGGGTTCCTCACCAGCGTCGGCGGTCTGATCACCGTGCCTGTTGGGCTCCCGGCCAACATCGCCGGACTCGCGATCCTGAGCGTGCGCATGATCGCTTCGATCGCGCACCTGCGCGGCTACGACGTCGACGACCGGCGGGTCCGCGTCGCCCTCACCCTGACCATGCTCGGCGAGGACGAAGTCCGCAAGCTGATCACCGAAGGCAAGCTGCCCACCACCCCGCTGGCGGTGGCCACCGCCCCCGTGTTCGACCCCGACCTCGAACGCGCCATCAGTGAGCGCGTGATGGGCTCACTGGCCGGACGGCTGGGCGGCAAGCACCTGGCCGTGGTCGTGGTGCGACGGATCCCTCTGGTGGGAGGCGGGGTCGG
>CAYUWV010000043.1:0-10863 GCA_964448385.1 uncultured Propionibacteriaceae bacterium | reverse complement strand
AGCACCTGGCCGTGGTCGTGGTGCGACGGATCCCTCTGGTGGGAGGCGGGGTCGGCGCGGCGGTGGACGGGTGGCTCACGTTCGGGCTGGGGGGTTACGCCAAGCGCGAGTTCGTCGCCCGTCAGGCAATCACCCGCTTCAGCGAGGCCAGCGACGACTGAGCCCGCCCGGCGCCCTCGCCCGCACCCTGGGGTGAGTCCCCAGGGCGGATCGCGGGCCGACGACGGGCAGGCGCTTGAGCCTGAACCAGTCCCCCAAACGGCGGAGGCTCGTCAGCGGTAGTCCCGGGCCACCCTGCGATTGATCTGGCAGGTCACCTCGTACGTGATTGTCCCCATCAGGGCAGCCAGTTCCGCGACGGTGATCTCTTGGTCGCCGCTGGCTCCCACCAGCACCACCTCGTCCCCCACCGCGACGGTGGGCTCTGGGCCCAGGTCGAGCATGGTCTGATCCATGCAGACCCGACCCGCGATCGGGTAGCTGCGACCACCGATCAGCATCCGCCCCCGGTTGGACAAGGAGCGCGAGTAGCCGTCGCCGTACCCGACCGGAACGGTGGCGATCCAGGTGTCGCGCGGCGCCGCCCACGTGCGTCCATAGCTCACGGTCTCCCCGGCGGCCACCCGCTTGGTGAAGACAACGCGGCTGCGCCATTCCAGGCCCGGCAGCAACGGGACCGTGCGAGCGCAGTCCGGGTCGGGGTAACTGCCGTAGATCATCACCCCCGGCCTCACCAGGTCGAACCAGGACGCCGGATGGGCCAGCACTCCTCCGGAGTTCGCCAGGTGCTTCAGCAACGGCCCGCGGGCGGCTTCCACCTCGTCGGCGACCCGTCCGAACAGCGCGATCTGGGCCGTCGTGAAGTCGTCACCGCTGGGCGAGTCGGAGATCGGCAGGTGCGACATCAGCCCCTCCAGCCGCAGGCCGGGGGTGGCGTCGATTCGTTGCGCCAGCCCAGCGGCTGCTGCCGGTTCGCAACCGATCCGACGCATCCCCGTGTCGACCTTGAGGTGGACGACGACCTCTCGGCGCGCTGCCGCCGCGGCGGCAGCCGCTTCGGCGCACGACGCGTCGTCGACGACCACCAGCGCCAGGTCGTGCTCGACGGCCTGGCGGACCTCAGGCCCGCGCGCCACCGAGAGTTTCAGGATCGGCAGCGTGATTCCGGAGCGTCGCAGTTCGATCCCTTCGGCGACCGTCGCCACCCCGAGGACGTCGGCAGCCCCCGTCCGCTGGATCATGCCGGCCACCTCGAGGGCACCGTGGCCGTAGGCGTCCGCCTTGATCGCCGCGAGGACCTGCCGTGCCCCGACGCGTCCGCGGATCGCGGCCAGGTTCGCCTCGATGTGGTCGAGCCGCGTGGTGGCGAGCGTGGGCGGCTCGATCATGCGCCCAGCTCCACCGGACGGCTCGGATCGCTCGACCAGCCCGACCACGAGGGGGGATACAGCGCGCAGGTGACGCCCAGGGTGGCGGCGGCCAGGATCACCTGGGCCGCCGAGACTCCCGAACCGCAGTAGACCGCCACCTCCACGCCGCTGGGCAGCGCCAGCAGGTCGCTCAGCGTGGCGGCTTCGGGCAAGGTGCCGTCCGCGGCCCAGAAATCGCCCACCGGACGGTTGACCGCGCCGGGAATGTGACCCGCGCGGGGATCGAGCGGCTCGACCTCACCACGGAAGCGCTGCGGGGCGCGGACGTCCACCACGATCCCGTCGAAACTCGCCACCGCGTCGGCGTCCAGTTGCGGCAGCTGTCGCAGCGTCAGGCTGACCGACTCGAGTGCCGGCGCGTCCGGATCGGCGGCTCCCGAGTCGAGCGACCCGCCCGCCGCGAGCCAGGCGGTGATCCCGCCGTCCAGCACCCGGACGTCCACACCGGCGTCGCGCAGGACCCACCACGCACGGCCCGCCGCGAAGGAACCCGGCTCGTCGTACACCACCAGCGGGCGCTGGGTGTCCACCCCGGCGGCGGCCAGGCCGATCGCCAGGCGTTGGGCGTCCGGTAAGGGATGGCGCCCGAGGGTCGGGTCACTGGTTGGCCCGGTCAGCACGGTTTCGAGGTCGACGAAGCGAGCCCCCGGCAGGTGGCCGGCCAGGTAACGCTCGAACCCCGCGCCGTGGGGTTCGGTGAGCTGCCAGCGCACGTCGAGCAGCTGCGGCCCGGTGCCGGCGGCCAGCATCGCCTGGAGTTCGGGGACGGTCACCAGCACCCGGGTGCGGGCAGAGTCGTGGGTCACCCCTGAACTCTAGAACAGCATCGCCAGCCCGGGATCGGCCATGATGGCGGCGACATCGGCCAGGAACTTCGAGCCCATTTCCCCGTCCATCAGGCGATGGTCGAAGGTGAGGGCGACCGTGCAGACCCAGCGCGGCTCGATCCGCTCGTCGGCGCCCGTCCCGACCACCCAGGGACGACGGACGATGGTGCCCAGACACATGATCGCCGCCTCGCCCGGGTTCATGATCGGCGTGCCCGCGTCGACGCCGAAGACCCCGACGTTCGTGATCGTGAACGTGCCGAGGGCGAGGTGCCCTGGTTGCACCTTGCCCTGCTTGGCGATCGCGACCATCTCATTGAGCGCGGTGGCCAGCTCGAGCAGGTTGAGCCGGTTCGCCTTCTTGATGTTCGGGACGACCAGTCCGCGCGGGGTGGCGGCGGCGATGCCGAGGTTCACATCACCGTGCACCACGATCTCTTCAGCGGCCTCATCGAGGCTGGCGTTGACCTCGGGGTTGCGGGCGATCGCCAGGCAGGCAGCCTTGGCGAAGACCAGCAGCGGCGACACCCGCAGGCCCTGGAACTCGCGGCGAGCCTTCAGCGACTCGATCAGCTCCATCGAGCGGGTCACGTCCACCTCGACCCAGGCGGTCGCCTGCGGCACGTTCAGCGAGGCCGTCATCGACTTGAACATCTCTCGCCGGACGCCGCGCAGGGGAACGCGCTTCTCGGTCGACGGCGGGGTCACGCGTCCCTGTTCCCCGGCGGCGGCGATCACGTCCTCGTGCGTGATCAGCCCGCCGGAGCCGGTCCCCCGCACGCTGCTCAGGTCGACGCCGAGATCGCGCGCCACCCGGCGGACCGGTGGCTTGGCGAGCGGCGGACGCGGGAGCTCCCCGCTCCCGGTGGGCTGCCCCGGCTGCGGCAGGACGTCCCCGGAGGCCTCGGCGGTCAGCTTGCGGGACGGGGTGACCTCGTCGACCCGGCGGGACACCGGTTTGGCGGTGTCGTAGGACTCGTGCACCTGATCGGTCTCGGGGACGACGACAGCCCCTGCCGCCTTGCGGGGGCGTCGGGTCACGGAGCCGGCCTTGGCGCCGTAGCCGACCAGCATCGCGGCCGCCGCCGGCTGCTCGGCGGACTCATCGCCCGGCACGTCGTCGGGGAGGATCGCTGGGTCCCCGTTGGAGTCCTGGACTTCGCCGGTGACCACCGCGCCCGCGATGGTTGCCGCGGGCGGGGCGACGGCAGGTGCTGGCGCCCCAGGCTCGGCGGCCACCGGCACCGCCGCACCGGGCTCGGCGATCCGAATGATCAGCGTCCCCACCGCGACCTCGTCACCCTCGGCCACCAGGAGTTCGGCCACCGTCCCGGCGTACGGGCTGGGCAACTCGACCAATGACTTGGCGGTCTCGATCTCCAGCAGGATGTCGTTGACGGCCACGGTGTCGCCGACCGCCACGCGCCAGGAGACGATCTCGGCCTCGAGCAGCCCTTCGCCGGGATCCGGCAGCTTGAACTCGTACATGGGGTCCTCTCAGTAGGCCAATGACCGGTCGACGGCGTCCAGCACCCGGTCCAGATCGGGCAGGAAGCCGGCTTCGACCCGGCTCGGCGGGTAGGGGATGTCGTAACCCGTCACCCGGAGCACGGGCGCCTGCAGGGCGTAGAAGCAACGCTCCTGGATCCGGGCGGCGATCTCGGCGCCGATGCCGCCGCTGCCGGCAGCCTCGTGGACGACGACCGCTCGTCCCGTCCGAGCCACGGACGTCAGGATCGTGTCATCGTCGAGCGGCGACAGCGTCCGGAGGTCGACGACCTCGAGGTCACGGCCCTCGTCGGCAGCAGCGATCGCCGCCTCGACGCAGGTCCGCACCATCGGCCCGTAGCACAGCAGGGTCGCGTCCTGGCCCGCCTTGACCACGCGGGCCTGGTGCAGCGGCATCGGCAGGGCCTCGGGGTCGACCTCGCCCTTCTCGTGGTAACGACGCTTCGGCTCGAGGAAGACGACCGGATCGTCGGCGGCGATGGCCTGCTGGATCATCCAGTACGCGTCCGACGGGGTGGACGGGGTGACGACCCGCAGCCCGGGAGTGTGGGCGAAGTAGGCTTCGGGCGACTCGCTGTGGTGTTCGATCGCGCCGATCCCGCCGCCGTAGGGAATCCGGATCACCATCGGGACGCTGAGCCGGCCCCGGGAGCGGAAGTGCATCCGGGACACCTGCGAGACGATCTGGTCGAAGGCCGGGTACACGAAGCCGTCGAACTGGATCTCGACGACCGGGCGGTAACCCCGGAGCGCCATGCCGAGCGCGGTGCCCACGATGCCGGATTCGGCCAGCGGTGAATCGATCACCCGGTCGGGCCCGAATTCGGCCCGCAGCTGTTCGGTGACGCGGAACACGCCGCCCAGCTTGCCGATGTCCTCCCCGGCCAGCAGCACCTTCGGGTCGGCGGCCAGCGCGCGTCGCAGCCCGGCATTGAGGGCCTTCGCCATGGTCATGGTGCTCATCAGGCGTCCTCGAACGACTCGGCGTAGGCACGGTAGTGGTCCCGCTGGCTGATCAGGCCCTGGGGGGTGTCCACGAACGCGGTCTCCCACAGCTGCTCGAGCACCGGCTCGGGTAGCGCGACGCAGCCCGCCCGCATGCGTTCGGCGAGCGCCTCGGACTCGGCCTCCAGTGCCTCCAGCCAGGCATCGTCGATCGCCCCGGTGGTGAGGAGGTAGGTCTTGACGCGCGCGATCGGGTCTTTGGCCTTCCACTCCTCCAGTTCGCTCGCCTGCCGGTACTTGGACGGGTCGTCGGACGTGGTGTGGGCGCCCATGCGGTAGGTGTAGGCCTCGATCAGAGTGGGACCCTCCCCCCGGCGGGCCCTCGCCAACGCCCACTGCGTCACCGCCTGCACCGCGAGCACGTCGTTGCCGTCCACCCGGACGCCGGGGAACCCGAAGCCCGCGGCGCGACGGTAGAGCGGGATGCGCGACTGCAACGCGATGGGCTCGGAGATCGCCCACTGGTTGTTCTGGCAAAAGAAGACCACGGGTGCCGCGTACGAGGCGGCGAAGATGAATGCCTCGTTGACGTCGCCCTGGCTGGTGGCGCCGTCCCCGAAGTAGACGATGGCGGCGCCGTTGTCGTCGGGGTTGGCGTTGCCGACGACGCCGTCGCGCTGCATGGCCATGGCCATGCCGACCGCGTGCAGCGTCTGCGTCCCGATCACGAACGAATACAAGTGGAAGCGCTTGGCGCGGGAATCCCAGTCGACCATCGTGGTGCCGCGGAAGGTGCCGAGCAGTTCGAGCGGGTCGACACCCATGCACCACGCCACGCCGTGCTCCCGGTAGGAGGGGATGACCTCATCGAGCGGCCCGACAGCACGCGCCGACCCGATCTGCGCGGCCTCCTGGCCGAGCATCGGGGGCCACAAACCGAGTTCGCCCTTGCGCTGCAGCGCGGTCGCTTCGGCGTCGATCCGGCGCGCCAGCACCATGTCTCGCAGGCTCGCCGCCAGGTCGGAGTCCGTGCCGGTGTAGCTGAAGTCGGGGTGCTGGACGCGGTTTCCCTGGGCGTCGAGCAGCTGGACGAAGCCCTCAGTGGCAGGGGTGGACATGGGTCTCCTCAAGGCTCACAAAGCAGTAACTTACCAGTTACGTAACCGTAGGTACAAGACAGGGGCGTTCCACTCGGCGTGAATGGGCCGGGGGTGTGGCAGCGGACTAGGGTGGATCCATGAGCACGCAGGGGCTTGACGAATTCCGCGCCCGCTACGGACAACTCACGGTCACGGCCTGCGAGTGGCGGGCGATGCAGGCCGATCCGCACGCCGTTGCCGCGGACGTGTTCGTGCGCCTCGCCAGGCACCGTGACGCCCCCACGCTGAGCCTGCTCTACACCGCGATCCAGGCTGCCGTGCAGCAGGCCTACGCCGCCTCCAACACCTCGTCGTTCCTGGACAAGATGCGTGGCCAGCACCAGACACTCGACAACGTCCCCCGCGACAGCAAGCGCGAGGCTGACCTCCGGGTGGCCCTCAGCAACCTGAGGACCCGCGATCGGGAGTTGCTGCAGCTGGCGCTGTGGGACGAGCTCACCCCGTCCGAGCTCGCAGAGGTGCTGCGCATCGAGGCCGCCGCGGTCCCCACCCGGATCGCCGAGGCGCTCGGCCGCTTCGCGACGCTGGCTGTCAAGCGCGGGATCCAGCTCGACTCGCTCGAACTGCCGGGAGTGCTTCGCGCCCTCAAGCCGGGCACCCAGACCCGCGGCGGCTGAGCCGTCCGCCTCGTCAGTTCAGCAGCAGCAATACCGCAGGCATGGCGACGATGCCGATCACGATCGTCACCGACGTCATGAAGGCGGAAAGCTCCACGTCCAGGCCGAGCCGGCCGGTGAGGGCGGTCAGCATGGACGCCATCGGCGCAAACATCAGCATGCACACGATGGTGCGGATCTCGGCGGCCATCGGCAGCCAGAGCCAGACCGCCACCGTTGCCAGCAGGGCGAAGGCGTAGCGGACGGCCAACAGCCGGACGGCCCTGCGGACGGCCGACGCCGGCAGCCGCAGTTCGAGACCGACGCCGATCATGGTCATCGCCAGGTAGGGGTTGGCGGCACCCACCGTAGAGGTGAGGGTGAACACCGGGTCCGGCAGGCGGACCTGGCCGACCATCATGGCGACCAGCAGCAGGTAGGTCAGAAACACCGGAGAGCGGAAGACGGCTTGCACCACCCGGCGCATCCTCCCCCGACGCGGCGGTTCGACGAGCGCCGTCCCCCAGGCGTACCCGGACCCAGCCGTGCTGAACGCTCCCCCGATGTCGAACATCGTGCTGAAGATCATCGCGTGGGGGCCGATGATGCCAGCCAGGTACGGGGTCGAGAACGCACCGATGTTGTAGCTGCCACTGTTGAGCACCGCGAAGGCTTGGGCGGGACGGCCCTGCCGGCGCGCGAGCAGGAAGCCGATCACCTGCTGCAGTGTGTTGAACACGACAGCGAGCCCGGTGAGTACGAGCAGAGTGGGATCCAGGGCGAAACCGTTGAAGGCGGTCAACAAGGCGGCGGGCAGGGTCACCCACAGCACCAGGGTCGAGAGCACCCGGAAGTCGGTGACATGGAGCAGGCCCACCTTCTTCAGGCCGACCGCGAGGGCGATGATGGCCACCATGGCGAGCGCCCTGACCAGGATCTCCATCACCACCTCACGGTAGCGCCTGCGGCCGGGCGGCCCGCATCACGCCCGTCTTGTGATGTGGGGGCGCGACGACCCGGACATGCCGAGCGCCCGTGCCAAGGCACGGGCGCTCGATGGGGAAAGAAGCAGGATCAGTACCCGCGGGAGGTGTCGGCCGCGGCAGCTTCGCCCGCCAGCCCAGCAACATACGCGTCGACGGTCGTCGGCTTGGAGAACATCGGGTAGTCGTAGGCGATCGCATTGTCATGCTCAGCTTGGGAGGTCGCGCCCACCGCATCGGTGAGGGTGATCACTTCGTAGCCACGCTCATAGGCCGAACGCATCGTCGATTCGACGCAGCAGTTGGTCAGGAAACCGGCCAGCACGATGGTCTGGATCCCCTTTGAGCGCAGGATGAAGTCGAGGTTCGTGGAGCCGAAGGCATCCAGGCCGCGCTTGCCCTCGATCACGATGTCGCCCTCGGCAGGAGCCATTTCGGAGCAGATCTCGGCCCCCCAAGCGCCCTTGATGAACGCGGACGAATCCACGACACCCTTGAGGATGCCGTAGGGATGCTGGCTGATCTCGTAGTACCCCTCGGCGAAGGTGATGGGGCTGTGGACGATGCTCACGCCGGCCGCCCGGGACGCTTCGGTGGCCTTGACGGCGTTCGGCACGGTGCCGACGGACTCCATCGTCCCGGCGACCGCGTCATGCAGCACCCCGCCTTCGGTGGTGAAGTCATTCTGGAATTCGATGAGGACGAGAGCGGTGGTGGCGGGATTCACGGGTGCTTCCAATCTGCGGTGATAGCGGTCACAAACGGGTCTCAACGATATCGCCCACGGCTGTCCGGAAGCCATAGTCCGGGTTTGGATCAGCCATCCTGGGCGGATTCGTGCCGGAGACTGAAGTCGACCTTGCCCAGTCCTACGCTGAGGTCAGGACCACTGGGGTGGGAGGCTTCGTGCAGGGGGAAGAAGCTGGAGACGCCGCGGCACTGCAACGCCTGCTGCGCGAGCGGGATGGTCTGGCCCGGCAACTGGTGGGGATCGACGCCCAGTTGTCGCTGCTGGTGCCTGCCCGGCTCGACGCGTTGGATCGTCGGGTGGCCGACGTCGAGGAGCGGCTGGCCTCCCTGGCCGGCGCGAGCACCACGGACGCAGTGCGGACAGCGGGCGAGACCGCGCAGCGGATCCCGATCGTGCCTTTGCCCGTGGCGCTCGGCTCGGCAGCCGCGCCGACGCCCGTGCTGATCCCACGTCCACAGGGCGCTCCTCCCAGCGCGCCCCCCCACGGCGCCCCGCCGATGCCCACCCCACCCCCACAAGGCGCTCCCCCGATGCCCGCCCCACCCCCACAGGACCGGCCTCCGCTCGCTGTGCCGAAGCCGCTCTCGGGCACGCTCTTCGCGCGCGGCGATCTTGAGATCCTGGACCTCCCCCGGCCCCATTCGCACGCGGTCGGACGCGTTTCGCTCGGTGATCGGTTGCTGGTGACCGGATCGACAGAAGGCGGCTTCACGCAGGTGATCCATCTCGGACAGCTGCGCTGGGTGGAATCGGCCGGGCTGTCGCAGGGGCCCCTCGGCGCGGTTGGCGCACCACCTGCGCAGCTCCAGCCCCCGGCCCCGGCCCCGGCCACCCATCCCGCCGCCAGGCCGCCCGAGCCACCTAAACCGCCGATGTGGACCCGGCCTGGTTTCGTCCCGAAGGTTCTTGCCCTCGCCGGGGCCGGGGTGACACTGATCGGGGTGGCGTTCCTGCTGATCCTGGCCGCCCAGTACGGCTACTTCGACGAACTGGCGCGCACAATCTCCGCCGCGCTGCTGGGCGCCGTCCTGCTCGGTGCTGCGTTCCTGGTGCGACGCCGGGACCCCCAGAACGTGGGAGCCCCGATCCTCGCCGCCACGGGGATCGCTGCCGGCTTCCTCAGCGTCGTGGCGGCCACGGTCATCTACCACTACATCCCCGGCTCCTGGGGAGTGGGCCTGGGAGCCGGGCTCGGGCTGGGTGGTCTGGTGCTCGCCCAGAGCTGGGAGAACGAATGGGTCGGGGTCGTCTCCGTCCTTGGCAGCCTGGTCCTCGCCCCCTTCATCGGCGCCGGCGAGGAGGTACTGACCGCCGCGCTGATGGTGGTGATGACCGCCGTGACCTTGTGGTTCGAGCGAGGGACCGGCTGGCGGGTGTTCCCGTTCGCACGTGTCCTGCCGACAACACTGATGGTCCTGTCGCTCTGCCTGCCCCAGGGGCAGTTCGCGGGCGTGCAACTCGCCCAGGTCGTGGGGCTGGCTGTGGCTTTGGCCGTACTCGGGCTGGCCTCCGCCGTGATCGCGCCTGCGGAGCCCCGATTGGGTCAGGTGATCACCCTCGGCCTGCTGGCCCCCATGGTGCTGCCGGCCGCTCTCGGGCCCCAGCAACTGCCGGACCGGTGGGTGGCGGCGAGTGTGCTCGGGATCGTCGGTGTCCTCTACGCGGGCGCCGGCTTCCTGCCCACGACCCACCTGCGGGCGCGCTGGGCAGTTGTTCCGCTGGGTGCCGGCTTCGTCACCTTGGCCGCTCTCACGGCGTCCGAACAGCGCTACCTGGGGGTGATGACGCTGATGCTCGCCAGCGTCTATCTGGCGGTGGCGGCCCGGACCAAGTCGATGGTCAACCTCGCTGTCGGCGGGACGCTGGCCATGGTCGGACTACTGGTCTGGCTGCCGCTGCTACCGCAGGCCCTCCTCGAGTATCGGGCGGTGATGCAGGGTCCCGAGCAGGTTGTCCATTCACTGTTCGGCATCGCCACAGTCGCTCTGGCCTCGCAGTGCGCCAGGGTCTGGCTGGAACCGGTCCGTCCGTGGCTCCGCTACGTGGAGTGGTCCTTGGCGATCGCCATGGGATCGGTCGCGATCATCCTTGCAGGGAGTTGGGCGGGTGCCCGCCTCGGCAATCCGTCAGCAGGCTTCCAGACCGGCCAGGCGCTCGTCACGGTCGCGTGGATGGTGCTCTGCATCATTTTCCTCCGTCGCGGCCTGAATTCCGAGGAGACGGCCGACGTGTGGCTTCACCTCGCGCTGGCGATCGCCGCGCTCGCCGTGGCGAAGCTGTTCCTGCTCGATCTTGGGATGCTGGACGCGGTCGCCCGCGTCGGGGCCTTCCTGGTGGCCGGCCTCCTGCTGCTGTTCGTCGGCACCCGGTACGCCAAGGCCTGGGAGCGCACCCACGGCGATCGGAACGCGTCCCTGGATGGGCCGCCGCCCGCGCCGCCCTTCCCGCCCGCGCCGCCCTTCCCGCCGGCGCCACCCGGACCTCCCGCGCCACCCAGACCACCGGCACCGCCCGAGCCACCCCCCAGACCGCCGGCACCGCCCGAGCCATCCGCCGGGTGAGTCGCGCCGTCGCGCCGTCGCGCCCAGGCACGGGAAGCATGCCGGTACCCCCGAGTGGCGGTTGCGCGCCGCGACCCCTACCGTGCAGGCATGATCGGTGT
>CAYUWV010000042.1:0-15329 GCA_964448385.1 uncultured Propionibacteriaceae bacterium | reverse complement strand
GACCGGGTTCGGCTGGGTTGCTGGGCTGAGTGGGGCCCACCCGCTGCGGTGGCCGTCGACCCTACACTGACGCTGTGAAGACGTCCCCGAGCCAGGCGTCGGCCTTGCTGGAGCGGATCCGGGCCGGTGTGATCGGTGACGACCAGGTGATGCCCGGGCCGTACGGCCCCAGACGAGTCACGTATGCGGACTACACCGCATCTGGCCGGAGTCTGGACTTCTTGGAGGACTTCATTCGCGACGAGGTCCTCCCGCGTTATGCGAACACCCACACCGAGGCCAGCGGCACGGGCCTCCAGACCAGCCGGCTGCGCGACGACGCCCGCAGGATCATCCACCAGGCGGTCGGCGGCGACGACGACACCGCCGTGATCTTCGCGGGCTCCGGCACGACCTCGGCCATCGACAAGCTGATCGGAATCCTTGGCCTGCGGATTCCCTCCGTCCTCGACGACCGCTATCACTTGTCCGAGGCGATCCCCGCCGAGGAGCGCCCTGTCGTGTTCATCGGCCCATTCGAACACCATTCCAACGAACTGCCGTGGCGCGAGTCCATCGCCGATGTGGTCACGATTCGCGAGAGCGCCGACGGGCACATCGACCAGGATCAACTCGCCGTCGAACTGGCCACCTACGGTAGTCGCCCGATGAAGATCGGGTCGTTCTCGGCAGCGTCGAACGTCACCGGCATCAAGTCCGATGTCCGTGGCATCGCGGCATTGCTGCATGCGCACGGTGCCCTCAGCTTCTGGGATTTCGCGGCGTGTGCGCCCTACGTGGCGATCGATGTGGCGGCCCCCCAGGACCGTCCGGACGCCTACCTTGACGCCATCTTCCTGTCGCCGCACAAGTTCATCGGTGGCCCGGGAACGCCCGGCGTCCTCGTCGTCCGCCGGAACCTCCTGACCAACCGGGTTCCGGTGGTACCCGGGGGCGGCACGGTCATGTTCGTGAATGCCACCGAGCATCGCTACCTGACCGATCCGGTCCACCGGGAGGAAGGCGGCACGCCGGCCATCGTCGAGTCGATCCGCGCCGGACTGGTGTTTCAGCTCAAGGACGCAGTTGGGGTCGACGTGATTGAGCAACACGAAGCCGATTTGCTCCGGCGCGCGATGGCGGCGTGGCGCGACGAGCCCGCCATCGAGATCCTGGGCAACCCGGAGGCGCAACGGTTGTCGATCGTGTCTTTCGTGATTAGAGCTCCAAGCGGACGGTTCCTGCACCACAACTTCGTGGTGGCGCTGCTCAACGACCTGTTCGGGATCCAGACTCGGGGCGGCTGTTCCTGCGCGGGACCCTACGGGCATCGCCTGCTCAGCATCGACCTCGACCACTCACACCAGTTCGAGGCTCAGATCGCCACCGGCTGCGAAGGCATCAAACCGGGCTGGGTCCGGGTGAACTTCAACTATTTCGTCGGTGAGGAGGTGTTCGCCTACATCGTCGAGGCCGTCCGGCTCGTTGCTCGGGAGGGCTGGAAGCTCCTCGGTGACTACCGGTTCGATCCGGTGAGCGGATTGTGGCGGCACCGCTCCGGGCCCGTTGAGCCGCCGCTGCGGCTCACGGACATCAGCTACGCCGCGGACGGCGCGATGGTCTACCCGCATCACGAGTCCGGAGCGCCCTCCTCCGTCCTGGCCGGTTACCTCGATGAGGCGAGGCAGATCCTCGCGGCGACGGTGCCGGCCTCGAGCGGTGACGCCGCGCAGGTGTCGGCCGACTTCGACGAGTTGCGCTGGTTCGAGCTCCCCGCAGTCAGCCTGGACGGCTGCGAGTGACGGCGGGGAATAGGCCACCGTGCCAGCGTCTTGAAACGTGAGTGAGCAGTAGTCGGAGTAGCGCAGTGGGTTTCCGTTCCCAACGTGGTGCGGTGCTGATGGCGCTGATGCTCACCACAGGACTGATAGCCATCGATGCCACGATCCTCGCCACCGCCGTTCCGTCCGTGGTCAAAGACCTCGGCGAATTCGACCAGTTCCCCTGGCTGTTCTCGGTGTACCTGCTCGCCCAGGCGGTGTCGGTGCCGATCTACTCGAAGGTCGCCGACACGATCGGACGCAAGCCGGTCATCCTGGTCGGCGTCGCACTGTTCCTGGCGGGGTCCATTCTGGCGGGCCTCGCCTGGAACATGACGGCCCTCATCGTCTTCCGCGTGATTCAAGGACTCGGGGCGGGGGCGGCCGCACCGATGGCCATGACCATCATCGGTGACATCTACAGCGTCGAAGAGCGCGCCGTGGTTCAGGGCTACATTGCCAGCGTCTGGGCGATAGCCTCCGTGGTCGGGCCAGCTCTCGGCGGGCTGTTCTCCCAGTTCGGGTCGTGGCGCTGGATCTTCCTCATCAACATCCCGTTGTGCCTGGTGGCTGGCTGGGCACTGATCCGCTCCTACCACGAACGCGTTCAGCCCCGACGACACCGGATCGACTATGCCGGCGCCGCGCTGCTCACCGTGGGGCTGAGTGCGGTCATCCTGGCCCTGCTTGAGGGCGGCAACGCGTGGGCGTGGCTGTCGGTCCCCAGTCTGGCCAGCTTCGCGGTCGGGGCGCTCGCGCTGGGAGCGTTCGTCGTCGTGGAGCGGCGAGCTGAAGAACCGATCGTCGACCTGGCCATCCTGGCCAGACCGCTGATTCGGACCACGACCATGGTGTCGCTCGGCGTGGGCGCCCTGATGATCGGGATCACGAGTTTCGTTCCCACCTACCTGGAGAGTGCGGTCGGTGCGCTCCCGTTGGTCTCCGGTGCTGCGGTGGCCGCGCTCACGCTCGGGTGGCCACTGGCGGCGTCCAACTCGGGGAGGATCTACCTGCGTCACGGCTACCGGGTGACGGTGATCCTCGGCAGCTCGATCGCCCTTGTCGGCTCCGTAGCCCTGGCGGCCACCGGTCCCTGGCCGAACCCGTTGACGGTCGCCGCGCTGGCCTTCGTCATCGGCTTCGGGCTTGGCTGGACGGCGGCACCGTCGCTCATCGCGGCGCAGGCCTCCGTCGACTGGGACGAGAGGGGGGTCGTGACCGGCATCATGGTCTTCTCCCGGTCAGCGGGCAGCGCCCTGGGGGTTGCCGTCTTCGGTGCCATCGCCAACAACGTGATCGCGGGCGGTCACGGTGAGCGTGACTTCGCCACGATCGTTTCGGCCTTCACCTGGGTGTTCGTCGCCATCGCCATGACGGCTGCCCTGATGTTGGCCGCCGGGTTCACGATGCCGCGGGGATCGGTGGACGGCGATGCCTACGTCCCCCAGGCGGCACCCGAGCCCGCTGTGAATTCCTGAACCCTGGGGCAGGGGAAACCCCGGGTTTAGGCTGCCGTGACCGCTCTCGCGTGGGTGGCGTGGTCGGTCTCGTCGGGTCCGCGCAGGTTTCCGGAGCCAGAATGGCCGGATCTCGCGGCTGGATCTCGCTGAGGGTTGACGGCGCGCGCCGAACGTAGAATCGTCGAAGCATGAGCGAGAGCGAGTCGACTCCGGGCGCCGTGCGTCCCCGGATCCTGGTGGGTGTGGATGGCTCGAAGGACGGCCTGCGAGCCGTCAGGTATGCGATGCGCGAGGCCAGGGTCAGCGGTGCGGACCTGTGGGTCGTCCACGTTGTCGACGACATGGCCCCGATCACCGGCCTGTGGGAGGTGGTCGCTGCACCAGACCCGCTGCGGAAGGTCGGTGAAGCCAAGGTCGCGGAGGCACTGGCCGTTCTCGCCGATGAGGGATTCCCCGCCGAACGCATCACCTCAGAGGTTCAGGCTGGGCGGGCCGGTGAAGTCCTCGCCGAACTCAGCAGCCAGGCCGAGTTGATGGTGGTGGGACGTCGTTCGATCAGTGGGCTGGAGCGGCTGTTCGTCGGCTCGACCAGTGTCTCGGCGGCGGTCCATGCGCGGTGCCCGGTGATCGTGATCTCCGCGGCCTCGACCCCGCACCAGACCGGGGGGTTGCGGACGGTTGCGGTGGCGGTCAGCACGTGGCCCGTGCACGAGTCGGCCCTGGAATGGGGAGTCCGGGAGGCGGCCCTGCGCAAGGCTCACCTTCGCGTCGTTCACGTCGTCCCCGAGACGCTCGGGGTGGAGGGGGCCGCGTTTGTGGCGGCGGCGACCAAGGATCTGGAGCAGCAGGTCAGCCCACTCCGCCAGAAGCACCCGGAGCTGTCCATCGAGGTTGAGGTGCTGCTCGGTGACCAGGTGGCTGCGCTCGTCGGGGTCAGCAAGCTCGTCGACTTGTTGATCCTTGGAGTGCACCACGACCGTGCCGCCCTGGGAGGGGCGATTCGGGGGATCATGGCGCACTCGCACTGCCCGGTGGGGCTCACCAAGTAGCAGCGAGGCACGATCGGTCGGGCCGCCGCGGTGATCCTCGCACCTCGTCGACGATCACCGCCGCCACGCTCCCGAAGTCGGCCTGCCTGAGGCAGGAACAGGCTGGGTCTCCGCCGTGTTGTGGCGGTTATGACGCCCCAAGAAGTCACTTTCGGCCTGGACACGTTCGGTGATGTCACCGTGGACACGGCGGGTCGACCGCTGGCATCGCCTCAGGTGATCCGCGATGTCGTCGCCCAGGGCGTTCTCGCCGATGACGTGGGCGTGGACCACTTCAACCTCGGCGAGCACCACCGGGACGACTTCGCCATCTCGGCGCCCGACATCGTGCTGGCGGCCCTGGCATCCACCACCCGACGGATGACCCTGGGCTCGGCGGTCACCGTGCTCAGTTCCGACGACCCGGTCCGGGTCTACGAACGCTTCGCCACCATCGACGCCATCAGCAATGGCCGGGCCGAGATCACCGTCGGACGTGGCTCGTTCATCGAGTCCTTCCCGCTGTTCGGCTTTGACCTGGCCGACTACGAGGTGCTGTTCGAGGAGAAGCTCGACCTGCTGGCCGCGCTGCGCGCCGAGGGTCCCCTGACCTGGTCAGGCACCACCCGTCCCCCGCTCACCGGGCAACGCGCCTACCCGACGACCGCAGGCGGACACCTGCCCATCTGGGTCGCCGTGGGCGGCACGCCCGAGTCCGTCGTACGCGCTGCCCGGTACGGCCTACCGCTGATGCTGGCCATCATCGGCGGGCCTCCCGTCCGGTTCCGGCCCTTCGTCGACCTGTTCCGCAACGTCAGCGACGATGCCTCGCTCCCGGTCGGCGTCCACTCCCCCGGCTTCATCGCGGAAACCGATGCGGCGGCCCGCGAGTTGCTATACCCCCATTTCAAGGTCAACCGGGACCGGATCGGCCGCGAGCGTGGCTGGCCGCCGGTCACCCGCGCCGACTTCGAAGCAGAGGCAGACGGTGGCGCGCTGTTCGTCGGTTCCCCGGACACGGTGGCCCGACGGATCGCCGACACGGTGAGCGTCCTCGGCATTCAGCGGTTCGACCTCAAGTACGCCAACGGCCCCATGCCGCATGAGCAGTTGTTGCGGACCATCGAGTTGTACGGCACGGAGGTGATCCCGAAGGTGCGTCAGCTGCTGGGTCCGAGCCCTGTGCTCGGCTGAACATCCACGCCGGTCGATCGGGCCGTGTCGGTCAGGCCACGCTGGTCCGCGCGCCACGGCGCCCCGGGGGTGGTGGGGTTGATTCGGAGTCCCCGACGTGTTCGTCCAGCCACGCCATCAGTGGCGTAAAGGCCGCCCAATCGGAGCGGACCTGATCAAGCACCGCAGCCGTCTCCAGCCAGCTCGGGAGGCCGTGCTCCGCCGCCACCGTCATCGACTTGTGACGAAGCAGTTCGAGCCGCGGGTGGTTGGCGGGCACGCCTCGGGGCCGGGTCGTCAGCAGGTCGCCGGATACCTCGTACGCGGCGTCGTGCACGTCAGCCACGATCTGCACCAGCCGTTCGCCGGTGGCGTCGTCGTCGACCGCTGACCGGTACCGTGCCAGCTGGTCCGGCGAGGCCGCGTACCAACCACCGGCGACCATCAGTCCGCGGGCACTGATCTGGACGTACCACCCCATCCCGGTTCGGGTCGGGATGACCAGACCCTGGTGGGTCTTGAAGGGCGACTTGTCCGGGGAGAACCGGACGTCACGGTGGGGCCGGAAGACCTTCGCTGGGCCATACTCAGGCTCCAGCGCCTCGCCCAGTGAGGTCATCGGCAATCTGACGAGTGACTCGTAGCGGTCCCGGTGGGCAGTCCACCAGGCTCGGTTGTTGTTCAGCTCGAGCTCTGCGAAGAAGTCGGCGGCCGCCGCCGGGATGCCCTCGAAACCGACCATGGGCGAATCCTAGACCCGCCGATGGGCCGGCCTGGAGCCCAGCGCCTGACCTGCCATGACCGCGGGTGGCTGCCTGGACGACAGCTCGACAGCGCGGGCGAGGGAACGACCGTCGTGGTGAGCAGGCGCTGCGAGTAGCGTGGCGGCATAGACCGATCGGAGGTATCAGATGGATCCGCTCTTCGCACTGGTGGGCCTCGTGCTGGTTGCCGCGGCGGCAGCCTGGTGGTTCCTCCGACGCCGGAGGTCATCGGCCGTGGCAGAGGAGTGGACGCCGCCTCCGGCGGAGGCTTCACCACGGCGGGGCGGGGATGCGGGCCCGCAGGTTCTCGATCGCGAGGCGGTCCTGCGTCGCGACCGCGTGCTCGACCCCTCGAAGTGGGACAACACACCGGACGACGTGGACGGACGGGCGACGCAGGAAGCGGATCCCGGCGAGCTGCCCACGTTCTTCGACCGCGACTACCTCCAGCAGCGTGCCCGCAAGGACGACCCCGACGCCTGACCCGGCGGCCGCCTTGTCGCCCTGGCGGAATGCGAAGGACCGACGGTGTGGTGTTGCCGCGGAACAAGCGACCCCTCCCAGTGGTTGAGTCTCTTGCACTCAACTTCTGAAGGAACTCCCATGAGCACCACACAGCTGCCGGTCCTGTTTCTCGACGATGTCGTTCTCCTGCCAGGGATGATCGTCCCGATCCCGCTCGACGAAGCGTCCAAAGCTGCCATCGATGCTGCCCAGACGTCGTCCGACGGCGAACTGCTGGCCGCCCCGAGGTTCGATGACCGGTACGCGGCCTTCGGCGTGGTGGCCTCGGTGGAGAAGGTCGGCCGAATCCGTGGCGGCGCTCCGGCCGCCGTCCTGCGCACCGGTCCCCGGGCTCGTATCGGCAGGGGCGTGACCGGCCCAGGCGCTGCCCTGTGGGTCGAGGCCGAACCGGTGGCTGACACACCCGTCAGCGACCGCGTGCGCGAACTCGCCGACGAGTACAAGCGGCTGGTGGTCGGTGTGCTGCAGCGTCGGGAGGCCTGGCAGGTGATCGACACCGTGAGCGCGATCGAGGATCCGAGCGCCCTGGCCGACACCGCAGGCTGGGCGCCCTACCTGTCGAACGATCGCAAGCGGCAGCTGCTGGAGACCCCGGACACCGAGGCCCGGCTGACCCTGCTCATCGAGTGGACCCGGGATCACCTCGCCGAGACCGAGGTCACCGAGAAGATCGCCGAGGACGTCCACGAGTCGATGGAGCGACGCAACCGGGAGTTCCTGCTGCGCGAGCAGCTCAAGGCGATCCGAAAGGAACTCGGCGAAGGCGAACCGGAAGGTAGCGACGACTACCGCGCGCGGGTGGAGGCCGCCGATCTTCCCGACCACGTCCGCGCGGCGGCCCTGCGCGAGGTCGACAAGCTCGAGCGGTCCAGCGACCAGAACCCGGAGTCGGGCTGGATCCGCACCTGGCTCGACACCGTGCTCGAACTCCCCTGGAACACCAAGACCGAAGACTCGAGCGATCTCGAAGCGGCGAGGGCCGTCCTCGACGCCGACCACCACGGTCTCACCGAGGTCAAGGAACGGATCGTTGAGTACCTGGGGGTTCGGGCCCGCCGGGCACAGCGCGGCCTGCAAGTGGTGGGCGGACGCGGCTCCGGGGCGGTCATCCTGCTCGCCGGCCCGCCCGGCGTCGGCAAGACCTCGCTGGGGGAGTCCGTGGCGCGCACC
The DNA here is from genome assembly GCA_964448385.1 of uncultured Propionibacteriaceae bacterium. Taxonomy (GTDB): domain Bacteria; phylum Actinomycetota; class Actinomycetes; order Propionibacteriales; family Propionibacteriaceae; genus Propionicimonas. The sequence continues at coordinate 7,410 of CAYUWV010000042.1, read as the reverse complement.
CTCGGTCGCAGGTTCGTTCGGGTGGCGCTGGGCGGCGTCCGCGACGAGGCCGAAATCCGCGGCCACCGACGGACCTACGTCGGTGCCCTCCCCGGACGGATCGTGCGCGCGATCAAGGAGGCTGGCTCGATGAACCCCGTCGTCCTCCTTGACGAGGTCGACAAGGTCGGTGCCGACTACCGAGGAGACCCGGCGGCCGCCCTGTTGGAAGTGCTCGACCCGGCGCAGAACCACACGTTCCGCGACCACTACCTCGAACTGGACCTCGACCTGTCCGATGTCCTCTTCATCGCGACCGCCAACGTCGTGGACACCATCCCGCCGGCGCTGTTCGACCGGATGGAACTCATCTCGATCGACGGCTACACCGAGGACGACAAGGTGGCCATCGCGCGCGACTTCCTGGTGCCGCGACTGCTGGAGCGCGCCGCCTTGAGGCCGGAGGAGGTCACGGTCACCGACGATGCGCTCCGCGAGATCGCCGCGCATTACACCCGTGAGGCGGGGGTCCGCGCGATGGAGCGGCTCCTGGCCAAGGCCTTCCGCAGAGTGGCCCTCAATGAGCTGCCGGCGGTGGTGGGCGTGGACTCGCTGCAGGACCTCATCGGGCGTCCACGCTTCCTGCCGGAGTCCCGGGAGCGCACCGCCGTGCCCGGAGTCGCATCGGGGCTCGCGGTGACCGGCATGGGCGGGGATGTGCTCTTCATCGAAGCGTCCCTCCTGCCCGGTTCGACGCATTCGCTGACGATCACCGGCCAACTCGGCGACGTGATGAAGGAATCGGCGCAGATCGCCGCGTCCTACGTGCGTGCCCACGCCGCGGAGTACGGGATCTCGCCCGACCAGCTGGATCATCCACTCCACCTCCACGTGCCCGCCGGGGCCGTGCCCAAGGACGGCCCGTCCGCTGGTGTCACGATGACGACCGCGCTGGTCTCCCTGCTCACCGGCAGGAACGTGCGCGCCGAGGTGGGCATGACAGGCGAGGTGTCGCTCACCGGCAGGGTCTTGCCGATCGGTGGTGTCAAGCAGAAGCTGCTGGCGGCCCAACGCGCGGGACTCCGCGTGGTCTACCTGCCCCAGCGCAACGAAGCCGACCTCGACGACGTCCCGGACGAAATCCTGGCCGACCTCGACGTCCGCCTCGTTTCTGATGTCCGCGAGATTCTGGGCTCCGCCCTTGAACCTGCCCGGGAAGCGGGTGTCGCAGCCGCCTGATCGCGTGGTTCTAGCCCACTCCGCGCTGTCCAGGACATCCGCAGACCCCCGGTAGAGTCGTGCCTGCCGCCGGGCGCTACTCACCGCCCACGACAGGCGCACCCGGACGGCGACTCCCCCAGGTTGCGGCCGGACAGCGAGGAGCAGGATGTCTGCAGACACCCTCCGCATCGAGGCGGAGGTCTACCCCATCGTCAGCCATGCCATGGCTCACAACCGGATCTCGCCAGTGCGCCGGGTGACATTGCACAACACGGGCGTCCGCCGCAGCGGGCTCGAGGTGGCCATCGCTGTCCGGGACGCCCAAGGGGTGCTGTCGGAGCCTTTCACGGCCCACGCCGACCTGGAGGAGAACTCGACCGCCAGCCTCCGGGATCTGGCCGTGCACCTCGACGCCGCCGCGATGAACCAGGTTGAGGAGGCGAGGCCTGGGACGCTTGAGATCACCGTGTCCCACGCCGGCGAGGTCGTCGGCAGCGCGTCCGAACCGGTGACGGTCCTGGCGGCCCGCCAGTGGCTGTGGCAGCCTCCCGGCCTCGCCCTGGAGTTGCTCGCCGCGCACGTGATGCCCAACGCGCCCGAGATCACCCAGTTGCTGGGGTCGGTCGGTGACACGCTGCGCCGCACGACCGGTCAGAGCCAGATCGACGGCTACCAATCCGGCCCTGAGCGGGTCGATGCCCTTGTGGCGGCGGTGTTCGAAGCCGTCCGGGGCTGGCGGGTGCGCTACAGCGAACCGCCGCCGAGCTGGGACGAGGGCCAGAAGATACGCACTCCCGCGGACCTGTTCACGAACCGGCTGGGTACCTGCCTCGACACCACCCTGCTCTTCTCGGCTGCGCTCGAACAGGCGGGAATCCGCCCCCTCGTGTGGGTGCTCAAAGGCCACGCGCTCGTGGGATGGTGGCGTCACGAGACGGACAGTTGGTCCGCCGTGAGCGTCGAAGTCTCGGAGCTGATCAACCGGCTCGACCTCGGTCAGCTGGGTGTCATCGAAACGACCCTGGCCACCGAACGGGAAGCCCCCGTCGCCTTCCGCGAGGCTTGCACCGCCGCAGAACTCCTCGTGCGCCAACACCCAGACAATGTTGTCGGGGTCGTGGACATCTGGTCGGCTCGACGCAGCCACATCCTGCCGCTCCCTGCGATCGCCAGGTCCGAAGACGGCGGCTGGCACACGGTCGTGTACCAGCCCGCGCAGCACAGCGTGGCACCGGCCGAACGGAACATGGCGATCTCCGAGTCCTCAAGGGCGATCGAACGACATGGCAAGCCGGTTCCTGCCCGCGTCCAGCGGTGGAAGAACGCCCTGCTGGACCTCAGCCTGCGCAACCGGTTGATCAACTTCAGTCCTCGCGGTGCGGTCAGGCTCCACGTGTCAGCCCCAGGCCTCACCAGTCTGGAAGAGCTGGTCCTGAGCGGCCGGACGCTCACCTTGGCCGCCGGGGACACGTTCGACGACGTGTACCGCCACCGGGACGGGATCAACCTGGCCGCCGACCTGCCCCCGTCCGTCCTGGACGAGGCGCTCCTCGCCAAGTCCTCGGTGTTCACCGACCTGACCAGCGACAGCTACCTCGGTCGCCTCCGCGCCCTTGCCTACAAGGCCCGCACGATCGAGGAGGAAACCGGGGCCAACAACCTGTACCTGGCACTCGGGACCCTGGTGTGGGAACTGGACGGCAGGCAACTGCGGTCGCCGCTCGTGCTCGTTCCGGTCGTCCTCAAGACGTCCGGAAGTCGAGGGTCGACGTATCGGCTGGTCCTGGACGAGGCCGGTTCCAGCACCCCGAACTTCTGCCTGCTGGAGAAACTCCGGCTGAGTTTCGGTCTCTCTCTGCCAACCCTTGCCGATCCCGAGTTGGACGATCACGGGATCGACCTCGAAGCGGCCTTGCGAGGCGTGCGCGAATCGCTGGTGGACAAGGGGCTCCCGTTCCGGGTCGAAGAGACCGCCGATGTCAGCCTCCTGCAGTTCGCCAAGTACCGGCTCTGGAAGGACTTGGCGGACAACTGGGAGGAGTTGCTCAGCGCCCCCTTGGCCAAGCACCTCGCGCACACCCCCACCGCGGAGTTTATCGATCCAGCACCGGCGCCGACCAACCCCGATCTGGACGAACTGGGGTTGCGCTGCCCCATCCCAGCGGACGGCTCGCAACTGGCAGCGATCGCGGACGCCATGACCGGGCGCACCTTCGTCCTCGAGGGACCACCGGGCACGGGCAAGTCGCAGACGATCGCGAACCTGTTGGCTCGTGGCATCGCCGAGGGACGACGCATCCTGTTCGTCGCCGAAAAGCGGGCCGCCCTGGAGGTGGTCTCCCGCCGCGTGCACGCCGTCGGGCTGGGTGACTTCACCCTCGACCTGCATGACCACGACAGCCGTCCCACAGCCGTCCGCCGGCAGATCGCCCGGGCACTCGACCTCACTCTGCGCAGCGACTCCGAGGGACTGCAGGCCAGCTCGGAGAACGCGCGGGCAGCCGGCGCCGCCCTGACGCGCTACGCCACACGGCTGCATGACCCGAACAGCGCGGGCCTTTCCCTGTACGGAGCCGAAACCGCGCGCCACGCCTACGGTGCCGGGGCGGCTCTCACCCTCCCCGATCACCTGGTCGGCCCCGGCAACGCGGCGACGATCGAGTCGCTGCGAGGGTTGATGCGCACGCTTCCCTACGTTGCCGACGCGGCGCGCCCCGCCCCCGTGGGTCCGTGGACCTTCGCGGTGGCGGACGACCCCGCTGAGGTCAACCTGGTCACCGTGGCCTCGGCTGCCCGTGACATCGACGGGCAACTCGGGCGGCTCGCGACGCTGGAGGGGGCTGGTGGACTGTACCGAGTGGTGTGGTCGGCGCAGACCCCCGACGATCTGGGCTTGCTCGCCGAACTGCTGACCAGGAGCCCGCTCCCCCTGGGTCTGCTCGACGAGGTGCGCACGCCACGCTGGCAGGCCGCGACACGGGACCTCCAGCGCGAGTACGCAGCGTTCATCACCGCCGCGCGGACGACCCTCGGCGTGGCGACGCCCGCCGCTCTCGAGCTGCCCCTGGCGGACATCTACGCCCGCGCGCAGGCGGCCGCTCAGTCCTCGTGGTTCGGACGGCGCAAGCGCCTGCTGGCGGTGGGCGCTGAGCTGACCCCCACCTTGACCTCGGGCTCTGGGCTGCACCACAAGGAGGTCGAGCAGACGGTCGCCGGTCTGCTCCACCTTCAGGCAACGATGCGGCAGTTGGCTGAACGCGCCCAGGCCATCCCTGGCCTGGTCATCCCCCTGGGGTGGAACCCCCTGACCGTCGACGGTCAGGGCGCTCTGGATCGCCAGGTGGCGTGGCTCGCCTGGGTAGCCGACCAGCTCGCCCCCGGCCCCGAGGCGAGGCCCTTCATCGGCGCAGTACGCGACTTCCTGGCGACCGCTGACCGGCCGCCCGAGGCGTCACGGCTTGCCGTCCGCCAACTTGCCGACGCCTGGATCCACGTGCAACGGTCCCTGCGTGCCGGCCCCGAGGATATGCGGCGGTGGTCGGGCGACCGTGGCCTCGTGCCCCGGTGGCTCGAGACCAGTCCGCAGCGGGGAACCCAGGACCCGGAGCTGAGTAGTCTCACCCGCTGGCTCGGACTCCGCCAACATCTGAGTCCCCTGCGTTCCTGGGGGCTTCAGGCGGCGCACACCCAACTGGTCACTGGGGAGATCCCCAGTGACGAGGCGTCGCTCGCGTTGGAGCGCGGCGTGGCTTTGGCTTCGCTCGCCGAGCGACGGCGCGTCCAGGGCCTGACGGTGTTCGATGCGGACGCACACAACCGGACTGTGGTTCGCTACTGCGAGAACGCCGCGATCGCCCGCGACAGCCTCAAGGGTGCGCTGGCCGCTGAAGCGCTCAGGCGCCGATCCTTCTCCAGCGAGGCGACTTCCGGACAGATCGGTGCGCTCAAGCGGGAGTTGTCCCGGCAACGCGGCGGTCTGAGTGTGCGGGATCTGATGGCCCAGTACGGCTCGCTGGTCACCGAGATCATGCCCTGCGTGTTGGTCAGCCCCGACTCGCTGGCGCGGTTCTTCCCGGTGGGTTCGCTCCAGTTCGACCTGGTGGTCTTCGACGAGGCGTCGCAAATCCGGGTGGCGGACGCCATCGGTGCCATCGGGCGCGCCCGCAGCGTGGTCGTGGTGGGCGACAGCTTGCAGATGCCCCCGACGTCGTTCGCGGAGATCACCCAGCGCATCGACGACGAGGACGACTTCGAGTCCGGCGTCATCGAGGACGAGGAGTCGATCCTGTCGGAGTGCGTTCAGGCACGTGTGAAGCGTCGCTGGCTGTCGTGGCACTACCGCAGCCAGGACGAATCGCTGATCGCCTTCAGCAACGCGCGCTACTACGAGGGCCGCCTGTCCTCGTTCCCGGCGCCCACCATCGGGGCCGCCGACAGGGGTATCAACGGGCATGGGATCAACCAGGTCCTGGTCGGCGGCACGTTCCTTCGCGCCGGGAAGGGCAAGGCGCTGCGCACCAATCCGGAGGAGGCTCACGCCGTCCTCGCCGAGATCCAGCGTCGCTTCGACGCCGCCCCCGAGGGAACCATGCCCTCCATCGGGGTGGTCACCTTCAACGCACCACAGCGAGCCCTCGTCGAGGCTTTGCTCCGCGATGCCGACGACCCGCGGCTCGCGGCCGCCCTCGATGCGACCACCGGTGACGGACTCTTCGTCAAGAACCTCGAGAACGTCCAGGGTGACGAGCGGGACGTCATCCTGTTCTCCACCGCTTTCAGCGTGAACGAGCGAGGCGTCCTGCCCCTGAACTTCGGCCCACTGAACCTGGGTGGCGGAGAGCGACGACTCAACGTCGCCATCACCCGGGCCCGTCGCCAAGTGGTCATCTACTCGTCGTTCGAGCCTTCGCAGCTGCGGGCCGAAGAGACGAGCGCGCTGGGCATCAAACACCTTCGGGAGTACCTCGACATCGCGGTCGGCGGTACGGACGAGCTGAAGAACACGGCCTCTCGCACCCTCGTGGCCGATCGGCACCGCGATGAGATCGCCGCGCGACTCAAGGAACGGGGCGTCATCGTCACGACGGACGTCGGGTTGTCGGACTTCAGGGTCGACCTGCAGCTGTCTCGTCCGGACACGCCGGAACAACCCTTGGTGGCGGTTCTGCTCGACGGCCCGGGCTGGGCCCAACGCGCCACGGTGAACGACCGAGACGGCATGCCCACGCAGGTGCTGGGGGCCATGCTGCGGTGGCCGGCGGTGGAGCGGGTGTGGCTCCCGACGTGGCTCGACGACCCCGAGGCCGTGCTGGACCGCTTGGAACAGGTCCTCCGAGAAGCGAAGGTCGCCACCTTGGAGCAGGAAACGGCCGCGATTCCCCCGGGTGACAACGACCAGGACGTGCCACCGACGGTTAGCCCCCAACCAGCAGCGCCGGCGGCTCCCGCCCGTGTCACCAGCACACTGGCGGGATCCACCTCGGTGCCCGAGGCACCCAAGCGCCTCGTGGAATCGCTGGCCCCCTCTGCGACGAACGCCCCGAATCGGTTCCGGCCATGGACGCCGCGTGCCGCTGGCGACGTGTCGTACCTCGACTCACTGGCAAACAGTGCCACGGCGCGCACGGTGGTCCGGGCCCTCCTCGAGGAAGGCATTTCGGCAGAGGGTCCGATCCACCAGCAGCGCCTGGCCAAGAAGGTGGCCAACGCGTTCGGGCTCACCCGCGTGGCCCAGTCACGGATTGAGAGCATCCTGCAAGCTGGACGTCGGCGCCCAGACCAGTTCGGCTTCTTCTGGCAGGACGGGGTCGACCCGCAGCTTTGGCGTGACTTCCGCCCGGACCAGTCACAGGACCGCCAACTCGACCACATCAGCCCTCACGAGCTGGCCAATGCCATGCGCGAGGTCGCCCGGCAGTCCGGAGGCATCAACGTCGAGGAACTCAAGACCGACACGCGGGAGATCTTCGGCTTCAAGCGACTCACCACTGGGTTCAGCGACACCCTCGATCGCGCGTTGGCCATCGGGCTCGAGACTGGACGACTGCGGTGGGACCACAACCTGATCAAGGAAGCCTGAGCCCCTGCTGTGGGGCTGTCTCACTGCACAGGGCTGCCGGTTCCTACACTCACGGCGGAACAGTCGGCAACATCCCCGGACGAGGTCGTTTGAGCGTAGTGTCGAGGTATGAGCACCAGCCATGAGGTTCG
>CAYUWV010000041.1:0-15386 GCA_964448385.1 uncultured Propionibacteriaceae bacterium | reverse complement strand
TCGAAGCGGGCAATCAGGGCTGAAGCCGGTATCGTGGCTCCGTCCTGTCCCCGCTGACGAAGGCGCACGGCATGCCCCTGTCCAATCCGTTCCTCAACGAACTGGCTGCTGCCTTCGGAATCGCGACCGAGTTCTGGGACTGGAAAGGCCGGCGGACCGAGATCGAGGACGACACACTCGTCGCGATCCTCGCCGGCATGGACGTGGACGCCTCTGATCCCGACAAGGCCGCCGCTGCCCTGCAGGCGTGGCGCGACCGGCCGTGGACGAGGGTGGTGCCCCCCTGCACGGTGATGGAACGAGGACGCGGCCAGCGAGTCCTCCTGCACGTGCCGGACGGCGCGTGGGTCCGCGTGGCCGTCCGGCTGGAAGAGGGCGGCTACCTCGACATTCGGCAGGTCGCCCACCTGGTCGAACCCCGCTGGATCGACGGCCAGCTGATCGGAGAGGCCGCCTTCGAACTCCCGGCGGACCTGCCGTTGGGGTACCACCGGCTGCAGGCGACCACCGAATCCGGCGCCTCGGAGGGAACCCTCGTGGTCAGCCCACACTTCCTCGGCTTCCCGGCCTCGATGGGGGAGAAGCGGGCCTGGGGCTACGCCGTCCAGCTGTACAGCGTACGGTCGGAGGATTCCTGGGGGATCGGTGACCTGCTGGACTTGGCCGACTTGTGCACCTGGTCAGCCACGCAGCACTTCGCCAGCTACGTGCTGGTCAACCCGTTGCATGCGGCGCAGCCAATGACGCCGCTGGAGCCCTCGCCGTACCTGCCGACCAGCCGGCGCTATGTGAACCCGCTGTATGTGCGGCCCGAGCACATCCCTGAGCACGGCGAACTCGATGCCAGGGATCGCGCCCGGATCGCTTCGCTCAAGGCGTCCCTGGCGGACAAGCTCGCCGGTGAGCCGCTGATCTCGCGAGATGTGATCTGGGACGCCAAGATCGAGGCCCTCAGGATCATCTACCGCCACGGCCTGCGTCCTGCCCGTCGAATGGCTTTCAACGACTTCCTCCGCCGTGAGGGACGCAGCATCACCCAGTTCGCGACCTGGTGCGCGCTGGCCAACGCGTACGGCATGAACTGGCGGGAATGGCCCGTCGAACTGCGCCGGCCGTCGTCGCCCGAGGCGGCGGTGTTCGCCGAATCGAAGGCCGACGAGATCATCTTCTACGCCTGGATCCAGTGGGTGGCGGACAACCAGCTCCGCTCCGCCCAGTCCGCGGCACGAGACGCCGGCATGCGCGTCGGCATCATGAGCGACCTGGCGGTCGGCGTGAGCGGCCAGAGCGCTGAGGCGTGGACGTACGGCAACCTCTTCGCCGAAGGCGTCAGCGTCGGGGCCCCTCCCGACCACTTCAACCAGACCGGCCAGGACTGGGGGCAGCTGCCTTGGCGTCCGGACCGTCTGGACGACCTGTCCTACGCACCGTTCCGCACCATGGTGGTGGGACTGCTGCGGCACTCCGGCGGAATGCGGGTCGACCACATCATGGCCATGTTCCGGCTGTGGTGGGTGCCGCGCGGCATGCCTCCGACCAAGGGCAGTTACGTCCGCTACAACCACGAGGCGATGGTCGGCATCCTGGCCCTGGAAGCGCATCGGGCCGGGGCGCTGGTGGTGGGGGAGGACCTTGGCGTCGTGGAGCCGTGGGTCCGTGACTACCTGCGGGATCGCGGGATCCTGGGCACCTCCATTGCCTGGTTCGAGACGGATCACAGCGGACAGCCGCTGCCCCCGGAAGCTTGGCGGGAGTATTGCCTGGCCTCGGTCACCACCCATGACCTGCCACCCACGGCCGGCTACCTGGCCAAGGAGCACGTCAAGCTGCAGCACCGCCTCGGGCTGCTCACCGAATCGCTGGAGACCGAATTGGCGGTCGCCGAGCAAGAGCAGGCCGCATTCGTCAACGCGCTGCGCTGGCGGGGCTTCCTGACCGAGACCGAGCCAACCACCGAGGACATCGTGCTGGCCCTGCACCGCTACCTGGTGGCCACGCCGGCTCGGGTGCTGTGCGCCGCGCTGCCCGATGCGGTGGGCGACTGGCGCACCCAGAACCAGCCGGGCACCACCAACGAATACCCCAACTGGCGGGTCCCGCTCAGCCACCCCGACGGCAGCCCCATGACCATGGAGGAGCTCTACGTCGACGAGCGGGCACTGCGACTGGCCTGGGTGATGAACGGCTTCACCGCGCCGGCGCCCGCGGCGAGCCGACCGGTGACCAGCCTGTTCCTCGCGGAGTAGGGACCGGAGAGCCGCGCAACTCCCTGGGTCACCGATCCGGACGCCGGGCCCTCAGGCGTCCGTGCGTTCCGGAAGGTCGACGAGGCGGACCCCAGCGTCACGAAGTGCCTGATAGGTGTGAGGCAGTCGATCGGGCGCGACGGCGGCTGTCAAGCCCAGCAGGACGCGGGTCGACAACCCGGCCGCGGCGGCGTCGAGAGCCGTGGCGCGGACGCAGTAGTCGGTGGCGATCCCGCAAACATCGACCGAGTCGACGCCGCGGCGGGCCAGCCACTCGGCCAGGCCCGTCCCCTCGTAGGAGCCCTCGAAGCCGGAGTAGGCGGCCTGGTACTCGCCCTTGTCGAAGATCGCCTCGAACGGACGGTTGACCAAGGCGGGATGGAACGCCGCCCCCGCCGTCCCGGCGACGCAGTGCGCCGGCCAGGAATCCACGAAGTCCGGAGTCGCGGAGAAGTGCGGCCCTGGGTCGATGTGGTGGTCGCGGGTGGCAACCACGTGGTCGTACTCGTAGGGCCCACCGAGCAGGAGGGAGATCTCGGCGGCGACCGCGGCACCTCCGGCGACTGCCAGGGAGCCGCCTTCACAGAAGTCGTTCTGCACGTCCACGACGATCAGGGCGTTGGTCATGTCGTCTCCCGCTTCGCGTAGGGGTTGTCGGCGAGGCCGCCGAGGTCGTCCAGCAGCACCGTGTCGACCGCTGGCTCCCCCCGCGACATCTTGTGGGCTGTCAACGGGAGTTCGGCGAGCACGGCCTGATGTCGCTCCCGGGCAGTGTCGAGGGATTCGCGTCCGACGATGTGGCCGTCGACCACGAGCGGAATCAGCAACGGACGGTCGTTGTGGTCACCCGCGGGAGGCGTCCCGATGCCGATCACTTCGGCCTCAGCGCGGCCACGTTCGTCGAGCCGGCGCAGGGCGAACTTCCGTCCGCCGATCGAGGTCTTGTTGAGGCTCTTCTTGGCCACCGGGAACAACGGCGAGTCGGGGGCGTCGTCGGCAGCCCTAGCAACCAACTTGTACACGAAACCGCAGGTCGGGGCCCCTGAGCCGGTCACCAGGGAGGTGCCGACCCCGTAGCCGTCGACCGGTGCACCGCGCAGCGCAGCGATCTGGTATTCGTCCAGGTCGGACGTGACGATGATGCGGGTTGATGTTGCCCCTAAGGAATCCAGCAGGGCCCGGACGTCGGCCGCTTGCTCTGCGAGGTCGCCCGAGTCCAGTCGGACGGCCCCGAGCCGTCCCTGCGTGAGCCGAACTCCGGTGCGCACGGCGGACTCGATGTCGTAGGTGTCGACCAGCAAGGTGGTGTTCTCGCCCAGCGCGGCCAGTTGGGCGGCGAACGCCTCTTCTTCGGTGTCGTGCAGCAGCGTGAACGAGTGCGCCGCCGTCCCAACGGTGGGAATGCCGTAGCGGCGACCGGCGGCCAGGTTCGAGGTGGAGGCGAAGCCCACAAGATAGGCGGCGCGCGCGGCCGCAACGGCCGCGTTCTCGTTGGCCCGCCGTGACCCCATCTCGATGCACGGTCGGTGGTCGGCCATCAGCACCATGCGTGAGGCTGCTGCGGCGACCGCGCAGTCGTAGTTGTAGACCGACAGCAGCACTGTCTCGAGGATCACCGCTTCGGCGAAGGTCCCTTCGACGATCAGCAGCGGCGAGCCGGGGAAGTACACCTCGCCGTCGGGGTACCCCCAGATGCTGCCAGTGAACCGGTAGTTCGCGAGCCACTGCGCCAGGTGGGTGTCGATCACCCCGGCGCTGAGCAGGAAGTCGATTTCCGGCTCACCGAACCGGAAACTCTCCAGGGCGTCCAGCGCTCGGCCGACCCCGGCCACCACGCCGTAGCGACGGCCGGTGGGTAGCCGGCGGCTGAACAGCTCGAACACACTGCGCCGGTGGGCCGTGCCGGAACCCATGGCTGCCCGCACCATGGTCAGCTCGTAGTGGTCAGTGAGCAGTGCCGTGCTCGGGGAGGGGACCTCGCGAGGTTCGGAAACCATGCCCGCCAGCCTAGCGAGGGGGCGTGACACAATGGCCCTATGAGTTCCTCGTCGGTTCCTTGGACTCCCGCGGGCGGCACCGCAACCACGGTGCGGGAGGCCGAGGAGCAGGCCATCGATCTGGGCTGGGTCACGATCGTGTGGGACGATCCGGTGAACTTGATGAGCTACGTCACGCACGTCTTCACCACCTACTTCGGCTACCCGGAGCCGAAGGCCAGCCGGCTGATGCTGCAGGTCCACAACGAGGGCAAGGCCGTGGTTTCCAGCGGTTCCCGCGAACAGATGGAATCCGACGTCGAGGCCATGCACGCGTACGGGCTCTGGGCAACGCTGGAGAAGTCGTCGTGAGGGGCTTCAGCCGTCGTGGACCGCTGATCCGGGTGCGACTCACCGAGTACGAGGCCGCCCTGCTGGAATCACTGATCGACGACTTCGCCGGGTTGCTGGGGTCGGACGAACCCCGTGCCGTCAAGCACCCCGACCCGTTCGAACGGTGGCAGGCCGAACTCACCGCGTCGACCACCTTGGATCCCGACGACCCCGTGATCGCACGGCTGTTCCCGGACGCCTATCCGGGCGACGCCGAGGCGTCGCAGGAATTCCGTCGCTTCACCCAGGCCCGGCAGCGAGATGATCGGCTCGAACAAGCCGAGCTGGCCCTGGCGGCCCTGCGTGAGACCGACGGTGGGCGTCGGCCGTTGCAGGTGCGGGTGATCGAGCTCGACCAGTGGCTGAAGGTGCTCACCGGTTTGCGACTGAGCCTGGCCGTCCGGCTGGGGATCGAGAAGGCGCAGGACGCCGACGAACTCGACGCACTGCCCGACGATGACCCACGCAGCTTCCCCTACCGGTTGTATGAGTGGCTCGCCTACCTCAGCGAGGGTCTGCTGACCCAGGCCAGAGCCTGAATTGCGCCGCCGGAGGGTCACGCCGAGTGCCTCCAGCGGGTTTCGCAAGGATTTTGTGTCAAAAAGCCGGATCTGTGCTACCGACGGTAGTAGATAAGCGTAGGCTTACCTACATGGCGGGAATCACTCTGGCCCAGGCGCCGTTGCACACACCACTGCTGCTCGTCGGTGGATCGAACTCCGCCTCCGCCGAGTGTCGCCTGGCGGCCTTGGGGATTCGCCGCGGCGCCCGGCTCCATGTCCTGCAGAAGACGGCCGGCGGCGGCCGCGTGGTCGTGGTCGGCGGTTCTCGGATCGCCCTGGGACCCGAGGTGTTGGCGAACCTGACCGCAAACGTAATCGCATGACCGAACCTGCCACACGGGCGCTGCCGGTGCTGGGGGTCCGTCCGCCCTCGGTGAAGGCCACCTGTCATGGCGCTGGGGCGAACCTGGGCGCCGGTTCGGACGCCCCGGTGGTGGCGCTGGCGGGTTCGCCGAACACTGGCAAATCGACGCTCTTCAACGCGCTCACCGGCTCGCGGGTAACGATGGGCAACTGGCCGGGCACCACTGTCGAAGTCTCGAGGGGGATCTGGCGAACCACGCGGACCGCTGCCAGCTGCACCTGTGAGGACTGTGACTGCGAGCCCGACGACGGCCGCCTCGACATCACCCTGGTCGACCTGCCGGGCGCCTACTCGCTCGTCCCGGAGTCGCCGGACGAGGCCCTGACCCGGGAATTGCTGGTGGATGCGCCCGCCGACGAGCGCCCCGATGTGACCATCGTGCTCGTCGACGCCTCCCGGCTCTCCCACAGCCTCTACCTGGTTTCGCAGGTCCGCGAACGCTCGCTGCGAGTCGTCCTGGCCCTCACCATGCTCGACGTCGCAGCCAAGCGCGGCGTCGAGCTCGACCTCTCGGCGCTGTCAGCCGCGGTGGGCTGCCCGGTGGTCGGCATCGATCCGCGGCGCCGCACCGGCCTGGACGAACTCGCTGCGACCGTCCGCGACCTGGTCACCCACGCCGTGGCGAAACCTCGCCCGAGGCCGGCGGCACTGACCGACACGTTGGCCATCGACGACGAGCGCTTCGGCTGGGTCGCCACCGCGGTTGAGGCCGCGACCGTTGACCATGGCTCGCAGCAGGCCAGCTTCTCTGACCGGGTCGATCGCTGGGCGACCGCTCCAGTCATCGGACCGCTGCTGTTCCTAGCGGTGATGTGGGTGGTCTTCCAAGTCACCACGGTCGTCGCCGCGCCCTTCCAGGACGCCCTGGACGGCTTCTTCTCGGGACCGGTCTCGGGCGCTGCTGGCGGGGCGCTCGCGGCGGTGGGACTCAGCGGCACGTGGGTTGAGGGCCTCGTGGTTGACGGGCTGATCGCCGGGGTCGGCATGCTGCTCACGTTCGTGCCGCTCATGGCCCTGATGTTCGTGCTGCTGGCCCTGCTGGAGGATTCTGGCTACCTCGCGCGGGCCGCCGTGGTCACCGACCGAACAATGCGCGCGATCGGGCTGCCAGGCCGAGCCTTCCTGCCCCTAATCGTGGGGTACGGCTGCAACGTCCCGGCCATCAGTGCCACGCGGATTCTGCCGTCGGCCAGACAGCGCATCCTGACCTCGCTGTTGGTGCCGTTCACCCCGTGCACCGCTCGGCTGACGGTGTTCGTGATGCTGGGCGCCGCCTTCTTCGGTTCCAATGCCGGAACGGTGGTCTTCGCGATGTACCTGGCGTCGATCGCCATCATCGTCGGAGTCGGTCTGCTGTTGCGCGGCACGCTCTGGAAGGGGGAGGTGGTCGAGCCGTTGGTGATTGACCTGCCTGCCTACCAGGTGCCGACGGTGCGGTTGACCGCCTCGGTGACTTGGGTGCGGTTGAAGGGCTTCCTGCAGACTGCGTCGGGCATCATCGTGGTCACCGTGTGTGCGGTCTGGCTGCTGCAGTCCGTGCCCGCACGGGGCGATGCCGGCTTCGGTGAGGTGCCGGTGCAGGATTCCGTCTATGCCGTTGCGGCTCAGGCGGTCGCCCCGGTGTTCGCCCCGGCCGGTTTCGGGACGTGGGAAACCACCTCGACGCTGGTCGTCGGCTTCGTGGCGAAAGAGGCGGTCATCTCGTCCTGGGCGCAGACCTTCGCCATCGACGAGCCGGCGGACAGTGCCGAACCGGGCTCCCTGGGCGAGCGGGTGCGCGCCGACTTCATCGAATCATCCGGCGGTCACCCACTGCCGGCTGCGGTCGCCTTCATGGTCTTCCTGATGGCCTACACCCCGTGCGTGGCGACGTTGGCGGCGCAGCAGCGCGAGATCGGCACCCGGTGGACCAGCTTCGGGGTGGTGCTGCAACTCGCCATCGCCTGGAGCCTCGCGGTCGTCGTCTTCCAAGTCGGAAGGCTCTTGTGGTGAGCGGCCCATTGAGCATCGTGCTGAATCAGGTGGAAGCCGGGATCAGTTCCATCGCCGAGATGAGCCGGCGAACCGGACTGGCCCCGGATGTGCTGCGGGCCGCCATGGATCACCTGGTGCGGACCGGCCGGATCACCACCCGGTCGCTGGCCTTGGGCTGCCCGCCGCAGGGGTGCGGCGGCTGTGCGGTCAAGGGCTGTGCCAGTTCGGGAGCCGGGCGGACCAGCCTGACGTTGCTGTCGCGCCGGTAGCCCGGCACGAGGGCCGCTACCAGATCTCAGGCGGGGTGCGCCGGTCGGCGTCACTCTTAGGGGGCGGCTGCGGCGGCTGGGGCGGCTGCGGGAGAAGGGCTCGCTTGGCGTCTTCGAGCAGCTCGAAAGCACGCAAGGCCCAGCGGGTGACATCGATGGGCGGGATCTGCATGGGGCTCCAGGTGGCGTGAGTTTGTTCCATGATGCAGCAGGAATAGAGTCGGGCACCGTGACCGCGGTTACTGAGGCAGATCTGTCCGAGCGTCGTGCCGGACCCATCGGGGTCTTCGACTCCGGTTTCGGTGGCCTGACCGTTGCCAGGGCGATCCTCGACCAGATGCCCGGCGAGGACATGATCTACCTGGGCGACACGGCCCGTGCCCCCTACGGCACCAAGAGCATCCCCGAAGTCAGGGAGTATGCGCTGGAGTGCCTGGACTTCCTGGCAGAGCAAGACGTCAAGGCCCTTGTCATCGCCTGTAACTCGGCCTCCTCGGCGGTACTGCGGGATGCCCGTGAGCGGTACGACCAGCCGGTGATCGACGTGATCCTGCCAGCCGCCCGTCGCGCCGTCCGCGTGACGAAGACGGGCAAGATCGGCTTGATCTGTACCGAGGCCACCGCCACGTCGCAGAGCTACGACGACGCGCTGACGGCCGTGCCCGGGGTGGAGCTGGTCACCGCGCCGTGTCCGTTGTTCGTTGACTTTGTCGAGGCCGGGATCACCGGCGGAACCGAGCTGCTCCAAGCTGCACGGAACTACCTGTTGCCGCTTCGGGAATCAGCGATCGACACCTTGATCCTTGGCTGCACCCACTACCCGCTGCTCGCGGGCGTGATCTCGTACGTGATCGGTGACGACGTCACGCTGGTCTCCTCGGCCGAGGAGTGTGCCAAGGAAACCTTCGCCACCCTGACCGACCACGGCTTGCTGCACACGGCGCCTCGCAGCCGCTCGTTGCGGTTCCTCACGACCGGCAGCCCGGAGATGTTCGAAGGCATCGGACGGCGGTTGCTGGGCGGGTTCGTGACCGAAGTGGAACAGGTCTACACCCTCACCTGACCTGGCGACCGCCTGACCTGGCAACGGAGAGGCCCCACGTCCCGCCGGCGCAGCGCCGGCAGCGTTCAACGCGGTCGCTCAGCCCGTGGTGACCTCGCCGCCGGCTGCCTGCCACGATGTGATTCCGCCGCCCAGGTGGAACACCGAGGTGAAGCCCGCCTGCTGGAGTGTGGCCATGGCCGCCTTCGAACGGTTGCCGCTGCGGCAGTAGATCGCGTAAGTCTTCGACGGGTCGAGTTGGGTGATCGCCGTCGCGAAACCGGGCGACTCCACATCGAGGTTCGTCGCTGTGGGGAGGTGCCCGGCGGCGAACTCCGCCGGGGTGCGGACGTCCAAGAGCACCGTGCCAGGCAGCTTCGCCGCGGCGGCGAACTCGGCAGGGGACAGCGTGGCGCCGGTGGCGGGCGCCGAGGCCGCGGGAGGACCAGCGCTGGTGCTGACGGTGGGGGTGCTGCAGGCCGAGAGCGAGCCGACCGCAGCCAGGGCGAGTCCCACGATCCAGACCGTGCCCCGGCTGCGGTTCAGGCGGCCGTTCACCGACCGAAGAACCGGCTGAAGACCCCGGAGCCGCTCGCAGCGGGCTGGTCGGCGTGACCGTCGCACCACTGGCCGGCTGGGACGCTGGCCTTGACCGAGGCGACATGCTGGCCGCAACCGGCCCAAGTGGTCTTGCCGCACACGCGGCACCTGACGGGACTGCACATGGTTTCTCCTTTTGCTTTGGTGTCACCAGTATACCCCCGGGGGTATGTGTTTTGTCATCTTGAGAGTCCGGGGGCGGGGCCCAAAGGCGAACTGGGGGCTGCTCGGTAGGGTGAGCCTATGCCGATGACACGAATCGATGGACGCGCACCCGACGAATTGCGAGACGTCCGGATCACCCGGAACTGGCTCGACCATGCCGAGGGCTCCGTGCTGGTGGAGTACGGTCGTACCCGCGTCCTGGTGGCAGCCTCGGTGACCGAGGGCGTGCCCCGCTGGCGCAAGGGTTCAGGCCTGGGTTGGGTCACCAGCGAGTATGCGATGCTCCCTCGGGCGACCCACAGCCGCAGCGATCGCGAGTCGGTGAAGGGACGGATCGGCGGGCGCACCCACGAGATCAGTCGGCTCATCGGACGGTCGTTGCGGGCCGTGATCGACTATCAGGCCCTCGGCGAGAACACCATCGTTCTCGATTGCGACGTGCTGCAGGCGGACGGAGGTACCCGGACTGCCTCGATCACGGGCGCCTACGTGGCGTTGGCCGACGCGGTGACCTGGCTCAGGGGGCGTGGTCGGCTGGCGGGCGAACCGCTGACCGGCACGGTGAGTGCGGTGTCGGTCGGGGTGCACCAGGGCACGACCCTGCTCGACCTGTGCTACGAGGAGGATTCGGCGGCCGAGGTCGACCTGAACATTGTGGCGACCGGCGACGGCCGCTTCATCGAGGTGCAGGGCACCGCCGAGGGTCAACCGTTCGATCGCGCGGTGCTCGACGGCATGCTCGACCTCGGGCTGGCCGGGTGCGCCACCCTCGCCAGGTTGCAGCAGGAGGCCCTCGCGCGATGACCGCGACCCCGGTGATCGTGGTGGCGACCCACAACGCCAAGAAGGCCGTCGAACTCCGTCGCGTCCTGGCAGCGGAGGCCATCGGGGCACGGGTGCTGACCCTCGACGAGGTCGCCGGCTACCCCGAGCCGGCCGAGACGGAGCCCACCTTCGAGGACAACGCGCTGCTCAAGGCCAGGGCGGCGGCCCACGAGACCGGGCTCGTCTCGGTGGCCGACGATTCCGGCCTGGCGGTGGACCTGCTCAACGGCATGCCGGGCGTCCGCTCGGCCCGCTGGGCAGGGTCGCACGCTACCGATGGCGAGAACCTCGAGCTGCTGATTCGCCAGTTAGAGGACACCGCCTTCGAGCAGCGGACGGCACGCTTCGTGTGCGCGATGGCGCTGGTGACGCCCGACGGCCGGGAATGGACGGTCACCGCCGACATGCCCGGTCGGCTCGTGTTGGAGCCCCGGGGATCGAACGGCTTCGGCTACGATCCGATCTTCATCGCCAACGGCCAGCACGGCACCAATGCCGAATTGAGCCCGGATGCCAAGGACGCGATCAGTCATCGTGGCCGGGCAGTGCGGGCCCTCGTCCCGCTGCTGCGGCAGGTGCTCGGCGAAGGACGTCAGGAGGACGCATGAAGCAGTACCTCGACCTACTCGACCACGTCTTGACCAACGGGACCCAGAAGGCCGACCGCACCGGCACCGGAACCCGCAGTGTCTTCGGCCATCAAATGCGCTTCGACCTGTCCGAGGGCTTCCCCTTGCTGACCACGAAGCGGCTGCACACCCGCTCGATCTTCGGCGAACTGCTGTGGTTCCTGCGCGGCGACACCAATGTGGCCTGGCTGCACGAGAACAGCATCACGATCTGGGACGAGTGGGCGGACGCCAACGGCGACCTCGGCCCGATCTACGGCTACCAGTGGCGTTCGTGGCCAACCCCGGACGGCCGCCACGTCGACCAGATAGCCGGTGTGATCGACGCCATCCGCACCAACCCGGATTCACGTCGACACATCGTTTCAGCGTGGAATGTCGGGCAGCTCAGCGAGATGGCGCTGCCGCCCTGTCACGCCTTCTTCCAGTTCTACGTCGCGGACGGCAGGCTCTCGTGCCAGCTGTACCAACGCTCGGCCGACGTCTTCCTCGGGGTGCCTTTCAACATCGCGTCCTACGCCCTGCTGACCCATCTGGTGGCTCAGGTCACCGGGCTGGCTGCGGGTGACTTCGTCCACACCCTCGGGGACGCGCACCTCTACAGCAACCACCTCGACCAAGCCCGCCTGCAGCTCACCCGCGAGCCGCGCCCACTCCCGAAGCTGCGCCTCAACCCCGACGTGACCAGCATCGACGGCTTCACCCTTGCCGACATCGAGGTCACTGACTACGACCCCCACCCGGGCATCAAAGCCCCGATCGCGGTCTAGGCCCGACCGTGAGGATCATCGCCATCGCCATCGTCGGCGCCAACGGCGTCATCGGGGACGGCGAGCGCCAGCCGTTCGAAATCGCCGAGGACTGGGCCAGGTTCAAGCAGGTCACGCGTGGGCATCCGCTGATCATGGGTCGCCGCACCCACGAGGCCATCGGCCGTTGGCTGCCCGGGCGGACCACGATCGTGGTCACCAGCCGTCCTGGGTCGATCGCACTGCCCACCACCCCACGGGCGACCGGCTATGCGGTCACCTCGTTGGCGGCTGCGCTCGACCTCGCGCGCAGCCTCGACGACGAGGTCTACGTCGCCGGGGGCGGCAGCATCTACGACCAGGCGTGGTCGCAGCTCACCGACCTCGACATCACCGAAGTGCATGCCCGGGCCGACGGCTCGGTGCGCTTCCCGGTGATCGACCCTGCCCAGTGGCGGGAGGTCTCTCGCGAACCGCGCGAGGGCTTCGACTTCGTCCGCTACACCAGACGCGACAAGGAGTGATCCGATGGCAGCTGGGGTGCGCACCTCAGCCAGCATCCTGCACCTCGACCTTGACGCCTTCTTCGCCGCTGTCGAGCAGCGCGACAAGCCGTCGCTGCGGGGCAAGCCGGTCATCGTCGGCGGCATCGGGCAGCGAGGAGTGGTAGCGACCGCTTCGTACGAGGCTCGCGTGTTCGGAGTGCATTCGGCGATGCCGATGCACGAAGCGAGGCGTCGGTGTCCGCAGGCCGCCTTCCTGGCGGGCCGGTTCGACGCTTACCGCGCCAGCAGCCGGATCGTCATGGAGCTGCTGCGGGAGCTGTCCCCGCTCGTGGAGGCGTTGAGCCTCGATGAGGCCTTCGTGGATCTCGCCGCGGGAGAGCAGCGGTCGCTGGCGCCGGCCGATCTGCTCGACCTGGCAGCCCGGGTGCGCGCGGAGCTGACTGACCGGACGGGGGGACTGACGGGCTCGATCGGCATCGGAACCTCGAAGTTCATGGCGAAGGTGGCCAGCGAACTCGCCAAGCCGGACGGCGTCCTCCTCGTACCACCCGGTGCTGAGGCGACGACGATCGCCCCACTGCCGGCGAGGGCGATTCCGGGCGTCGGACCGGCCACCATGGAGCGGCTCGCCCGCTTGGGCGTGGTGCGGGTGTCCGACCTGCAGCGCCTGTCGCAGGCGGAGTTGGTGCGTGAGCTGGGGAGGGCCGCTGGGGAGAACCTGTTCGAACTGGCCCGGGGCCGTGACGACCGTCCGGTGGAGGCTGAGCGGGAAACCAAGTCGATCTCGGTCGAGGACACCTTCGAGCACGACCTGACCGATGTCACCGCCCTGGCTGCGGTGGCGGCTCGCCAGGCAGCGCAGGTGGCCGCGCGGCTTGGTGCTGCCCACCTGTTCGCCCGCACCGTCACGCTCAAGGTCCGGTGGCCGGACTTCTCGGCAATCACCCGTTCGCGGACGTTGCTGGGCGCCACCGACCGTCCCGAGGTGATCGGACGGGTGGCGCGCGGCCTGCTCGAGGGACTGGACACTCACGCCGGGGTGAGGCTGCTGGGAGTCGGGGTGTCCGGGCTGGCAGCGGTGGCCCAGGAGGCGCTCTTCGACCTCGATACCAGCGAACCGGCGGTGGTGGAGGAGCGCGCCGCCCCGAGTGCCCGGCGTCCCTGGTCTTGGTTACCCGGCGTTGATGTCGTGCACGACAGGTACGGTCCTGGCTGGGTGTGGGGGAGTGGGCTGGGGCGGGTGACCGTCCGCTTCGAAACGGCGGCGACTCCGGCTGGGCCGGTGCGCACGTTCAGTGTGGATGACGCCGAACTCCACCCTGCCCCCGCTCCGGCCGCCGACGCGTAACCGCCCAGGACCAGCGAAGCTCAGGCCGGACGGGAGGCGAACAACCCCAGACCCAGGTCCTCGGCCAGGATCGCCATCGCCCGCACTCCTCGGACGGAGTTGCCGGCGGTGTCCAGCCGGGGCGAGAAGCTGCCCAGGCCGCCCTTGCCCGGCGACACCGTGACGATGCCACCGCCGATGCCCGACTTACCTGGCAGGCCGACGTCGTAGAGCCAGTCGCCGGACCGCTCATACAGGCCGGCCGTGGCCATCACCGCAAGGACGTGATGGCACAGGCGCTGCGGCACCACCCGCACTCCGGTCAGCGGGTTCACGCCGCCGTCTGCGAGCGTGGCGCCCATCACCGCCAGGTCGTGGGCGCTGACCAGCAGCGAACTCTGGCGGGTGTACAGCTCGAGAGCGTCCGCGGGATCACCTGCGAGCGCCCCCTGCCGCTGCAGGGCTGTCGTGATCTCCTGGTTACGGACGTTCGTCGCGGCCACGTTCTGATACAGCGCCTCGTCCAACGCGAGCCGGCGCCCCGCGAACAACGACAGCCCGCGCTGGAGGTGTTCCCACTGGGCTGCCACGGTGTCGCCTGGCAGGCGACTGCAGGTGGCGATCGCCCCCGCGTTCACCATGGGGTTGGTGCGTCCGCCAGGGGCGGCGAGCACGGGAGCCACGGCGTTGAAGGCCGATCCCGTGGCGTTCACCCCCAACTCGGCTCGGGCGCGGTCCGGTCCCAGTTCAGCGCAGACCAGAGCGAAGGTGAAGGGTTTGGCCACGCTCATCATGGCGAACCCGACGTGGGCGTCCCCGACATCGTGCACCTGCCCGTCGGTGCCCACTACGGCCAGCCCGAACTGGTCCGGGTCCGCGGCGGCGAGCGCCGCGTACACCTGGGAGACCCCGCCGCTGTCGAGGGGTGCCACGGCGGCGTGGGTCGCCGCGAGAATTCGCTGCACGTCGGCGGGTGGGGCCAGCCGGCCGGTGGAGATGAAGGCATCCGATGGCGTCACGCGCGAGAGGCTACCCGTTCGCGGAAAGGCTCTGCCGAGTATGATGCAACCCCGGCCCGCCGCGTGGGGTTTAGGAAATTCACCAAGGAGTTACCTACATGCCAGATTTGCTCTCTCGACTTGCAGTATTACCGCGCAAGATTCGAGTGGGCGTGATCGGGATCGGCAATATTGGCAGAGGGATCGTCTACCAGGTGGACGCGACACCGGGGATGGAATGCATTGCCATCGCGGACATCAGGCCCGAGCGGGCCGCCGCCTGGGCCGCACGCCTGGGACGCGACTTTCAGGTGGTCGATACCCGGGCGGAGGTGCTCGACGCGGTCAACCGGGGCGTCCTGGCGGTGTGTGCGGACGGGTTGCTGATTGCGGGCTGCGAAGAAATCGACGTGCTGGTGGACGCCTCATCCAGTATCAGCGGGGGCGCGCAGTTCGCCCTGGCAGCGATCGCCGCCAACAAGCATGTGGTGATGATGAACTCGGAGGCCGACCTCATTTTCGGGCCGTACCTGCTCCAGCAGGCCCAAGCGGCCGGCGTGGTCTATACCAGCGCGGACGGTGACCAGCACACCGTCCTGAAGCGCCTGATGAATGACACCGAACTCTGGGGCTTCAAGACGGTGATGGCCGGCAACATGAAGGGTTTCCTGGACCGATATTCTGATCCAACGAAAATCATTCCGGAGGCAGCCAAGCGTTTCATGGACCCCAGAATGTGCGCCTCCTTCACGGACGGGAC
>CAYUWV010000040.1:3630-15588 GCA_964448385.1 uncultured Propionibacteriaceae bacterium | reverse complement strand
CCATCGCCTCAAGCTAACACCGCTTCTCGGAGGGTCAGTTCGCATAGCTCAAGTCAGCCACCGATGCCCACCGCGCGTCGCGTCTGCGATCCGCGAGTCAAGGACCTACTTGGCCCTAGTTCCGCCGACCGCTTCGGCATTCGGCTGGCTTCGCCAGCGTTTCTTGGCGGTTCCCCTGGAAGCTGGGACGGCCGCATGCAATGTGGGCGTTGCGGAAAACGTCCGCGGGCGAGTCGGCGAAGTCCTAGTGTCGACCATATCCGCGCTTCGCGACGCTGCCGAGCGCGGTGCTCACGGAGCACATGGAGGTTCGCATGGGTAAGAGCGGAACTGGCCAGCTGAGCAACGGCCGAGTGGTGTCGTACGCCTTGGGGGACGTAGCCAACAACCTCGCCTTCCAGATGACGTCGATGTTCCTGATGGTGTACATGACCGACATCGTCGGCATCCCGGCGGCTTTGGCGGGCACCATCTACGCCGTGACCAAGATCTGGGCCGGCGCTGCGGACCTGATCGCCGGAAACACGGTTGACAAAGCGAACACCCGCTGGGGCCGGCTACGTCCGTGGATCCTGTGGGGTTCCACGCCGCTCGCGATCACGCTGGTGGCGCTGTTCAGCACTCCGGCGGGGCTCACCCCCCAGCAGGCGTTCATCTGGGTCCTGCTGTTCGACTGCCTGTTCCAACTGTTCTACTCATTCGTCAACATCCCCTACGGTTCGCTGTCCGCAGCGATGACGCAGGACTCACTGGATCGCTCCCGGCTGTCGGGTGCACGCTCGATCGCGTCCGCCGTCACCGGTGTGGCGCTGTCGGCCATCATCGCGCCCCAGTTCCAGGGCATTGCCGACAAGCCAGCCGAGCAGGTGCGCTGGCAGTTCACCGTCACCTGCGCGATTCTGGGCGTGTTGGCGATCATCTTGTACCTGGCCTGCTTCGCCAACACCCGCGAGGTCGTTCCGAGGAGCCCCGGCAAGGTCAAGCTGTCCAACACCATGAAGATGGTGCGCCAGAACCGTCCGCTCCTCATCCTGTGCCTGGGTGCCTTCTTCCTCTTGGGTGCCATGTTCACGATGAACGCGGTCGCCATGTACTACACCCGTGCCATCATCGGCAACGCAAGTTTCTTCACCTTCTTGATGCTGGCGCAGACCATCGGGACCATCTTGGCGGCGTCCTTCGTCCCGACCATCACCGTCAAGCTGGGCAAGCGCAAGGGGTACATCACCTTCGCCTTCGTGGCCGTCCTCGGCTACGTCTTGGCGGCTGTCGTCCCGCAAGGTGGTCAAGCGCTCATCGTTGGCCTGATCGCCTGGTTCGTGTTCGGCATCGGCTCCGGCGGCACCAACGCGTTGATGTTCTCGATGCAGGCCGACACCGTGGACTACGGCGAATGGAAGACCGGGACCCGGTCCGAGGGTGGCAGCTACTCGATCCTGTCGATGATCCGCAAGAGCGGCCAGGGCCTGGGCGGCGCCATCGGCGGCACGGTCATCGCAGCGTTCGGCTACAACCCCAAGGCGGCCGAGCAGACCGTCGAGGCCTTGCAGGGCCTTCGGGTGGCCACCGGGTGGATCCCGGCCGCCCTGGGTGTGGTCGCCGCGCTGGTCATCTGGCTGTACCCGCTCACCGAAGCTCAGCACCGGGAACTCGTGATCGATCTGGCGGACCGGCGCGAGACCGCCGCCAAACCGGTCGTCCCGACGGAGCAGCCGGTGATCACGTTCTTCGAGCAGTACGGATCCGGCGCCGACTACATCGCCCGCAAGGTTTCCGAACGTCTCGGGGTGCCCTACCTCACCCAGGCTTTCACCTCCGAGCAGTTGGAGACCGTCGGGGCCGAGGTCGTCGGCGAAGAGACCACGATGGGCAAGTTCATGCGCAACTTGACCTTCACCGGCGCCTCGGACGCGGACCTGGCTCGCGGCGACCATGTGCGTGCTGATCACGAACTGGCCATCGAGAACTCGAACACCGTCCTCGGCGCGGTGAAGGACCAGGGCGGGGTGATTCTCGGCCGGAATGCCACCTTCATCCTGGCTCAGCAGCCCCGTGCCTTGCATGTCCGCTTGACCGCGCCGGTGGCCGTCCGCATCGCCCGAGCAGTCGAAATGGACGGGATCAGCACCGACGTCGCCACCCGGCGCCAGGAACGCGAGGACGTGATCCGGGTCGAGATGTCGGAACGGCTGTACAGCTGGGATCCCACCGACGACGCCAACTACGACCTGATCCTGAACACCGGGACGTACTCCCTCGATGAGGCCGTCGACCTCATCGTCAACGCCTACCGGTTGAAGTACCCGGCCTGACCCCGGTCACGAAGCTCCGTCGGCACCTCGGTCGGCGGAGCCTGCGTAGAGCCGGCAGCAAATCGACTCAACCCGAGTCAGGCTCCGACCACCAGGTCGCCGAGTTGTCGTGACAACCAGCGCAGGTGGGTGACATCTGAGTCGTCGACAGCCCGGGCAAGCTTGACCTCGATGGCGAGTAGTCCGGACTGACGATCTCGCGGACGTAGTCCTCGATGCCGAGCTTCGACTCAGCGCTGAGCAGGCGCACCGCGCGGCAGTTGCCCAGGTCACCGAGCGAGACCAGCGGCGTGGTCACGCCGCCTTCGGGCAGGGTCATCGGACGCATCCGAAGCCTGGCCTGGGCTCTGTCAGAGCGGGATCGTCCACCATCGGCGGACCTCGCCCCGCTGGCCCGGGCCGATCCGTATCGCCGCGAGGTCGACTGCAGGCTGGAACTGGCCGACCGCGACGGGGAGGTTGATCGGGCCGTCGCCGTGTTGTCAGGGTTGAGCGCCCCTACCACGGCGAGGCCGTGGGATAACCGCTGACTCGCGAGTGCATCGGGGCTGTGTCGTGCCCTCCGAGTTGGGATGCAGTGTCCCTACCGCCCGGGACACCCGCTACCAACGCCTCCCGCTGGGGGGCATGGCTGTTGGCGGTTTCGCCGCTGTTCTTCATTGTCGTGGTGGCAGTGGTGGCCTGGTTCTTGTTCACCGGGTGGGGTTTGGCGTTGTTGGTGAGGTTTGGCGTTGTTGGTGGCGATTATGGAACGATCGTGTTGGTCGTGGCCGTGGTCGCGGTGGTGAACAGCGTCTGGGTGTTGGTATTGAACCTCGGTCCGTGCATGGCAGTGATTCCGGTGTATCCGTAGGAGTTCACCGACATCATCGTGCCCTCGCCACTGCCGTCGCTGAACGGGGTGAACCAGGGTCCGCCGGAGGAGCCGCCGGTCATGTCGCTGGCGACGCGGTAGGTCCGGTTCTTGTTGAGTGGATCCAGGCCCAGCGGGCCCTGGGAGTAGATCAGGTCCTTACCTGTGTACGGCGCGGCGGCGGGGTAGCCGAACAGATGCGTGTCAGCGCCAATGTCCACCGGACTGAAGGCGATTGCCTGGGACCCGACCGTGGTATCAAGCTGAGCATTCGAGGTGCCACCGTCGAGTACGGCCGCGAAGGCAAAGTCGTACAGGGTCGCTTGAGCATTGAACTTGCGCTGCGAAGCGAACCCCTTGTGGACCACTAGCGAGGTGGCCGTCCAGCAACCGTAGGCCGTGTTGAGGCAGAAGGACCCGTCGCGGGTCAATGCGACCGCGTTGCTGTCGTAGTCGGGAATGAACATCCAGTTCGTGGCGAACCTGCCCGACTTGTTGTCGAAGACGCAGTGCCCAGCCGTAAGGACAATCGACCGACCGCCGATCGACTCGCGGGCCACCGACGCCGAGCACACGTAGTAGGACCTGCCCATCGCGAAGAGCACCTTGCCGGTGGTCTCCTGCACCAAGTTCGGCTCGTCCCATGTCTCGCCGAGAACCTGAGTCGGGGAGGCGGTCGCCAGCGCGAACTCACCGGTTGCCGGATCACGGACGAAATCGCGTGGCTTGGCCTTGGCGATCTTGTCCTTGGTCCAGAAGTCGATGATGCGCTGATGCTCGGCGCGGGCGTCGTCCCCGGGGGAGGCCATCGCAACCGGTGCCGAACCAAGTAGCAACTAGACCCCGGCCAGGATCGCGACCAGACGAGATGCTGCGACGTTCATGAGGTCCTTCCGTCCACGCTGCCGGTCAGCGAGAGCCGGTGCTGTGTGTGCACGAGCGTATCGACCCCAATGGCACCGAGGAAGAATCCCACCGCACGGCGGTAGGGTTTGGCTATCGTGACGTCAGTTCCGGCGCAGTATCGTGCGTGCGGTCGGTAGCCTGATCACATAGGTCCTGGTTGCGCAATCGGGGCGGTGGTGGTCCATGGTCGCTACAAAGCACGCGGTTCGGTTGTGTGTCCTCGCCTGGATGCTGGTGGCGATTGGTGGGGCTGCCCTGTTTCTGGCGGGCTACTTCTGGTCGGTCATAAAGGTCGAAGCATTGAATCTGCTCCATGTCCCGGGGATCGGGTTTCTGGGGTGGCCTGTGCCGAGGACTGTGCAGGTGGGGCTGGCGTGGATGTGGGGGCTCGCGCTGACCGCGGCCGGCTGCTTGGTGTTCAGGTCGGCCAGGGTGTCTCTCTGGCTCGCGGTAGGGCTGCTCAGCGCCGAGGCCGCCGGGTGGATTGGGTTTCCGTACGGCGTCAACTTGGCGCAATTCGGCCTAGCGAGTCTGGGGCTCATTGGTCCCCTCGCGATGGGGTTGATCATTCGCGTGATCCTGCTCGTCGTCGTCGGGTCGGCGCTGCGCAAGGTCAAGGCCACTCCCGTTGTCGGCGTGCCGCGGGACCCGCCCGCCGGTGACGTTCCAGCACTGGGCAACAGGTCGCCCTGGCTGGCCGTGCACGGGTCATCCACCTCCTGGTGTGCCGTCGGGGTGCTGGTGGCTGCTGTGGTGACCGTGGCCGCGGCAGGGGTGTACTTCGTGGGCGGCACTCCATCGCAAGCCTCCGCCGTCGCGATCACGGCAGGCGGCAACACCACGTGCGCGCTCACCGCGGACGGGTCCGTTTCCTGCTGGGGCGAGAACCGATCGGGCCACTTGGGAGACCGAGTTTGGGCGGACCACATCGTCCCGGTCACGTTGTCTGCCCTCGGATCGGACGTGACCGCGGTGGACAATCGCGGCGACGTGGTGTGCGCGGTCACCGGTACCGGCGTCCACTGCCCGGCGTGGGACGACCAGTTCACCGGCGATGCGACCGCGATCAGTGTCGGCGCCGGCCACGCCTGCCTGCTCACCGGCTCGGGCGGCGTGCGGTGCTGGGGATGGAACGCCGACGGGCAGTTGGGTGACGGCACGATGACAGAACGCAGCGAGCCGGTCGATGTCCGCGGACTAACCAGCGGCGTGACGGCCATCGAGGCAGGTGACGGTTTCACCTGTGCGCTCACCGCCGCCAGGGACGTGCTCTGCTGGGGCGCCAACGGATCAGGGCAACTAGGGGACGGATCCGCGCTCGGCGACAGGCCCACGGCCCAGCACCGGGCCACGCCGGGCCAGGTGGCCGGTCTCCCCCCCGGGATCACCGACCTCACCGTCGGCGGGGACCATGCCTGCGCCCTCACCGCCTCGGGCGCGGCCATGTGCTGGGGCGAAGGCTACGACGGCGCACTCGGCGACCCGACCCTCACAGCGACTAGTCTCCCTGTCGCGGTCGGCGGGGCGACGACCCCATTCGTGGCCCTCAACGCCGGCGAGGGCAGGCACACATGCGCCCTTACGGCCACTGGCGCGGCTTGGTGCTGGGGGGCGAACTGGTCGGGCCAACTGGGTGACGGAACCACGAACAGCAGCGCCACCCCCGTCGCCGTCCATGGACTCGCCCACCCGGTGGCTTCCATCGCGGCAGGCGGAGGCCACACCTGCGCGGCCCTCACCACAGGCGACGTCCAATGCTGGGGCGACAACGGCGACGGACAACTCGGTGACCGCACCGAAACCGGCAGCGTCACCCCTGTCGACGTGGCCGGATTCTGACATAGCGGGCCCCGCCGGCCCATCTCATTTCGCCTCCACGGTCAGCAGCCCGAGCGTGCACCATACGTGCAGCACCTTCGAGGATGATTGACCAGTCGCTTCCGCTTCTGATCCCTGGTGAGCACTCGCCCAGGCCCGCATCTCTGCCTGTCAGAAGCAATTCTCGCGCTCAGACCGGTTGGCGACCCCAGCAAGATTCGAACTTGCGACACAAGGTTTAGGAAACCTCTGCTCTATCCCCTGAGCTATGGGGCCAAGACCGGTGAGATCAATGGCACGCGAAGGACCCCTTCAGGTTACTGGCGGTGCTGTGGTCGGCCAAATGGCCAGCGACGGGCTCGCCCCGCACCAAGCCAGCCGGGCGTCAGGCTCCCGGTCCGACGGGGGCGACTCGCTCTGAGCGTCCGAGTTGCCGCCCGAAGTCAGCCAGTAGCTCGACGGTACGCCGGGCCGCCGGGTTGGTGAGGGCCGCGTTGCGGATCAGCGCGACGATCCGCCGCTGGGGGGTGGGGTTGCTGGGACGGACGTAGGCGACGTCGAACGCCGACCACCCCAAGGCCAACTGGGGCAAGATGGCGATCCCCACTCCGGCAGCCACGAAGGCGAGCCCCGTGACGTGGTCCTGAGCTCGGGCGACGTAGCGGGGCGAGAAGCCCGCGACGGTGCACGCGTGGCTCGCGAGTCGAGTGACGATCTCGTCCCGGAAGTCGTATTGGATCCAGTCATCGGAGGCGAATTCGGCGAGGTCCGCCGTCCCCACCGTGGCCATCGGGTGCTCCGGCGGCAGCGCCACCAAGAAGTCATCAATGCCGAGCTGGATCCGACTGTAGGCCGGTGGGGTGCTCGGCTCGTCAAAGGGCACCTCGGTGTGCACCTCGACATCGGCCTGACCGGCGCTCTCGTCGCTATCTACTTCATTGATGGACAACTCCAGGGTCAGACCGGGGAATTCCCGCCGCAGGGTCCGCGCCACCGCAGGCATCCAGGTGTAGGCGGCGGAGGCGAACGTTCGCATCGTCAGCTTGGCAGTGGCGCCTTGACGAAGGTCCTTGGCTCGCGCCTCCAGTTCGACCATGGCGTCCAGTGCCTCGCCACTGGCGTTGGCCAGCTCGATCCCCGCGGCGGTCGGACGGATACCGCGCCCCACCCGCTCGATGAGCGGGAAGCCGACCTCGCGTTCCAGGGTGTGGATGTGCTGGCTCACCGTGGACGGTGTGAAGCCCAGGCGATGGGCAGTTTCGGTGACCGAGCCACTGGCCACCACCGCCCGGAGGACGCGGAGCCGGTTCAGGTCGAGCATGGCACTATCATACGGCAATACCGAATGATTGTTCGGAAAAATCAGCTTGTCCCGAAAGGTCAACGTGAGCGATCCTAGATGCATGATGAGTTACCGAGTCACCGACAGAGACCACGAGCGTCTGGTCCATGACCTCGACCTGCTCAGCCAGGTCGATGACCTGCGCACCCCCAGCGGCGATGCCCGCCGTCGTCACTGGCTGCCCCGGACGCTGGTTCGGAAACACACCCATCGCCTGGGCGTAGGCAGCTCCCGCGTCGCTCTGTCCTGACACCACTGCACGAATCGACTCCAGACCGCCGGACAACCAGCAGCGCTCGTTAGGGTCTGTCTATGCAGACTCCCGCCCCCGAGGACTGGTTCGACGCCTACCTGTTCGACCTGGACGGGACGATCCACCTCGGTGACGGTCTGCTTCCCGGCGCGACCGAGGTGATCGACGAACTCCGTGAGCGCGGGAAGCCCGTCCGATTCCTCTCCAACAACCCGACCCACTCCCCCACGACCATCCACCGCCTCCTGCAGCGACTGGGTCTTGTGATCCGCCTCGATGAGGTGGTGAACACCGTCCTCACCACGACCACCTGGCTTCGCGCGCATCGCCCCGAAGCGGTTGTCTTCCCCATCGCCGAACAACCCGTGATCGACGCGCTCCGGGCTGCCGGACAGCCCCTCAGCGAGGACCCGGCCGAGATCGACATCGTTTTGGCCAGCTACGACCGGACGTTCGACTACCGCAAGCTGCAGATCGCCTTCGACGCGCTGTGGTTCGAGCGCCGCGCCACCCTCATGTCCACCAACCCGGATCGCTACTGCCCCTACCCGGGCGGACGCGGAGAACCCGATGCCGCCAGCATCGTGGCAGCCATCGAGGCGTGCACCGGGGCGACCTGCGAGCGCACGTTCGGTAAGCCCTCACCGCTGATGCTCGAACTGGCGCTCGCTGGCACGGGCGTATCCTCGTCGTCGGCGGTGATGGTGGGCGACCGACTGGCGACCGACATGGCGATGGCACGTGCTGCGGGAATGCGTGGGGTGCTCGTCCTCACCGGCGACTCGACCCTGGCTGACGTCGCCGCGATGCCGTCGACCCAGCGTCCTGACCGGGTCATCAGCAGCCTGGCGGAGCTGCTGCCTCGACATTGACCTGTGCTGCGGAGTGCGGCCGGGGAATTCCTTGGGGGAATGTGAAAGTTCCTGCCCGGGGGGATTGGGCAGGAACCGGTATGAGTATGACACGCGACCCGGCCAATGTCACCCGCAGGGGGGACACGTCGGGGCTTTGGCTCGAAACAGGGACGCTGCCTGCAGTCAATTGCCCAGGGCGGCCGCGTCAGCCTTGAGCTGCTCGATGTCCAAGGCCTTCACCTGCTCCACCAGTTTGTTGAACTGGGTGCGATTCAGGACTCCCGGCTCGCGGAAGACGAGGTACCCGCCGCGGAAGGCCATGATCGTAGGGATCGACGAGATGTCCAGCCCCCCGGCGAGTTCACGCTGATCGTCGGTGTCCACCTTGGCGAACACGGCGTCGGGGTGCTCGTTCGAGACTGCTTCGAAAATCGGCCCGAACATCCGACACGGACCGCACCACGCCGCCCAGAAGTCCACGAGGACGACATCGTTGCTTTCGATCGTGCTGCCGAAGTCTTCCAGCGTCAGCGGGACAGTTGGCATGGGGGACGTCCTTCCGATCAGTTACACAGGGCGAAACGTCCGCCCACGGTCCGGTATTCCGAGTGCCCAGTGGCCGCGGCGTCGCAGCCACCCGTCCCCGGCACCTCAGCTGGCGACGAAGATGCGGTCCGCGATGGCGCCGGGCAACCGGCATCCGTCGTCCCCGACCAGTTCCAGAGCCCCGTTCCGCAGCACGGCCCGCACCGCAACCCCCGGACGCACGCCTGCGGCGTCCATCGTGGTCAGCACACCGGGGTCGGACTGGATCGACTCGCTCATCCTGCGCACCACCACCACGTGCTCAGCGCCGTCCGACAGACGTCCCGACAGCGGCTCAGCGCCGTCCAGGAATCCTTCGCCGGCTCCGGCCACGCCGAGTTCCTCAAGGGCGGGGATCGGGTTGCCGTACGGGGACACGGTCGGATGGTCGAGGATTGCCACCAGCCGGCGCTCGACGTCGGTGGAGATGACGTGCTCCCAACGACAGGCCTCCTCGTGGACCAAGCCCCAGTCGAGCCCGATGACGTCGGTGAGAAGCCGCTCCGCCAACCGATGGCGTCGCATCACCCTGGTCGCCAGCGCCTGGCCTTGTTCACTGAGCACCAAGTGGCGATCGGGGTGGACGCTTACCAGGCCGTCCCGCTCCATCCGGGCCACGGTCTGGGAAACCGTCGGGCCGCTCTGCTTCAGACGTTCGGCAATGCGAGCCCGAAGCGGCGGGATCCCCTCCTCACCCAGTTCGTAGATCGTCCGAAGGTACATCTCCGTCGTGTCGATGAGGTCGCCCATGCACCCCTCCTCAGGTTGACGTCAGACTATAGCCATGGCGACCCCGGCACTCCCCCTGCGGACAGTCCGCGTCGAACCCGAACGGCTCGCCGGCTGGTTGGATCGCTTCACCCTGCGTCATGGTGCACCCGACAGCGAGATCGAGCCTGAACTGGTTCGCTACCACGCACCCGACGGCGCGGTGGCAACCGTCCTGCTGCGATGGGGTCCCCTACCCCCTGGCACCACCCTGGTCGAGTATGCGACCGCGACACGAATGGTCGGCGCGTTGCTGGCGAGGCGGCGCGCCCACGCGGTGGGGGTCTTCCGCGGGTCGACCCTGCTGGAGGGTCACCACCACGCCCACTACGTCCAGGGACGGACGAAGGCCGGCGGCTGGTCGCAGCAACGCTACGCCCGGCGCCGCGAGCAGCAGGCGGGCAGGTCGTTCACGGGGGCGGCCGCTGAAGTGGCCGACATCCTGGTGCCCGTGCTCGACGACCTGGACGCTCTCGTCCTGGGAGGGGATCGCGTGGCGGTGCGGACGGTACTGGCTGATCCGGCGTTCGCCGAGCTCCGCACCCTCGCCGAGGCGACCCACCACCCCCTCTATCCGGTTCCGGATCCCAATCGCGGGATACTGACGGGGTTCGCTGCGGTGTTCCGCTGCGTGCCGATCCAGCTCAACGAACTGGCCTGACGCTGGTCCAACGCGTTTGGCGGATCAGCGACGCAGGAACACGACGAGGGCGGCGACGAGGGCAACGACCGCAGCACCGGCGATGACCAGGGCGGTGCGCGTGTCGTCGAGGGCAACATCGGGAGAGTCGGCAACGTCGCCCTCGGAGGCGGTCGCTGACTCCGAGGGGGTCGCGCTGGGGGTCGCCGTGGCCACCGGAGCGGGGCTGACGGTCTCTGCCAACGCTGGGGTGAGCGGGGTCAGCGCGAAAGCGATGCTGGCGGCACCGGCGGCCAGCAGACGGCGTAACCACAAACCCATGGGTCGGAGCCTAGCGGCCCGGGAGGACCAGCGATCCCCAGATCACCAGGGCGAGCATCACGAGCAACGCACCACTGACGATCAGGCGTCGGGTCCGTGGGTTCACGAACCAAATCTAGGCGCTCGGAGCTACGGTTGGGCCATGGGCTCCCTCTGGCTCTACGCGATAGCCATCGACGAAGTGCGAGACATCTTCCGCGCGGAGCAAGCCGAAGCCGCCGCCCTCCGGGTGATCGCCGCTGACCGCTTCGCCGCACCGCAGCCGCCCCAGCTCGGGCTGCTGGACAAGTTGGGCCCCTTGTTCCGGCGCCCGCCCGGGAGTCCCGTCCGCCATCCAGACGTTCCCGATGGCGTGGACGTCGATCGGCTACTGGCGGGCAGCCACGTCCCCCCGGAGCGACTCGTGGCCAGTTGGACCCTGCTGCGCGTGTGGCTCGAAGCCAAAGCCTGGTCCCACTACGAGATGCCGCTCGACCAATCCGGTGCCAAAGCGCTCGACTTCGACCTTGCCAGGGCCGGAGCGCCGGCCCAGGTCGCGCTCGGTTCCTTCCTGGCCAGAGAACTCGGGATTGCCCTGCGGACGGCTCCGGGCATGGCCGCCGGATACAGCCGCGGCGCTCACGTGCTGACCGCGAAACGCGCCTGGCAGGAGGTGGTCGATCGTCTGGAACCCGACCACCAAGCGCAGGTCACGGGGTTGTTGACCTGGCTGGAATCGTTCGACGAATGGACGCGGGCGGCCCCCCTGCAACGCAGGGAGCCGCCCGACCTGGTGGCCATCTGGCTGGCGTGACAGCCTCAGACGAAGAGGCCTGAGATCAGCCCTTGAGCGAAGTAGACCACGAAGGCACCCGCCACGCCGTACAACAGCGGGTGAACCTCCTTGGCCTTGCCGAGCAGGATCTTGATGAGCGCGAAACTGATGAACCCGGCGCCAATGCCGACCGTGATGGAGTAGGTGAACGGCATCAGCACCATGGTCAGGAACGCGGGAATGCCCTCCTCCGGATCCTCCCAATCGATGTGGATCACCTGCGACATCATCAGGAAGCCCACGAAGAACAGGGCCGGCGCCGCAGCCTCCGAGGGAACCATGTTCACCAGCGGCGCGAGCACCAGGCTGAACACGAAGGCGACGCCAGTGACCACCGACGCGATACCCGTCCGGGCGCCCTCACCGACACCTGCGGCGGACTCGATGTAGGAGGTGTTGGACGACACCGACCCCAGACCACCGGCCATGGCGGCCAACGAGTCGACGAGCAGGATCTCCTGGGTGCGCGGCGGGTTGTGGTTCGCATCGAGC
>CAYUWV010000040.1:0-3530 GCA_964448385.1 uncultured Propionibacteriaceae bacterium | reverse complement strand
CGAGTCGACGAGCAGGATCTCCTGGGTGCGCGGCGGGTTGTGGTTCGCATCGAGCAGCTTGCCTTCGGCGCCCACCGCGACGATCGTGCCCATGGTGTCGAAGAAGTCCGCCAGCAACAACGAGAAGACCAGCAGGAGCAGGCCGAGGAGCACCCCGGGGCCAGCAGCTCCGCTGAAGGCACCGAACAGGTCCACCCTTCCGATCAGGCTGAGATCCGGCACGGCGAAACCGCCCAGCACCGGGACGTTCTGCATCCAGCCCGTCGGGTTGACCACGGCACCGGTGGCGTCCCTCGAGGCACCGACGTGGAAGACCGCCTCGACGATGATCGCCAACACTGTGGCGGCGCCGATCGCGATCAGCAACGCACCCTTGACCTTGCGGACGAACAGGGCGATCAGGATCAGCAGGCCGATCAGGAAGATCGCGATCGGCCACCCCTTGAGCGCACCGCCGATGCCCAGTTCCACCGGAGTGCCGACGGCCTTGCGCACCACGCCGGCATCAACCAGGCCGATGAAGGCGATGAACAGGCCGATGCCGACCGAGATGGCTGCCCGCATGGACCGCGGGACCGCCTTGAAGACCGCCTTGCGGAAGCCGGTGAGCACCAGGATGGTGATCAGGACGCCCTCCCAGACGACCAGGCCCATGGCCTGGGGCCACGTCATCTTCTGGGCGATGGTGTAGGCAACGAGGGCATTGAGGCCGAGTCCGGTGGCCAGCGCGATCGGGAACCGGCCGTAGATCCCCATGATGATGGTCATGATTCCGGCGACCAGAGCCGTCGCGGCTGCCACCGCGGCCATCGATGCGACCACAGCGCCCTCGGCGGTGATCGGCATCCCGTTGATCAGGTTGCCTGCCTTGTCCGGCACGGTACCGATGATGATCGGGTTGAGGACGATGATGTAGGCCATGGTGAAGAAGGTCACCAGGCCACCTCTGACCTCCCGACCCATCGTCGAACCCCGCTTGGTGAGTTCGAACCAGGAATCGAGAGCGTTGTTGGTTGGAGCAGTGGACGTTGTTTGCGTGGATGAACTGCCAGTCGACATGGCCGACATGCTAGGGCCGCCCAGCCGTCGCCTAGAGTGATGTCCGTGCCAGCGACCCATCACCACCACAAGCCGCTGATGGTGCAGGCGCCGGTGCGGGCTCTCGATCCGGACGGCACCGCGGTGCTCACCGGGGGCACAGCCGGTTTTGCCGTCGCCAGCCTGGCGTGCTGGAGTGGCTGGGACGACCTGGTTGCGCGTGGCGACGCCTGGTATCTGGGGGTCTCCCTGACCGGGCTGGGCCTAGGCATCGTCGGCACCTGGTTGGCCTGGACTCGCGCTCACCGGCGGCGGCAGCGGCTCATTCCCCCCGAGTCCGACGAGTCAGTCGAAGAGCCATTCGTCGACGCTGATGGTGTCCCAGACCGGTAGGCCCAGGTCGATCCCAAGTGCCGGTTCCGGAACGTCGGAGTGACCCCCACAGCCATGGTCGCGGCTGACCGTCCGACCATCGGACGGGGAGAACTCGTTCGCACACACCCCGAACAACCGCCCCAGACTCCCCTTGAGAGCGACGAAATAGCCACAGGTTTCGCACAAGGCCGGGGCCTGCTGCGTCATGGCGTTGTCAGGTCCACCGTCCCCAGCAAGCCAGCGCTCGGCGGTGAGGTCGCGGCCTTCGAGGGACAGGACGCGCTCGCGTCCCAGGCCCAGCTCGGCGATGACCGCCCGCAGCTGTGCCCACTCGGCGGGATCCGTGTCTACCGCCCCTTCGCCACCGGTGAAGCCGGGCTCAAGCCGGATATCGTCCGACGGCGTCGGCAGCATCGCCCCTGGGGTGATGTCTCCGGCACTGATGCGTTCGGACCACGGCACCCAGGGCTGGGCCAGCAGGGCCCCGTCAGCAGGCATGAGATTCACCTCAGAGATCGTCACGACCCGCGCTCGGGCGGCGCGAACCACGGTGACGGCCCAGCGCCATCCCGGGTACCCGGGATGGTTGCAGGTGAAGGTATGGGTGGCGACCCGGGTGCCGTTGGTTTCGACCCCGAGGTAGTCCCCCACCTCGAAGACCCCGGCGCGGCGGACGGCGGCCGCCTTCGCCAGCTCGACGGCGCCGGCGCAGGCGGCGTCCAGTTCAATGGTGGCGGCCAAAATCACAGCTCCAATTCGTCTGCCACAGCGCGCAGCACTGACGCGATCTTGCCGGAGACCTTCGGATCCGGGTGCCGGCCCCGGCGGTAACCGTTACCGACGCCGTCCAGCATCTTGATGAGGTCCTCGATGAGGATCGCCATCTGCTCGGGTGATTTGCGCGTGGCTTTGGACAGGGAAACCGGGGCCTCCATGACCCGCACTGACAGGGCCTGCTCGCCCTTCTTCCCCTCCACGACGCCGAACTCGACCTTCTGGCCGCGCTTCAAGGTCGTGACTCCCGCAGGCAGCGCGGACGCGCGGACGAAGACGTCCTCGCCGCCCTCGTCCTTGGACAGGAAACCGAAGCCCTTCTCGGCGTCGTAGTAGCGCACCTTGCCGACCGGCATGATCCTCAACTCCTGTCAGTCTGGCCGACCTTCATGACCGGTCGGCCTGACCAGACTAGTGGGTACCGCGAGCCGATGGCATCCGCGCGGCCTCGTCTACGATGGCGACATGGCGAGCTGGCGGGATGGCCCCGAATACGCGCCGCATGAGCGGCCGGAAGCCTTCGTCGACCCCAAGTCGGCGCCTCTCTCCGCCCCGGCCCTCAGCCAGCCAGCGGTCGCTGCTCCGGCTGAGGAGCCGACGTTCGCCCCGCCCCAGCAACCCACCCCTGACCTCGCTTCACTGATCCCGTCGGCGCAGGCCGGTCGGGATCCCCGGCAAGCGTTCGAGGTCGTCTCGACCCCGCTCACGAGCACCACGCCGCCAGCACCGACGGCCTGGGGTTCCGCGCACGCCACCGCCCCGGTGGCAACCGCCGCCCCGCCCCCGGCTTCGGTCAACCCGTGGACCCCCCAGCAGCCCATCCCAGCAGCCGGCCCGCCCGTCCAGGCGTCGATCCCGATGCCCCCGCCCCAGCAGCCCCACGCCCAGATCAATCCCGCGCCGTTCCCGGCACCGTTGTACCCGCCCTACTTCCCACCGCCCGCCCCCGGCCAGCGCTTCGGCCAAGCACCTCCCCCGGTGACCTTCAACCAGGTCTGGCAGGCCGTCACGCCCGGCGTCTTCATCGTGCTGATCGGAGGCGCCCTGCTGAACTGGCTGTCCGTGTTGATGCTGCTGATGGCGTACGGGCTGGCCAGTCGGGTTCGTTATCGACGGCAGATGGTGCGCGTCGTGTTCGGCAGTGCGATCGGCATCGTCGGGGCGGTGTGGGTGGCCACGTTGTGGCTCGACGATTTCTACCTCACCTCTGCCTGGGAGAACGCCTCGGGGACTGCGCAAGCCCTCTGCTGGGCGCTTCCCTTCATCGTGGCGCTGGTGGTGGCGGTGGCGATGACCCGCGGCGAGCGTCCGGAGACCTGAGGTGAGCGAGCCCAACCAGCCGA
>CAYUWV010000039.1:0-15770 GCA_964448385.1 uncultured Propionibacteriaceae bacterium | reverse complement strand
CCGGCGAGCAGCGGGTGTTCGGTGAGCAGGCGGACGTCGGCCTGCAGCCGTCCGACCTGGTCGGGGTCGGCACCGAACTCGAGCATCGAGGCGTCGAGCCCGCTGTTCTCGGCGATGCGCCGCATCAGGTCGTCGTCGGTGCCGCTGGCCAGCGCGCAACGGGTGTGCGCGACCACCAGGATGCGGCTCACCCGCAGCAGATGGACGGCCAGCACGCAGCCGTTCAGGGCGTCAGCGGTGACATGGCCGCCCGGCGTCCGCAGGATCTTCGCCTCGCCGAGGTAAAGCCCGATCATCTCCAGCGGCTGCAGCCGCGAATCCATGCAGGTGACCACGGCTACGCCGGCGTGGGCGTAGCCGTCGAAATTGCGCGGAGCCGAGGTGGCGTAGCGGCGGTTGGCTTCCAGCAGGTCATCGAAGGTCGTGTCCACGGGGGCTACCTTACGCGTGGAAGCGGGTGCTGATCGCGGCGATCGGCTGGCTGGCCGGGGTGCCGGAGGCGTCCCGGCGTGGGTCGGGCGCGGGGAGGTCGACGGGGGAGCCGCTGGCTGCCGCGGCGACGGCCGGCTCAGGGCCGACCCAGGCCAGCAGCAGGGTGTCCTCCCCCTTCAGGAAGCGCTGGCAGCGGACGCCGCCGGTGGCGCGGCCCTTGCCCGGGTACTCGGCGAACGGGGTTACCTTCACGGCGCCCGCCTCGGTGCCGGGCAGGGCGCCCGACGATCCGGCCACCGTCACGACGGCGGCGTCGGCGACCGGGGTCGCGCCGAAGAAGACCGCCCGGGCGCCGGGGGTCAGCTTGATTCCGGCCATGCCGCCGCCGGACCGGCCCTGCGGACGCACGGAGGCGACCGGGAAGTGCAGCAGCTGGGCATCGGAGCTGACGAACACCAACTCGTCCAGGTCGTGCAGCAGTTCGGTGGCGCCGACCACCTGGTCGCCGTCGTCGAGCCGGATGATCTCCCAAGAGTCCTTGCTGAGGATCTCCGGGTTGACCCGCTTCACCACGCCGCGGGCGGTGCCGAGCGCCCAGCCGTAGGTGTCCGGGCTGAGGCTGGTGAGCGCCAGGATCCGCTCCCCGGCGGCCAGTTCGACCAGTTCGCCGGCCACGGAGCCGCCCTTCAGGCTCGGCGCGGTGGCGGTCGACGGCACCGACGGCAGGTCGATCGCCTGGCAGCGGATCAGCCGTCCGGCCGAGGTGATCGCGCCGAACTCGCCGCGAGCGGTGGTGCGGGCCGCCGAGGTGATCACGTCGTGGACGGCGCGCGGGCCGGTGCTCGGCAGGGCCTCGGCGGTGTCGGTGCGGGCCAGCAGCCCGGCCGAGCTCAGCAGCACCCAGCAGGGTTCGTCCGCGATCTCCAGCGGCGCGGCGGCGGCGGTCACCGCGGTGCCGGCTGCGGCCAGCAGGACGGTGCGGCGCGGGGTGCCGTGGGCGCGGGCGACCTCGTCCAGCTCGTGGGCGACCACCTCACGCTGCCGCTCCGGGCTGTCCAGGATCGCCTGCAGGTCGGCGATGGCGTTGAGCAGCTGCTCGCGCTCGGCCTCCAGCTCGATCTTGCTGAACTTGGTGAGCCGCCGCAGCTGCATGTCGAGGATGTAGTTGGTCTGCGTCTCGGTGAGCTCGAAGGCCTCCATCAGCCGGGTGCGGGCCTGCGCGGCGTCCTCGGAGCCGCGGATGATGGCGATCACGTCGTCGATGTCGAGGATCGCGATCAGCAGGCCGTCCACCAGGTGCAGCCGATCCGTGGCTTTGCCGAGCCGGTAGGACGAGCGCCGCCGGACGACCTCCAGCCGGTGCTCCAGGTAGACCTCCAGCATCTCCTTCAGGCTGAGCGTCGACGGCTGGCCGTTCACCAGCGCGACCGCGTTGATGCCGAAGGAGTCCTCCAGCTTGGTCAGCCGGTACAGCTCCTCCAGCAGCGCCTCGGGGTTGATGCCGTTCTTGACCTCGATCACCAGCCGCATGCCGTTGGCCAGGTCGGTCAGGTCCTTGATGTCGGCGATTCCGGCCAGCTTCTTGGCCTGCACCAGGTTCTTGACCTGCTCCATGATCCGCTCCGGGCCGACCAGGTAGGGCAGTTCGGTGACCACGATGCCCTTGCGGCGCGGGTGCACCTGCTCGATGCGGGCGGTGGCGCGCACCTTGAAGCTGCCGCGGCCGGTGGCGTAGGCGTCCTTGATGCCGTCCAGGCCGACGATCTTGCCGCCGCCGGGCAGGTCCGGCCCCGGGACGAACCGCATCAGGGCTTCGGTGTCCGCGGCGGGGTGCTTCAGCAGGTGCTTGCAGGCTTGCACCACCTCGACCAGGTTGTGCGGCGGGATGTTGGTGGCCATGCCGACCGCGATGCCGGTGGCGCCGTTGACCAGCAGGTTCGGGATCGCGGCGGGCAGGACGACCGGCTCGGTCTCCTTGCCGTCGTAGTTGGGGCGGAAGTCGACGGTGTCCTCGCCCAGCCCGGCCGTCATCGCCGCCGCGGCCGGCGCCATCCGGCACTCGGTGTACCGCATCGCTGCCGGCCCGGCGTCCAGCGAGCCAAAGTTGCCGTGGCCGTCCACCAGGGGCAGCCGCATCGCCCACGGCTGGCCCATCCGCACCAGGGCGTCGTAGATGGCGGTGTCGCCGTGCGGGTGCAGCTGGCCCATCACCTGGCCGACCACCCGGGCGCACTTCACGTGCGAGGCGTCGGGACGGACGCGCATGTCGTCCATCGTGTAGAGGATGCGGCGCTGGACGGGCTTGAGGCCGTCGCGGGCGTCCGGCAGGGCGCGGGAGTAGATCACCGAGTAGGCGTACTCCAGGTAGCTGGCCTCCATCTCCGCGGCGACGTCGATGTCGACGATCCGCTCGGCGACCTCGTCCTCGGCTTCCGGCTTCATGCCCCCTCACCTCCTGCCCCGCGCGGCGGGGCCACTTGATTCTGCCGCAGCGGGACGCCAGGGCGTGCGCAACCCGCCCGGCGAGGGCGAATCAGGCGAGTTCGGGGAGGTCGCGCAGCTGGGCCAGCAGGCCGCGTCCGTCCGGGGCCTTGCGGATCGGGATGCCCGGGGGCGGGGGCTGGTCCTCGTCCTCTTGGAGGGTGCCGGTGGTGCCGTGGGCGAGCACCTGCTCGGTGGGGGTGAGCTGCCGGATCCCGATGGCCCGGACGTTGCCGGGCGCGACCTGGGCGAAGTCGCTGTAGATGGTCGGGTCGTGCTGGCCGTCGTCGCCGATCAGCACCCAGCGGATCGCCGGGAAGTCGCGGGTGAGCTGCAGCAGCGCCTCTCGCTTGTGGTTGAGCCCGGAGCGGAACCAGCCGGTGTTGGTCGGCCCCCAGTCGGTCAGGATCATCGCCCCCGGCGGGTAGGCGTGCCGGCGCAGGAACCGGGTCAGGAAGCCATGGGTGTTCCAGGCGCCGGTGGAGAGGTAGATCAGCGGGGCGCCGGGGTGGCCGGCGAGCAGTTCGCTGTAGAGCCGGGCCATGCCGGGGACGGCCTGCCGCGCCGACTCGTCACGGATGAAGCTGTTCCAGGCAGCGATCATCGGCCGGGGCAGCAAGGTGGTGATGACGGTGTCGTCGATGTCGGAGACGACCCCGAAGCGCTGGTCGTCGGCGATGATCTGCACGGGGGCGGTGGCCGGCTTGGAGCCGGCGCTGCGGATCGTCACCCCTTGCCAGCCAGGTTCCAGGCCGTGGTCGCGGACCCGCAGGTCGATGTAGCCGCCGCGATCGGTGGTGGTGTGGATGACCTGGTCGCCGACGGTCAGGGTCACCGGCACCCGCACGCAGGGGGCGGTGACGAAGTTGCGGAAGCCGCGGCGTTTGACGAACTCCTGGGTGGCCCGGCGCAGGCCGCCGCGTCGCCCGCGACGTGGGGCCAGCACCACCCGTCCGAGGACGCGGACGCCGGCGCGGGTGCCGTAGCCGGTGTAGCAGATGACGTGCTCGCGCCAGCCCAGCGCACGCCACAGCCGCTCGGCGAACCGGTCGAAGACCTCCTCGATCCGCGCGGCGATGAAGGGACGGGTACTCACGGGCACGGCGCTCACCCTACCGAACCCGCGGGATTGTTCAGCGGTGGAGCAGGCGTGGAAAGATGAGCCAATGAGCGCACGACTCGCCGCGGCCCTGCCGGCCGCTCTGACCGAGGAAATCCGTGGCTGCGGCTACTTCCCGGAACTGATCGCCGAGTCGATAGCGCAGGCCTGTGGAGCCGAGCCGGTGCAGGGGTTCCTGGTGCACCACGAGGCCACCTTCAACCATGACGAGATTCAGCGGCATCTCTCCGTGCTGGCGCTCACCCCGACCCGGCTGATCGTGGGGCACACCGACGAGAACGCCGCCCCGGGCGAGCCGGCGCAGGCCCTCACCACCGTCGAATCCGTGCCGTTGCGGAGTGTGAAATCGGTGTCGCTCAGCCAGGTGGTGACCAACCCCGAGGCCTACGGCAGCGGGGCGGTCGTGGCCGAGGCGTGGCTGACGCTGGCCTGGGGGATGGTGCGCCGCATCGAGCTGGAGCCGGCCCAGTGCGGCGACCCGCACTGCGAAGCCGACCACGGGTACACCGGCGACCTCGCCGGGGACGACTTCACCGTCCGGATCAGCGCCGCCGCCGACGGCGAGAACAAGGTGCGCGAACTCATCTCCTTCGCCGCAGCGTTGCAGGCGGTCACCGGCGCCGCCCGATGACCGAGCCCGGCTCGGCTGAGCCGGTGGTCCCGGCCTACGGTTCCGGGACGCTGGCCGACCTGCTGCCCGCGCTCGGCGCCCACCTTCGGGTGGCGGGGGCGTCCGACCCGTTCGGGCTGCCGGCAGCCGACCGCTACGTGGTGCTGCTGGTCGACGGCCTCGGCTGGCAGCAGCGCGACCACTGGGGCGTGGCTCCCTTTCTCTCCGGGCTGGCGGGGGAGCGGGTCACCTGCGGGGCGCCCAGCACCACCGCCACCAGCATCACCAGCCTCGGCACCGGCCTGCCGCCGGCGCGGCACGGCATCGCCGGCTATTCCTTCCGGCTGCCGGCCACCGGCCAGGTGCTCAACACCCTGCAGTGGCCGGCCGGCGTCCATCCGCTGGACGTGCAGCCGCAGCTGACCTACCTGGAGCGGCTGGCGTCGTCCGGCGTCGGAGTCGCCAACATCGGCCCGGCCCGGTT
Source organism: uncultured Propionibacteriaceae bacterium (assembly GCA_964448385.1). Classification (GTDB taxonomy): domain Bacteria; phylum Actinomycetota; class Actinomycetes; order Propionibacteriales; family Propionibacteriaceae; genus Propionicimonas. The sequence continues at coordinate 10,643 of CAYUWV010000039.1, read as the reverse complement.
CGCCGGCAGCGGCCTGACAACGGTGGCGCTGCGCGGGGGCCTCTTCTGGGGGGTGACGGACGAGGCCGACCACGCCCGGCGCATCGAACTGGCCGGCGACGCAGCCCGCGCCGGTGACCGAAGCCTGGTGTACGTCTACGAACGGTCGCTGGATCACACCGGCCACGGCCACGGAGTCGGCTCGCAGCAGTGGCTCGCCGCGCTCGCGCGGTGCGACGAACTGGCCCGCGGGCTGCGGGCCGCGCTGCCGGAAGACACCCGGCTGGTGATCACTGGCGACCACGGCATGGTCAACTCGCCCTCCCACCGCTGGCTGGTCGTCGAGGACGAGCCCGACCTGCTGCGCGGGGTGGCGGCCTTCGCCGGCGAAGGACGGTTCCGGCAGCTGTACACCGCGCCCGGGCAGGCTGAGCCGGTGCTGGCGCGCTGGCGGGAGCGGCTGGCGGAGCGGGCCTGGGTGGTCTCTCGCGATGAAGCCTTCGAGGCCGGCTGGTTCGGGCCGCGCAGCCCCCGGCTGGCCGCGCACTTCGGTGACGTCCTGGTCGCCATGCGCGACGACGGGGCGGTGATGAGCCGCAAGCTGCCCAAGGAGTTCACCCTGGTCGGCATGCACGGCTCGCTGACCGCCGCCGAGATGGACGTCCCGCTGCTGGTGTGCTGACGTCGCCGGGCCAGCTCTCGTCGTCGATTCCTGGTCGGAGCCGCTGGTTGCCTACGATGAGGGCATGACCCACCCCGCTTATCGGACTTCCCCTGGCGTCGGCGACGTGATCTCGCAAAGCGTCGCGATGCTGCGCCGCCGTCCCGGCCTCTTCTTCGGCCTGGGCGGGGTCGCTGCCGGCGTCACCGTGCTGGCGACCATCGCCATGCTCGCCATCGGCGCCGCCGGCTGGACCTCCTTCACGCTGGCCGCCGCCCGGATGGACATCAGCCGCATGGTCGAGCTGCTGCTGACCTGGGTGGGCGTCGTGCTGGTGTTCTCCGCGCTGGCGGGGCTGGTGGGCGTGCTGGTGAGCGGCCTGCTCGTGCGGCTCAGCCGCGACACCCTCGCGGAGCGGCGTCCGTCCTTCTCCGAGCTATTCGCCGGCCTGCCTGCCTTCGCCCTCCGCGTGCTGCCGCTGGCGGCCGTCGGCGTGGCGATCTACCTGGCGGTGACGGGCGTGATCTTCCTGCCGATGGTGCAGGGGCTGAGCACGCTCGGCGATGTGCGACCCGACTTCGAGGGGCTGGTCTCAGGCATGCTGGTGTCGCTGCTGCTGATGCTGCCGGTCGGCCTCGCGGGAGTGTTCTTCGGCGTCCGGCTGCTCTACCTGGTTCAGGTGGTGGCGCTGGAGGAGCTGGGGTGGATGGCCGCCGTGCGCCGCGCCTGGTCGCTGACCTCGGGGGTGTTCTGGCGCACCTTCGGCGCCATCCTGGTGGTGAACCTGCTGGTCTACGTCGTCACCATGGTGGTGAACTTCGCCACCCAGATCTTCACCCTCCCGGCCATGCAGGCCGTCGAAGCGCAGGACCCGCTGAGCCCGGAGTTCATCGCCTCGCTGATCGGCGCGATGGCGATCCCGATGATCGGCCAGACCGCGTTGCAGGTGGTGACGACGCCCTTCCTGCAGGCGGCGATCACCGTGATGTACCTGAATCGGACGAAGGAACTTGCCGCACCGGCTCCCGGCTACCAGCCGGCGTCGCCGTACTGCTATCCGGCGCCCGGGTACGGCTACCCGGCGGCGCCGCCCTACGTTCCGCCCGCCCCCTATGGGCAGCCGGGCTACCCGCAGCCGGGCTATGGACAACCGCCGGCTCCCCAGGGCTACGGCCAGGCGCCTGGCTACGGTCCGGCGCCGTGGCAGCCCCCTGCGGCTCCGCCGCCCTACGGGCCATCGCCGTGGGGTCAGCCTCAGCCGCCAAACCCGTACGCGCCGCAGCCGCCTTACGGACAGCAGCCGCCGGGCGGACAACAGCCGCCAGGAAACTGACGTCGCTGGCTGAGCAAGCGATCCCTGTGGTCGCGCGAAGCGCCAGTCTCGAAGGGTTGCGCGGTTTTGACTGTCTACTCGGGCTGGCGCGGCGAAGGCGAGCCGAAGACGATTTCGTCCCAGGAGGGGACGTGGGCCCGCTTGCGGCGGGACTTCGCCGGCTTGACCGGCACCTCTGCGGTCTCCTCGAAGAGGGAGTGCTGTTCGGGCTCCGCGCCGGCCTCGGCGGCGCCCGGCTCCTCCTCGGCGGCCGGTTCAGGTTCAGGCTGCGGCTCGTCGACCACCACGGGCGCGGCCGGCTGGTCGGCGTCCGGACGCACCAGGCCGGAGTAGATCTGGACCGAATCCTCGTCGAACCCGGCCAGCATGTCGTACAGCACGTCGATGCCGCCGGTGTGGTCGGTGACGATGTCGTAGACCCCGTCGACCTCCTCCAGCTCGCCTTCGGCGTAGGCGTCCTCGTCGTCCTCGTCGTCCACGATCGGCTCGGTGTCCTCGAAGACCGCGCCCGGCTGCACCACGCGCACCAGGGCGAGCTCGTCGTTGAGGTCGACGGTCGGCTCGGCCTCTTCGCCGCGGGCGGGCTCGGCGGCCGGGGGATGAACCCCGAGCAGCCAGTTGGCGTCCTCGTTCTGGGCGACCGAGAACCGGCCTGCCTGGTCGTAGACGAACTGTGCCTCGTGCTCAGCGCTGCCGGCCTCCCAGCTCACCTGGATCGTCCAGCGGCGGCCCTCGAGCCGCCAGGAATCCCAGCGCACGGCGTCGGGGTCGACGCCGCGGGGGGCCAGCCGTCCGGCCACCACTTCGGCGAGGCTGCGATGGGCGATGGTCTCGCCCCCGCGACGGACTCCGTGACTGCGGGCCTGGCCGGCGACGAACTCGCGCTCGGCGAGCACCGGCACGGCGAACGGCTCGACCCGCGCCGGATCCATCCCGGTGGCGTGCACGATGTCAGCGACGGAGGAGCCTGACCGGATTCTGGCCTGGATCTCCCTCGGCGACAGGGCGCTGTCTGGCATCTGACGACTCCCGCTCCGCATTGTTGTTGCTGGGGGGTAACCTACCAAGCCGTTCGCCCTTCAGCTTCCAACGCGGCCGTGATATCGCTGCCGCCGGTCGCCGATCGGCGATCCATGGGCAAGCGGCGGCAGGATGTGATATGCATGCTCCGCACGCGCGAAGCACGTGCCGGCCCCACCCTTCCCAGCGGGGACCGGCGGAATGGATGGACATCGGATGGCAACGGACTACGACGCTCCTCGAAAGACCGACGAAGACAACGAAGACAGCATTGAAGAGCTGAAGACTCGGCGCAACGACAAGAACTCGGGCAAGGTCGACGAGGACGAGGTCGAGGCGGCCGAGACGTTCGAGTTGCCCGGCGCCGACCTTTCCCACGAGGAGCTCACCGTCCGCGTCCTGCCGCGGCAGGCCGACGAGTTCACCTGCTACTCCTGCTTCCTGGTGAAGCACCGCAGCCAGATCGCCGAGGTCAAGAACGGCCACTACTACTGCGTCGACTGCGCCGGCTGAGGCATCGGCCCGGTGAGGTGATCGCGCCGATTCCGTGGTTCTGACGGTGCTGCCGCAGACTGCTGCAAGTGCTCGCGCCTGCACCGTGGTTACGAGCCCGCGACAAGCCTTCACAGCCACGCTGTAGGCGCTCGCATCTGGCGACCCGGCGGAAAGGCCGCTCAGAACCACGAGATCGGCGCGCAGAGAGGCCTGAGAAGCCAGCAGCAGCCGCCGGTCTGGTTCGGAGCGGTGTCGTTCAGAGTGCGCCCGGTACCACGGCCCTGTGAGTTCCTTGGCGCGAGGGAAGCCCGCCGCGAGTTCGGCGGCGGGCTTCGGTTCACCCAGCTGGACGGCGTCACGTCTCATGCGATCAGGCGCTCGACATCGGCACGAGCGTCCGCCACAAGGCAAGAAACGTCTCCGATCTCGCGAAGCCATTCGATTGCGGTCCGGCCACCGAGATTGTCGTCCGGCGTGGTCAGCCAGACGGCCTTGGAGAATCCGTCCTCCGCCACCCGATGGAGTTCCTTCAGAACGCTTGGCAATCCGTCGAGAACCGCCATGTCCGCAGTGAACTGAAAAACCGGATACAGGATCGAGCCGTCGTCGGCCTCGACGCCGAGCAGCGTGTTGCGGTCGACCCGCTGCGAGATCGCCTGCCGACTGATGCCCAGCCGACGGCGGAGCCCAGCCGTGCCGTAGTAGGGCCCGATCTGATCGTTCGGGTCGTCATGGTCCGGCAGCCTGTCGATCAACTCACGCCCTCCCTTCGAGGCTCAGCAGCCCAGTCGGGTGATGGTGGCAGTCGTGTTGGTCGCGCTTCCTGCGGCGACGGTGAGCACGATCGTCGAGCCGTTGTAGGCGTAGACGTTGCCAGAGCTGCGGGCGTTGGCGACCGACCTCACCGGGGCGATGGAGGAGGTGGAGTTCGACGCCGAGCAACTGCTGAAGCTGAGCTTCAGTCCGAGCAGGTTGTTCTGGCTGTAGGCGCAGAACTTGTTGGTGGCACAGGTTCCCACCGCGTAGACGGACCGGCCAGTCGGGACGGTCAGAATCGTGGCACCGTCGTCGTAGCTGACCTCATTCGCCGAGATCTGCACTCCGCCGTGCTCTGCGATGATGGCGTCGATCTGGTCCTGGGCGGGGTTGGTCGCCAGCGCCGGAGCAGCCGCGAAACTCGCGGTGACAAGCGCGACCATGCCGACGATAGCGGTTCGTAGCTTCATGGGTGGTTCACCTTTCCCAGGCGTGGTAGAGGACGACGGACGGCGCCTGGATGTCGGCCCGGTCCTTTCCGATGTAGATGGTCTCTGCGGCGATGATGCCGCCGCCGGTCGTCGACACGATCAAGGTGTCGCGGAACTCCCCCGGAGCGCGGGACTCGGTGGAGAGTTCCACACCCGGACGCCCCAGGCGGTCTGTGACCACCCCGTCCACCGCCAGGTCGGGCAATGTACCCAGAAACTGGAGCATGGCTGCCTCCTGTAGGCCGCTGAGCCGGCGTTCGTTCAGCAGAATCTGGACGGCTTGCAGGTAGTCGCCGGTGGTCGCCCATTGGGCCAGGCCTACCCTCTCGGCAAAATACGGGGCGTACTCGTCAGCACCGGTCGGCGGGTCCACGAACACCGTTGGGAGAGTGACCGGCGGATAGTCGGAGGCAGGGCTGCCAACTGGCAGGGCTCCTGGCGCGTCAACCGGGTCGGGGACTCCTGCCTCCCAGGTCATCGTCGTGGTCTCCCCGTCAGAACGCGCGGTCACGACTAGCGGCTGGACGAAGGAGGCCAAGTTGCCGGCTCCATCGGGTTCAGACGCCAGCGCCCAGGTCTGGAACCGATGGGTCGCTGGCATCTCGCCCGCCGTGGGAAGGGCAGCAGCCGCCTGCATCAGCACCTCGGCAGCGGTCTGATTCACCGGTGTAGCCACGAGTCGAGGCGGGGTCGCGGCGTGTGCCGCAGGAGTACTGAGGTAGACCACACTGATCAACGAGATTGCAGCTACGACCAGGAGACATGCGGCGGCCAGCAGGATGCGTGCCGGTTGCCGACGGCGGGTGGAGACAGCGACGGGTGGAGTGACATCGCTCGGCGCCGACGCCTTGATATCTGCGAGCATCTGCTGCTCCCACTCGGTCAGCGGGTCGTCGCGGTGCGGCAGATCCGGCCAGGCGTCGCGCAGCAGTCTCTCAAGTTCGTCGTCGTTCATGGTCGGATCCCTCGTTCCGTAGCGAGCCTGGCGAGTTTCCGCCCAGCCCGCTTGTGCCGTTGGCTGGCCGCGCCCGTGCTGATTCCTAGGAGCTCTGCTGCCTCCTCGCTGGTCATCTGCTCAAGAGTGATCATTGTGAGAATCTGGCGTTCCGGCGGCAGCAGCTCGTCCATGGCCTCCAAAACGGCGCCGACCTCGGTTGCTTTGTTGACCACCGCGACGGCGGTCGTTGCGCCTACTCGCTCAGTCAGAACGGCCTGCCGTGCTCGGCGCCGATACTCGTTGCCCACGAGGTTCGCAAGCGTCTTGTAGAGCCAGGGCAAGGTGAACACGCGGGCTGCGTCTTCCCGCTTCTCCCAGGCGATGCGGAAGACCTCGGCGGTGAGGTCCTGCGCCGTGAAGCGGTCGTTCACGCGGCGATAGGCAGAACGCAGGATCACCCGGCCACAGCGTTTGAACAGCGCGTTGTGCTGCCCGTCGATCGAGTCGTCCTCGACCTCACGGGCCGGGCCGTCGCCGCCTCCTGTCATGCGTGTCACCGTAGCGGCCCGGCATGACGCCGAGGGCTCTTTTGCAGATCGGCACAATTTCTCGCACTGCCGCGTCATGAAACGGCCCCATCCGGAAACAAGCAATGTGGACCCACCCAGAAGGAGACACCTCATGGCGCGAGCGCCCCGCTTGGCATGCATGGTCGCGGCTCTGGCGACAGCCGGCTGTCTGCTCAGTTCGACACCCCAAGCTGTCGCTGAGATACCAGCAGCCGAGCCCCTCGACGGGCCGGAAGCGGTGGCGCTCGCGCTGGAGACCGGTGAGCCGGTCGTCGCAACCGAGTTGACCGACGAGCACACTTTGGTGACCGCCGACCCAGAGACCGGCCTGCTGACGGCCGAGCTCTCAGCTCAGGTGGCGCGGGTGTCGGATGGTGACGGCGGATGGCGCGAACCATCGGCGACCTTGATCGCCGGCCCGGACGGCGCCTGGGTCGCCGAGGCCTCGGTCCTCCCCGTGAGCATTGCGGGTGGGGACGGCGCCTTCCTCACCTTGGGAGAGGGCGACGCAGAAGCGTCGTTCAGCTGGCCCGAGACCCTCCCGGTTCCAAGCGTGTCGGACAACCTGGCGACCTTCGCGGAGGTCGCCCCTGGAGTCGATCTGGTGGTGCGCGCCGCGGTCGATGGCGCTGAGACCTATCTCGTCGTGAAGGACGCGGCGGCCGCTCAGGAGCCGCTCGTGCGGTCCGTCCCGATCAGCATCGAGGCCCCGGGCCTGGAACGTGCCGACACCGAGAGTGGCGGCATCTCCTTCCTCGACGAAGCCGGCGATGAACGCATCGCGATTCCTCCGGCCTACTTGTGGGATTTGGCCGGTCAGCCAGAGGAGGCGACAGTCGCTGACCTGCTTGACGCGGCGGAGGGTGCACAGGTCGTCGCGCTACCCGTCGAGGACGCAGTGGCCGCCAGGGGCGGGGCGCCGTTGCCGGCCACCTTCGCGATGTCGGAAGAAGCCCTCGCGTTGCTCGACGACCCGGCCACGGTGTACCCCGTGGTGATTGATCCATCGGCCACGGTGCAGTCCTATGCGGTGCGGGTCACGCAGGACTTCAACAAGTACAACTCCGACATCGGGTCGAGGGCGAAGCTCGGCTACAACGGCTGGAGTTCGCCGTACTACAAGTCACGGATGTACTACCAGTTCCGCTGGCCTAGGAACGCCGACGAGTCCTTGATCAGCGCTGCGCAGGTGAGGGTCGCGACCTTCCACTTCGTGCAGACCCACTCCCCGCAGCACAACTGCTCGGACAATGACTTCGGGCCCTCGGTGAAGCTGCAGTTCCACAACACCATCAGCTCCGACACGACCTGGTCGAACCAGCCCGGCGTGCATTCCAGCTCTGGCTCGGTGTCGAACGACTACGCGGTGGGTCACGAGGACGTCTGCAAGAAGACCTACACCCAGAAGTGGATCGTCAGCTCGGGCGTCACCAGCGAGCGGACGAACTATGCCACCCGCACGACTGTCACGATCGGCCTCCGTTCGAATGACGAGGCTGACAAGAACGGCTGGCGCGAGTACAAGCACTCCTCCGGAACCTCGCCCAAGCTTGACGTTGTATACGAGCCGGAGCCACCGACGCCGACAGGGTTCTCGATTTCCAACGGGGCACCATCCAATCCGTTGGTGGCCAGGGCCGCGAACATCCAGCTGCGTGCGAACGTGGCGCTCGCCAGTGGCTTCTCCTGTGGTCAGACGAACTGCCTGCAGGCGGAGTTCACGGTGTACAAGGGAACGACTCTTGTGAAGAACGCCACCCTCTCTGCTGGTTGGCAGCCGGGTTCGGCACTGCCGCCGTTCATCCCCATCAACGGGTTGACGGACGGGAGCTACACCGTGCACGTGCGAGCCTTCAACAACCACACCGGGCTCTACTCCATCAACCCGGCGACCTTCACCTTCAGCGTTGACCTGCCGCCGGGTGCGCCGACCTGGTCGTGGGACAAGACCGACTGGAACGACCCGTTCACGGTGCCCGCGAGTAAGCAGCTGGCCATCCTGGTTTCCGGCGTGCCGGCCGATCACCGAGTCTGCGTGCAAATCGACGACGTGAACGTGGACCTCGACCCCCAGCCCAACGAGGTCTGTGGCGTGCCGGCCACCGGAGGACGCATCAACCTTCCGGCGCTACCTGCTACTCCGTACGGGCAGTCAACGAAGGTTGCGGTGGCGTTGAAGGACGCCCACTCGGCGGGCGCATGGAGTGTCCAGCAAGTCACCGTCGCATAGCGCCGAGCACATAGCCGTCTGCCCACCCCATCACGTCCCTTCTCGCCCCCGAAGCCTCAGGAGAATCCCGTGTCCCTGCGATCGCGTCGCATCCTCACCGCCACTCTGGCGGTTCCGCTGGTCATCGGCATGCATCAGTGGCCGGCGTTGCCGGCCCACGCGGCGGACTGGAGACCGGAGGTCCAGCAGACTGAGAGCATCAAGGTCGTCAACGCAGACCCTCGCAAGGCCGGGGCGCCCAAAGCGGAGTCGTTCACGCCGGCAGAGGTCCGCTGGCCGTCCGCAGAAGACACCTCAGTCAACCTCGCGGGCAGTTCTGACAAGGCACGTCGAGCGGGCCAGAGCCCTATCACGGTGGGTGCGACGTCGGAAAGTCATGCGAAGTCGGCGCGCACCGCTCGGGTGCAGGTGCTGGACCGGGCTGCCAGTGATGCCCTGGTCGGCCCTGGTGTGGTGTCGGTCATCGAGACCACACCAGGGACCGAGTTGTCCGTCGCGCTGGACTACTCCGGGTTCGCGGCGGCCGCAGGCGGCGACTACGCCGGGCGGCTGCGACTCGTCGCGCTCCCGGAATGTGCCCTCACGACACCGGAACTCGAGGAATGCCAAGAGCAGACCGATCTGGGCTCGATCAACGACCTGGGTGCCCGGCAGCTCACCGCGACGATCACCGTGCCGGGGGCTTCGGAGTCGACGCTCGACGAGCCCGACCCGACAGAGGCCGCTCCCGGCTCCGATGACCCGGTCGAGTCTCCGGCCGCAAAGACCCCTGTAGAGACCGCCAGCCCGGCGGAGGCGGATCCGACGGCTGAAGCTGAGCCAGCCCCATCGCCGACAGCCGAGGAGGCGGAGGAGTCGATTGAACACACTCCCTCGACCCTCGAACCAGAAGAGGCGGGCAAGACCGCTGCGCCGGTTGCTCCGGCGGCGACAGGGATCGTCGTGCTGGCTGCGGCTGCCACCTCGGCCAGCGAGCAGGGCGACTTCGGGGCGACCTCATTGAAGCCTTCCTCCAGTTGGACAGCCGGGGGCTCCAGCGGAGAGTTCTCCTGGGCGTACCCACTGCGGGTCCCAACCACCCAGGGCGGGGTGGTGCCCAGCCTGGAGCTGACCTACTCCTCCGGAGGCACCGACGGCGGTGTGTCCAACACGAACAACCAGGCATCCTGGGTGGGCGAAGGGTTCGAACTCGGCGCAGCGTTCATCGAGCGCAAGTACCAGACCTGCTACGACGACCGCTCCAGCGGCAACAACTCCTCCTCGAACGCGCTGGATCTGTGCTGGTACACCGACAAGAAGAAGACCAACAACGAGAAGTGGGACAACGCCTTCCTGTCCATGGACGGCCACTCCGGGGAGCTCGTGCGCGAGCCCGGCACTGCCAACTGGCGGCTGGAGAAGGACGACGGCACGCGCATCGCCAAGCTCGGCACGGTCGTCTCCAACAACGAGTACTGGCGAGTCACCACCCCTGACGGCACCCAGTACTTCTTCGGCAAGGGCCGATCCGACGGCAACGCCACGGCGACCAACTCCACCTGGAAGGTGCCGGTCGCCGCCAACCATTCCGGCGAGCCGGGCTACAACTCCGCTTTCGCGAGCAGCTTCACGGTCAGGCCGTGGCGGTGGAACCTCGACTACGTCGTGTCACCGACCGGCAGCACCATCACCTACTACTACGCGAAGGAGGCGAACAAGTACAAGAAGAACCTGTCGACCTCCACCAGCTACGACCGAGGCGGATACCTCACCCGGATCGAGTACGGCGATCGGAAGGGCGCCGAGGTCTACGACCAGTCCCCGGGCAAGGTGGCGTTCACCGTGGAGGAGCGCTGCGATACAACGATCTCGTCCACCTGCAAGACGGCTACGCCCACCAGTTCCACAGCGAAAGCATGGCCGGATGTGCCCATGGACGCAGTGTGCGACACCTATTGCCCGAGCCAGAAGACCACGCCGACCTTCTTCACCCGCAAGCGGGTGAGCCAGATCGACACGTTCACCCGCAACTCCGGTGGCACCGCCTACGAGGAAGTCGACCGATGGGTGCTCGGAGCGTCGTTCCCCAAGCCCGCCGACGGCGGGGCGGTGCCGTCGCTGTGGCTAGCGTCGATCACCCAGAGTGGGCGCGCGGGCACCGCGATCACGCTGCCCGCGCTGAACCTGGGCCCG
>CAYUWV010000038.1:9798-16056 GCA_964448385.1 uncultured Propionibacteriaceae bacterium | reverse complement strand
TCGCCAGCCTGCGCAACCTGTCGGCGGACGTCGTCCGCGGGGTGAGGTGGGCGCTCGGCGTCCGTCCGGTCTACAAGACCGTCGACACCTGCGCGGCCGAGTTCGCTGCGCGCACCCCCTACCACTATTCGACCTACGACGCCGAGACTGAGGTCGAGCCGCGCACCAAGCCGGCCGTCCTGATTCTGGGCAGCGGGCCCAACCGGATCGGGCAGGGTATCGAATTCGACTATTCGTGCGTCCATGCGGCGATGGCACTGGCGGAAGTCGGTTACGAAACCATCATGGTGAACTGCAACCCCGAAACCGTCTCCACCGACTATGACACCTCCGACCGGCTCTACTTCGAGCCACTCACCCTTGAGGATGTCCTGGAGGTCGTGCACGCCGAAACCCAAGTCGGGCCGGTCGCCGGTGTCATCGTGCAGCTTGGCGGCCAGACCCCGCTGAAACTGGCCCAGGCCCTGAAGGACGCCGGGGTCCCCATCGTGGGGACCTCGCCAGAAGCCATCAACCTCGCAGAAGAGCGGGGCGCGTTCGGCAAGCTGCTCGCCGAGGCCGGACTGCCGGCTCCGGCCTACGGCATGGCCGACACGGCGGAGGAAGCGCTCCGCATCGCGCACGACATCGGCTACCCGGTTCTGGTGCGGCCCAGCTATGTGCTCGGCGGGCGAGGGATGGAGATCGTCTACGATGACGCGTCGCTGGCCGGCTACATCGATCGGGCCACCGACATCACCCCCTCGCACCCCGTCCTGGTCGACCGCTTCCTCGACGACGCCATCGAGATCGACGTCGACGCCCTCTACGACGGTCAGGAGCTGTATCTCGGTGGGGTGATGGAGCACATCGAGGAGGCCGGTATCCACTCGGGTGACTCAGCCTGTTCGCTGCCCCCGATCACCTTGGGCAACGAGGTGATCGACCTGATCAGGCATTCCACTGAGGCCATCGCCCGAGGAATCGGGGTACGGGGGCTGTTGAACATCCAGTTCGCCCTGCTCAGTGACATCCTCTACGTGCTGGAGGCCAACCCCCGGGCTTCGCGTACCGTGCCGTTCGTGTCCAAGGCCACCGCGACCCCGCTGGCCAAGGCCGCGGCCCGGATCTCGCTCGGTGCCACGATCGCCGAACTGCGAGCCGAAGGCATGCTGCGCACAGCCGTGGACGGCACCGCAACCGTCGAAGCCGCCCCGATGGCGGTCAAGGAAGCCGTCATGCCGTTCAACCGGTTCCGTACCGCTGACGGCAGCTGGGTCGACACCCTGCTCGGGCCTGAGATGAAGTCCACCGGCGAGGTGATGGGACTTGACGTCACCTTCGGGACGGCCTTCGCCAAGAGCCAGGCCGCCTCCTACGGCAACGTGCCGACCGGCGGGACGGTGTTCGTGTCGGTCGCCAACCGTGACAAGCGCCACGCGATCTTCCCGGTGAAGCGGCTTGCCGACCTCGGTTTCACGGTGCTTGCCACCGAGGGCACCGCCCAGGTGCTGCGCCGCCAGGACGTTGAGGTCACCGTGATCCGCAAGGCCTCCCAGGGTCGAGGTCCCCAGGGTGAACCCACGGTCATCGACGCCATCCTCGGCGGCGAAGTGGACCTGATCTTCAACACCCCGCACGGTCAGTCGAAGGACGGCTCACCGCGTCGGGACGGCTGGGAGATCCGATCGGCCGCCATCCTGGCCGACGTTCCGTGTGTGACCACCGTCCAAGGACTCTCGGCGTGCGTGCAGGGCATCGAGGCGCTGCGCCGAGGTGCGATCGGGGTGCGGTCGCTGCAGTCGTGGAACGAGGCGGTGCAGTCTGAACTGGCTGCCGACTGATGGGCCTGCCGCAGGCGCTGCTGAAAGGCGGCTTCGAGGGCCTGCTTCGGCCGCTGTTGTTCGCCAGCTACGGCGGGGATCCCGAGTCGATCCACGAACTCACCATCCGGCTGTTGGCGAGGGTCGGGGGACTGCCGCCGGCGCGCGGCGCGCTCGGTCTGGTGGCGGGGAGTACCGGGCGAGACGTGAGCGTCGCCGGCATTCGCTTCCCGAATCGGGTCGGGTTGGCAGCTGGGATGGACAAGGACGGCATCGCGGCCAGGGCGTGGCAAGGCCTGGGATTCGGTTTCGTCGAGGTTGGCACGGTCACCGCCGCGGCCCAGCCCGGCAATGACCGCCCCCGGGTGTTCCGGCTTCGCGACAGCCACGCGCTCATCAACCGGATGGGGTTCAACAACCACGGCGCCGCCGCTCTGGCCACCACCCTGGCCACAGCCGGCATCTTTCGTGGCAATGGAGGTGCGGGCATCCCGGTGGGGATCTCCATCGGCAAGACCAAGGTGGTGCCCCTGGCCGATGCGGTCGATGACTACCTCGCCTCCCTGGCGACGGTGGCACCCCACGCCGACTACGTGGCCATCAATGTCTCCAGCCCCAACACCCCCAACCTCCGCACATTGCAGGACGGCGGTGCCCTGGCCGAGCTCACCGGCAGCCTGGTGCGGCGAGCCAGTGAGCTCGCCGCCGGGACGGACCCGGTCCCGATCTTCGTGAAGTTGGCGCCGGATCTGGGGTGGGCACAGGTCGACGAAGTCGTGGCGGCCTGTGAAAAAGCCGGCATCTCCGGGTTGATCGCGACCAACACCACCCTGGCCCGCGAGCACCTGGCGCCGTCGGACCTGCCGCGGGCGAGCGAGTCCGGTGGCCTGTCAGGGGCGCCCCTCACCACCCGAGCCAGGGAGTTCGTGCGCTATCTCTGCGGCCACACCAACCTTCCGGTGATCGGGGTTGGCGGGGTCATGACGAGCGCCGATGCGATGGCGCTGTTTGACGTCGGCGCGAGCCTCGTCCAGCTTTACACTGGCTTCATCTACCACGGCCCGGCCTTGGTCGCCCAGATCAATGCCGACGACAAGAGGAGGAACCATTCATGACCACCTACTGGCGTCGGCTGCGTGACATCGTGGCGGACCGCGGCCCGCTGTGTGTCGGCATCGATCCGCACCCCTCCCTGCTCACCGCGTGGGGCTTACCCAGCGACGCCTCCGGAGCGGAAGCTTGCGCCCGAGGCCTGGTCGAAGCGCTGGGGGACAAGGTTGCGGCCTTCAAGCCGCAATCGGCCTTCTTCGAGGCGTACGGTTCGGCGGGGATCGCCGCGCTGGAGCGCGTCCTGGCCGACATCTCCCAGACCGGAGCGCTCAGCATCCTGGACGTGAAGCGCGGCGACATCGGTTCCACCATGGACGCCTACGCCGAGGCCTACCTCGCGGACGGGGCGCCGCTGGCGGCCGACGCGATCACGTTGTCGCCCTACCTCGGCTTCGGCTCGCTGGCCCCAGCCTTCGATCGGGCGCATCGCTACGGACGCGGCGTGTACGTCCTGGCGAGAACCTCCAACCCCGAGGGAGGGTCGGTGCAGCTGGCGCTCGCCGAAGAGGGTTCGGTGGTGCAGACGATCATCGACGCGGCGACCGAGGTGAACCGGGAGTCCCGCCAGAAGGCGATCGGGCTGGTGGTGGGCGGCACCCATGCCTCGCTCGGCTGCGACCTGAGCGACTTCAACGGTTCGATCCTGGTGCCAGGGATCGGCTTCCAGGGCGGACGGATGGAGGACCTCCCGGCGCTCTTCGGCGACGCGGTCGACCAGGTCATCGCTGTGGTGGGACGTGGCGTGATCCAGGCCGGGCCAGACCGTGAAGCGCTACGCGCCAAGGTTGACCAATTGCTCGCCTGAGCCCCGGCGCGGACTGGGTCACCGAGCTTCACCCAAACCCCCGCGAACTCCCTTGTCCGGGGGTAGGTTGTGACCACCACCTAGTCTCACCTGCCGGAGAATCGACGTGACAATTCCTCAGCTCACAACCGAGCAACTTGAGGCTGCCCGGGCAGCCGCCACTGACGCCCGCCGTCGTCGTGCGGAGCTGAAGAACCGGGTGCGCACCGGGGAACTCAGCCTCACCCAGGCTCTCGACGTGGCGGCGCCGGACGACGTCCTGGCTCACGTCAAGGTCATCGACCTGCTGAAGGCGCTGCCGAGGGTGGGTGAGAAGCGCGCCACCGTGGTGATGGAACGCCTCGACATCGCTCCCAACCGTCGGATCAGGGGACTCGGTCGGCACCAGCTGGCCGGCCTGAGGGCGGAGTTCGGTGAGCGGTGACGTCACTGTCATCTCTGGTCCGACTGCAGTCGGGAAGGGCACGGTAGTCACGGAGTTGCGCCGACGGCACCCGGAGGTGTGGGTGTCGGTCTCCGCGACGACACGTTCACCTCGGCCGTCGGAGGCCGAGGGTGAGCATTACCTCTTCATCGACGACGCCGCCTTCGACCATTTGATCGCCACCGACGAGTTGCTCGAATGGGCCACGGTGCACGGCAGCGCCCGCTATGGCACGCCGGCTGCGCCCGTCCGGGCGGCTGTTGCCGCAGGAAAGCGGGTCATCCTCGAGATCGACCTGCAAGGGGCCCGCCAAGTCCTCCAGCGCCTCGACGGCGTCCGCTCGGTCTTCATCGCCCCGCCGAATCGGGACGCCCTGAAGCAGCGTCTGGTCGGCCGCGGCACCGAGACCCCCGACCAGATGGAACGTCGGCTGGCGACCGCGGAACTCGAGCTGGCCGCCGCTGGTGAGTTCCAGCACGTCATCGTGAACGACGATTTAGGTTCCACCGTGAATCAGTTGGTAGACTTGTTGGGCCTGTGAAGGCTTCCGAGCCTCGCGGCCCGGCCCGCGATTGACTCGCGTCCCGATTCTCCACACCAGAAGGCAGACCTTGAGCACTCATACTCCCGAGGGAATCACCAATCCGCCGATCGACGAACTGCTCGCCCGAGTTGATTCGAAGTATCGGCTGGTGTTGTTCGCCGCCAAACGGGCGCGGCAGATCAACGCCTACTATTCCCAGCTCGGTGAAGGCCTCCTCGAGAACGTTGGGCCGCTGGTGGACATCGGCATCCAAGAGAAGCCGCTTTCGATCGCGTTGCGTGAGATCAACGCCGACGTGCTGCAATGCACCGACATCGACCCTGAAGCTGAAGCTGCGGCCCGCGCTGCTGCCGAGGCCGACCCCGACTTCTCCCTGGATCCGTTCGGCACCGACGACCTCCGCTGAGTCCGGCCGTGAGCAGCATTGTGCTCGGGGTGTCCGGCGGCATTGCGGCCTACAAGGCGTGCCTGCTGCTGCGGATGTTCACCGAAGCCGGGCACGACGTCGTGGTCGTTCCCACCCGCAGCGCCCTGGAGTTCGTCGGGGAAACCACGTGGGCGGCACTGTCGGGCCATCCGGTGCACACCACCGTGTTCGACGACGCCCACGAGGTGCCGCACGTCAGGCTCGGCCGGCAGGCTGACCTTGTGGTGGTGGCCCCGGCGACCGCCGACCTGCTGGCCCGGGCGGCCAGCGGACGGGCAGACGACCTGCTCACCAACGTGTTGCTGACCGCCGACTGCCCCGTGCTGATGGCACCGGCGATGCACACCGAAATGTGGTCGCACGCTGCCACCCAGGCCAATGTGGCCACCCTGCGCTCGCGGGGCATCGTCGTGCTCGACCCGGCGGTTGGTCGGCTGACCGGCGCGGATTCCGGGCCGGGCCGGCTGCCCGAACCCCCCGACATCCACCAGGTTGCTCTCGCGCTGTTGGCACGTCCCCAGCTTGCCGACGTGATGGCCGCACGGGACCTCGCCGGGAGGCGGGTGTTGGTCAGCGCCGGAGGCACCAGGGAACCGCTGGATCCCGTCCGGTTCGTCGGGAACTCGTCGTCGGGACGCATGGGCCTGGCGCTGGCCGCTGCTGCGGCATGCCGCGGAGCCGAGGTCACCGTGGTGGCGGCGAACCTCGACCTACCGCTACCGGCCGGGGTCGAGTCGGTGGCTGTGGTGACCACCGCGGACCTCGCCGACGCGATGATCGCTCGGGCCGGCGATGCCGATGTGATCGTAATGGCCGCCGCGCCCGCCGACTTCACCCCGATCACGTCCAGCCCCAAGAAACTGAAGAAGACCGGTGACCAGGGCCTGACTGTGGAGTTCACGCAGACCGTGGACGTACTGCAGCGGCTGGCAGCGTCACGGCCGGAGGGCCAGGTCATTGTCGGTTTCGCCGCCGAGACCGCCGAGGATCCCGCTGAACTGCTCGCACTCGGCCGCGCCAAGCTCGCCCGCAAGGGCTGCCAGCTACTCGTCCTCAACGACGTGAGCGGCGGACGCATCTTCGGATCAACGGCCACCCAGATCACCATCATCTCGCCGGACGCCGTCGTCGCCCGGGTCGCTGCCG
>CAYUWV010000038.1:1324-9698 GCA_964448385.1 uncultured Propionibacteriaceae bacterium | reverse complement strand
GCCACCCAGATCACCATCATCTCGCCGGACGCCGTCGTCGCCCGGGTCGCTGCCGACAAGGCGGTGGCAGCCCACGCCATCCTGGATGCGGCCAGGAACGTCCTGATCGAGAGGAAGTCCTCGTGAGCCGACTGTTCACGTCCGAGTCCGTCACCGAAGGCCACCCCGACAAGGTGGCCGATTCCATCTCCGACGCGGTCCTCGACGCCCTGTTGGACGCCGATGTCGAGAGCCGGGTCGCCGTGGAGACCCTGGTCACCACCGGGACGGTGATGGTGGCCGGGGAAGTCACCACCGAGGCCTACGCCGACGTGGCGCAGTTGGCCCGTGATCGAATCCTCGAGATCGGCTATGACTCGTCGGACAAGAGCTTCGACGGCCGCTCCTGCGGCGTCCTGGTCTCGATCGGACGCCAGTCCGAGGACATCGCCCAAGGCGTCTCCCACGCCGAGGAGGAGCGCGCCGAGGGGTCACGCGACGCCCTGGACGCCCAGGGTGCCGGCGATCAGGGCCTGATGTTCGGCTACGCCTGCTCCGAGACCCCGACCCTGATGCCGCTGCCCATCGACATCGCCCACCGACTGGCCGAGCGGCTGGCCGACGTGAGGCGCAACGCTGAACTTGACTTCCTGCTGCCGGACGGCAAGACCCAGGTGACGATCGAGTATCGCGGTGACACCCCGGTGCGCGTGGACACGGTGGTGGTGTCCTCCCAACACGTCGAGGCCGTCAGCCAAGCGACGATCGCCGCCGCGATCCGAGCCCACGTCATCGATCCCGTCCTGGCGCGCTACCCGATCAGTGCCGCCGGACTGAAGACGTACGTGAACCCCACCGGGAAGTTCGTGATCGGCGGCCCGATGGGCGACGCGGGGGTGACCGGACGCAAGATCATCGTTGACACCTACGGCGGCATGGCTCGCCACGGTGGTGGCGCCTTCTCGGGCAAGGATCCGTCCAAGGTTGACCGTTCGGCGTCCTACGCGATGCGCTGGGTGGCCAAGAATGTCGTCGCCGCCGGCCTCGCGACCCGTTGCGAGGTCCAAGTGGCCTACGCGATCGGACGGGCCCATCCCGTCGGCTTCTACACCGAGTGCTTCGGCACCGAGACCGTCCCGGTGGAGCAGATCACCCAGGCTGTGTTGAGCGTCTTCGACCTGCGGCCGGCCGCGATCATCAACGACCTTCACCTGATTCGTCCGATCTACTCCCAGGTCACCAACTACGGCCACTTCGGGCGCGAACTCGACGTCATGACCTGGGAGCACACCGATCGTGCCGAGGCGCTGTCGCGCGCGGTGAAGGGCTGAGCCCGGCTGGGCCAGCCCGGTACTGTCACAGCGGCGTCCTACGATGCCGTCATGGGTGAGATCCAGGTGGCGAGGGTGGCGGTCGACGTGCCGCTGGCCAACCTTGACCGCCCCTTCGACTACCGCATCCCCGAGGCACTCGTCGAGCAGGCCGTCGTGGGAGCACGGGTTCGCGTCCGCTTCGCCGGACGGCTGCGCGACGGGTTCATCCTGGAGCGGCCCGACAGCTCGGAGCGCAACGAGTTGTTGCCGCTGCACGCTGTCGTCTCACCGGAACCGGTCCTCACCCCGGCCGTGGCGAATCTGGTCCGGGTGGTTGCCGACCACTACGCCGGCAGCTTCGCCGACGTGGTGCGGCTCGCTGTGCCGCCGCGCCACGGGCTGACCGAAAAGGCGGAACCCCCCGCGTACCCCGCTCCCGAGGCCGGGCAGACCGCCACGGTGCTGCCCGGGTACCCCACCGGGAGCTCGTTGTTGGGGGCCCTGCGCGAGGGACGAGCACCCCGAGCGGCCTGGACGGTCGCGCCGCGGCCCGACGGGCTCGGCGACTGGCAGGCGGGCTTCCTCGAGGCAGCGGCCGCCACCTTGGAGTCGGGCAGGTCGGCGCTGCTGCTGGTCCCCGACGCCCATGACCTGAGCCGCCTCGCCGCACGGGCGACCCGCTGGTTCGGGGCCGGCAGCTTCGTGTCGCTGAGCGCCGAAACCGGCCCGGCGGCCCGGTACCGCGCATTCCTGGCCGCCTGCCGCGGTCAGGTCCGGTTGGTGCTGGGCACCCGTTCGGCAGGGTTCGCGGCCCTGCCGAACCTGGGCCTGGTGGCGCTGTGGGACGACGGCGATGACTCCTGGGCGGAGCCGCGCACGCCGTATCCCCACGCCCGTGAGGTGGCGGCGCTACGCGCCCATACCGCCAACTGCGCCCTCCTGCTGGCGGCACACTCCCGAACGGCAGAGGTCCAGCGCCTCGTGGAGCGGCGATGGCTCACCCCCCTCGCCCTCACCCCGGCCCAGACCCGAGGCGCCTGCGCCGTCGTCCGGGTCGCCTCGGACGGAGACCGTGCCTTGGAACGTGATCCGCAGGCCCGGGTCGCCCGGGTCCCCCACGACGTCTTCGACACCGTCAGGGCGGCGCTGGCGATGGGACCCGTCCTGATCAGCGTGCCCCGCGCGGGGTACCACCCGGTGGTGGCCTGCGCCGCATGCCGCGAGGTGGCGGTCTGCCCGACCTGTTCCCAGCCGCTGATCGAGGCCGGCAACGGGCAGGTGACCTGCCGATGGTGCGGCCCCTTACCGCAACCGTGGTCCTGCCCAGCCTGCGGTGGCCACCGGCTCCGCACGCCGGTCGCCGGCGTCAAGCGAACCACCGAGGAGTTCGGCAAGGCCTTCCCAGGGACCCGAGTCGTCCAGTCGTCAGCCGAGGTGCGAATCGACAGTGTCGATGAGCGCCCCATGATCGTGCTCGCCACCCCCGGCGCCGAGCCGACGGCCCGGTTCGGGTACGCGGCCGCGGTCCTGCTGGACACGGCGGGCATGCTGCATCGCCCTGAACTGCGGGCGGGCGAAGAGGCGTTGCGCCGTTGGCTTGCCGTGACGGCGCTGGTCCGCCCGGCTGATGAGGGGGGCACAGTCTTGGTGGTGGGCGAATCGTCTGAGCGGGGCATCCAGGCGCTGGTGCGGCTTGACCCGGTCGGGTTTGCCGAACGGGAGTTGGCCGAGCGGGCTGAGGCCAGGTTCCCCCCAGCCGCGAAACTGGTCACTGTGGAGGGGGACCTTGCGGCCCTGGACGAGGCGCTCGCCGACCTGGCGCTGACTCCGGGCGTCGACGTGCAGGGTCCCTTTGCGACCCCGGTGGCCGTCGGCAGCATCGGCCGAGTCACCCTGCGTTGTTCCCTCCAGGACGGGCCGCCACTGGTGTCCGCCGTCCGGACGCTGCTCGCCACGCGCGCGGCCAGCAAGGCGGAAGGTGCGCTGCGAGTGCGCGTCGATCCCCAGATCGTTTGAGGTGGGCGAAACGATTCGGTCGCTGTCCGGAGTCTGCCCTGGAGGCCTATCGTTGAATCGGCCGCCCGAACGGACGCGCCCGCTGCTTAGAGAGGACTCCGTATGGCTACCGATTGGGCCGCAGACGTCAAGAAATACGCCCCGAACGCCGACGACGCCATCATCGCCAGCATGGTGAAGACCTACCGACTCGTTCTCAGCAAGCCGGATTCCGCGCTCGTCTCCTTCCGTGACGCCGACGAGCGCGCCACCGTTCGCGAGAACTTCCTCAAGAAGAAGCTAGGCCTCACCCTCAGCGACGAGGAACTGGATGCCGCCATCGTTGAGGTCGGCAAGCAGATGAAGGACGGGAGCCGCAACACGCGCATCGCCGTCTACTACCTCCTGGCGGAGAAGTTCGACAAGCTCGACGTCTTCAAGAAGTGACCCTGGCGGCCAGCCTGATCGCCGCGGTTAGGCTGGCCCCCATGCGCCTCGTCTTCGCCGGAACCCCTGCTGTCGCCGCGGACACCCTGGCCTACCTGCTGGAGCACACCGACCACACTGTCGTAGCCGTGGTGACAAGGCCAGATGCTGCTCGGGGTCGCTCCAAGCAGTTGGTACCGAGCCCGGTGGCCCAAGTGGCGGCGGCGCACGGCATCGAAGTGCTGCGGCCGTCGCGTCCATCCGACCCGGCTTTCGCACGCCGCCTTGCCGACATCGCCCCTGACGCGTGCCCCGTCGTGGCCTATGGCGCGCTCGTGCCGGCGCCCGTCCTGGCCATCCCCGGCCACGGCTGGATCAACGTCCACTACTCATTGTTGCCGCGGTGGCGCGGCGCTGCACCGGTGCAGCGCGCCATTCTGGCTGGCGACACCACAACCGGCGTTTCGGTGTTCCGGTTGGTGGCGGCGTTGGATGCCGGACCGCTGTTCGCCATCGAGCGGACGGCCATCGCGGAATCCGAAACCGCCGGTGAGCTGCTGGGGCGCCTGACCACGATCGGCGCCCGATTGCTCGGGAGCGTCCTGGACGACCTTGCCGCCGGCACGGCGCAGCTCACGGAGCAGACCGTGGACGGGATCACGCTGGCTCCCAAACTCGGCCCAGCGGACGCCCGGCTCGACTGGACGCGGCCCGCTGTCGAACTCGCCCGCGTCGTCCGCGCCTGCAACCCCTCACCCATGGCGTGGACGGAGGCCGCCGGCGAACGATTGCGGATCCTGCTGGCTCAACCAGGTCCAGGCACCGGGCTGGAGCCCGGGCAGGTCGCTGGCACGAAGCGCGAGGCGAGGGTCGGCACCGGACAGGGGGATCTCGTGCTGCAGCGAGTCCAGCCCCAGGGTCGCACGCCGATGCCCGCAGCGGATTGGGCCCGCGGCCTGCGCGGGGCCTCGGTGTACCTGCAATGAACCGCAAGCGCCACCGTCCGGACGCGGCCAGGGTCACCGCCTTCAGAGTGCTGCGCCAGGTGACCGGTCAGGACGCCTACGCCAACCTCGCCCTCAGTCGGGCGCGGGACGGCTTGGACGCTCGGGACGCGGGCTTCGTCACCGAACTCGTCAGTGGCACCTGCCGCCTGTTGGGAACCTACGACCGCATCATCGCTGCCGCTTCCGGACGTCCAGAAGGTTCGTTCGAAGCACCGCTGCAGGACGTGCTACGGCTCGGCGCCCACCAACTGCTCTCGATGCGGGTGCCGGTTCATGCTGCGGTGGCGGCCACGGTTGACGTGGCGGCCTCCGAAGTGGGGGAGCGGGTCGCGGGCTTGACCAATGCGGTGCTGCGCAAAGTCGCGGCGGCCGACCTGGCGGGGTGGGTCGACCGGCTCTCCCAGGGAGCCGACGAGACCGACCGGATCGCGCTGGCTTCCCACCACCCCCGATGGATCGTGGCGGCGTGGCGGGAGGCGCTGGCCGGCGATGCCGGGGAACTCATGGCAGCCCTTGAGGCCGACAATATCCCGCCGGTGAATCACCTCGTCGTGCGTCCCGGTCTGGCCGAGGTGGCCGAGTTGGGGGGAGAACCGGCTCGCTACTCCCCGTTCGGCGCGTACCGGTCGGGTTCTCCGGGGACCATTCCCGCGGTCGCCCAACACCGGGCTGGGGTCCAGGACGAAGGCTCCCAGCTCGTGGCCCTGGCGCTGAGCCGAGTCACGGCCCCGCAAGGCCCCTGGCTGGACCTCTGCGCAGGGCCGGGCGGCAAGGCTGCGCTGCTGGCCGGGCTGGCCATCCAGGCGGGCACCGCCCTGGTGGCCAGCGAGCTGCAACCGCACCGTGCCCGTCTGGTCGCCGACAACCTCGCCTGCTATGGCGGGCCCCACCGTCCGCTCACCGTGGTGGCCGACGGTCGCCGTCCCGGCTGGCGGGCCGGCAGCTTCGCCCGGGTGATGGCCGACGTCCCCTGCACCGGCCTGGGCGCGCTCCGGCGCCGTCCCGAGAGCCGCTGGCGGCGTCAGCCCTCCGACGTGGCGCCACTGGTTCAGCTCCAGACCCAACTGCTCCAGGCCGCCATCGACTCGGCGCTGCCCGGTGGGGTGGTCGCCTACGTGACGTGTTCACCACATCTGGCCGAGACCCACGGTGTGGTGGCCACGATCGATCCGCGCGCCGTGGAAGTCCTGCGGGCCTCCGACTACCTGCCCGAAGTCCCTCGAGCCGCGGTCGGCGACTTCGTGCAGCTGTGGCCACATCGTCACGGCACCGATGCGATGTTCCTCGCCTTGCTGCGCCGCCGATCCCGCTAAGCTCACTGCGTGGGAATCGCCATTACGCCTAGTATCCTCAACGCTGACCTCGCCAACCTCGCCGCTGAGATCGCCCGAATCCCCAGTGCGGACGCGGTCCACCTCGACGTGATGGACAACCGTTTCGTCCCGAACCTCACCTTCGGCCTGCCCCTGATCGAGAACCTGCGGGCACACACCTCGATGATGATGGACATCCATCTGATGATCGCCGAGGTGGACCGGTGGGCCCCTGGGTACGCCGCTGCCGGGTGTGAGTCGGTGACCTTCCACATCGAAGCCTCCGATGCCCCCGTGAAGCTGGCCCGCGAACTCCGCGCGCTCGGCTCACGCGCCGCCATGGCCCTGCGTCCGGCGACCCCGATCGAACCCTACGAGGACCTCCTGGGTGAACTCGACATGGTGCTGTTGATGACGGTCGAACCCGGCTTCGGCGGACAGGAGTTCCTGGACGTGTGCCTGCCGAAGATCCGCCGCACCCGTGCGATGCTCGACAAGCTGGGCAAAGAACTCTGGTTGCAGGTGGACGGCGGCATCTCCCCAAGCACCATCGAGCGCTGCGCGGAGGCCGGCGCTGACACCTTCGTCGCTGGGTCAGCGGTGTTCCGGGCCAAGGACCCGGACGTGATGGTTCGGGCGTTGCGGGAACAGGCGCTCAGGGTCGGTTCCGGCGCTTGAGGTAGCGCTCGAACTCGGCGGCGATCGTCTCCCCGCTGGGGGTCGGCGTCTGCTCGTCGCGCCGTTCTTCGAGGGCCGCGATGTAGGTCGCGATGTCCGGGTCATCGGCGATCAGGTCGTTGACCTGGGATTCCCAGATCGCGGCCGACTCGGGCAGGTCACCCGTTTCCAGCGGGGTGTTCAGGACGTCTTCGAGCCGCGCCAGCAGCGCCAACGCCGCCTTCGGGTTGGGCGGTTCCGCCACGTAGTGCGGCACCGAGGCCCATAGCGACACGGTGGGGTAGCCCGCGCTGGTGCACTCGTTGGCGATGACCCCGATGATGCCGGTGGGTCCCTCGTAGCTCGACACGTCGAGTCCCAGCTCCTCGGCGACGGCGGTGCTCCCCGCCGTCGCGGCCACCGGGACCGGACGTGAGTGCGGCGCATCGGTGAGCAACGCCCCCAGCAACACCACGATGGTGGGACGCACGGTTCTCAGCATGGACATCAGGGAGTTGGTGTAGTCACGCCAGTGGTAGTTGGGTTCAGGCCCCCCGATCAGGACGAGATCGCGCTCCGGCAGGTTCGCCACGAGCACCTCGGTGGTGGGCCATTCGATGATCCGTTCCCCCGGCTTCACCATTCGTGCCGTGGGCCGGTTCACCTGGAAGTCGTAGTAGTCCTCGGGATCGAAGGAGAACTCAAGCCGGGCGTCGTACTGGTCGGCCAGATGGTCGATGACAGCGCTGGCCGCATCGCCGGCGTCGTTCCAGCCACCGAAGGCCGCCACGACTGCCGGATTCCGCAGTTCCTTCAACCCGCCTCGCGCCATGGCCCCCACTGTAGGCGACCGTTCTGAGCCACGCCTCTACACTGGGCCCTCATGACCGGAGATCTGCGCGCTGCCCTGAACGACCGCATCCTCGTGGCCGACGGCGGGATGGGCACCATGCTGCAGGGATTCGACCTCAGCCTCGATGATTTCGAGGGCTACGAGGGCTGCAACGAGGTGCTCAACGTCTCGCGTCCGGACGTCGTGGCGGCGATCCACACCGCCTACCTGGCGGCCGGGGCCGACTGTGTGGAGACCAACACCTTCGGCGCGAACCTGAGCGCCTTGAGCGAGTACGACATCCCCGAACGGATCAGCGAACTCGCCGAGGCCGGGGCCAGGATCGCCCGGCACGCTGCCGACGCCATCGCCACGCCCGAGCGGCCACGATTCGTGCTGGGCAGCATGGGCCCGGGGACGAAGCTGCCGAGCCTCGGCCACATCAGCTACGCGGCGTTGCGCGATGCCTATCAGCGCCAAGCTGAGGCGATGATCGCCGGCGGGGTCGACGGCTTCCAGGTCGAGACCTGCCAGGACCTGCTCCAGGCGAAAGCCGCAGTCAACGGCGCCCGCCGCGCCTCAGCGGCGTTGGGCGTCGACCTGCCAGTCCTGGTCAACGTGACCATCGAGACGTCTGGAACCATGCTGCTGGGAAGCGAGACGGGCGCCGCCCTCACCGCCCTGGAACCGCTCCAGATCGATGTCATCGGCCTCAACTGCGGCACCGGCCCGACCGAGATGAGCGAACACCTGCGTCACCTGGCCCGGCACGCCCGGATCCCGGTGGCCTGCATGCCCAACGCCGGACTGCCGGAACTCACCCCCACCGGGGCGCGCTACCCGATGGGCCCC
>CAYUWV010000038.1:0-1224 GCA_964448385.1 uncultured Propionibacteriaceae bacterium | reverse complement strand
ACGAACGCCAACGGCTCCAAGGCGTTCCGCGAGGCCATGCTGGGAGGCCGCTGGGCGGACTGCGTCGACATCGCCAAGCAGCAGAGTCGAGACGGAGCCCACCTGTTGGACCTGTGTGTGGACTACGTCGGACGCGACGGGGCCGCGGACATGGCAGAACTCGCCGGACGGCTGGCGACGGCCGTGTCGCTGCCGATCATGCTCGACTCGACCGAGCCGGAGGTGCTGGTGGCCGGTCTGGAGAAGCTCGCCGGACGCTGCGTCATCAACTCGGTCAACTACGAGGATGGCGACGGCCCCGATTCCCGGTTCGCCCGGGTGATGCCGCTGGTGAGGGAACACGGCGCTGCCGTCGTCGCCCTCACCATCGACGAGGAGGGCCAGGCGCGCACCGCGGACTGGAAGGTGCGGGTGGCCGAACGCCTGATCGCCGACCTCACCCAGAACTGGGGCCTCGCGATCGGCGACATCATCGTCGACTGCCTGACCTTCCCCATCGCCACGGGGCAGGAAGAGACTCGCCGCGACGCGATCGAGACCATCGACGCGATCCGTCGGGTGACCACCGCACATCCCGGCGTCCACACCACCCTGGGCGTCTCCAACGTCTCCTTCGGGCTCAACCCGGCAGCCCGCCAGGTGCTCAATTCGGTCTTCCTGCACGAGTGCGTGCAAGCCGGCTTGGACTCCGGGATCGTGCCGGCCGCCCGGATCGTGCCCATCGCCCGGATTCCCGAAGAGCAGCGGCAGGTCGCCGAGGATCTCGTCTACGACCGTCGCCGCGAGGGCTACGACCCGTTGACCCGCTTCCTGGAGTTGTTCGAGGGCGTCACCGCCGCTGACACCCGAGAGGCCCGTCGCGCCGAACTCGACTCCCTGCCGGTCGCCGAGCGCCTGCAGCGGCGGATCATCGACGGTGAGGCCAAGGGGCTGGAAGCCGACCTGGACGAGGCGTTGCTCGCCAAGCCCGGCCTGGCGATCATCAACGACGACCTGCTGGCGGGTATGAAAGTGGTCGGGGAGCTGTTCGGGGCCGGCCAGATGCAGTTGCCGTTCGTCCTCGCGTCCGCAGAGGTCATGAAGACCTGCGTCCGCTACCTGGAACCGCACCTGGACAAGGCGGACGCGGCCGGCAAGGGCACGATCGTGCTCGCCACCGTCAAGGGGGACGTGCACGACATCGGCAAGAACCTGGTCGACATCATCCTCACCAACAACGGCTAC
>CAYUWV010000037.1:14981-17166 GCA_964448385.1 uncultured Propionibacteriaceae bacterium | reverse complement strand
CCGTCAACCTCGACGCCCCGGTTGCGCGGCCAGGTGGCACTCCGCCTCATCCTGGCGCTCCCCGTCATGATGGCGTTCCTGTTCCTGCCAGCCGGCACCTTCGCCTACTGGGAGGCTTGGACCTATCTCGCCGTGGTGTTCACACCGCTCGTCTTTGCTGCCTTCTGGTTGCTCAAGAACAGTCCGGACCTCCTCTCCCGCCGAATGGCGTTGCGCGAGAGGGAGCGAGTGCAGGTGAGGATCGTCTCGGCCGCCGGCATGGCGATGATCGCGGCCTTCGTGCTGCCGGGTTTCGATCACCGATGGGGCTGGTCTCAGGTGCCGGTTCCGCTGGTAGTCGTCGCCGACGCGGTCGTGCTGGCCTCGTACCTGCTGGTCTTCCGGGTTCAACAGGTGAATGCCTACGCCTCCCGCGTCGTGCAGGTCGAGCAAGACCAGCAGGTCATCGACACCGGGCCGTACGCGATCGTCCGCCACCCGATGTACCTCGGCATGCTGGGGTTCATGCTGGCCACACCGCTGGCCCTCGGGTCGTGCTGGGCGGTGATCCCAGCGCTGGGGATGATTCCGGCGCTGATGGCACGGATTCTCGCCGAAGAGGAGTTGCTTCGGCGCGACCTGCCTGGCTACCGCGCCTACACCGAACGAGTACACCACCGGCTGCTGCCCGGAATCTGGTGAGGGACGCCCATGCGGAAATACCTCGAATGGGCCAGGCGTGAGTACAGCACCCGGCACCTGGTCGTCGCGCTCTGCTTCGGCGGCACCATCTTCTTGCTGGGCATCCCGTATCTGATCGTCCGCGCCGCCGACGGGCTTGACCAGGCACTCGGACTGCCGCGGTTCACGTTCGGCGTCGTGAATCCCATCGTCGGGATCCTTCTCATCGTGGCAGGCGGCCTCTTCGCCTTGTGGTCGGTCGTTGCCGAAGCAAGGGTCGGCTCGGGCACTCCCCTGCCGATGATGCCGACCCAGCGGCTCGTCGTCGTGCCCCCTTTCACGTATTGCCGCAACCCCATGGTGCTGGGAACGTGCGTGGCCTACCTGGGAATCGGGGTCTGGCTCGGCTCTCTGTCGGCGATCGGCATGGTGCTCCTGTTCGGGGTCGTGCTGCTGACGTACGTGAAACTGCTCGAGGAGAAGGAGTTGGAGGCGCGGTTCGGCGCCGACTACGTGGACTACAAACGCCGGACACCGTTCCTGCTGCCACGGCTGACCACACGATCACCGCACAGGTAGGCCTTGGCCCACCGCCTTCAGACAAGCCGGGATCGACCTGGCTTAGGCTGTTGACCGTGAATCCGGCTCACGATCAGGTCCTCGCCGTCCTCGGCAGAGGTGTTGTCCCCAGCGAGACGCCGCTGCTCAGCGCCGACGACCTCGGGGTCACCCGCGGAGATGGTTGCTTCGACGCCGCCCTGGTCACCACCGGCCCGGACGGGCCACGGGTGCACTACCTCGCCGAGCATCTGGCGCGGCTGAGCCGCTCCGCCGAAGCCCTGGGCATCGACGCACCACTCACCGACGAGTGGGTGTCACTCGTCGGTGAGGCGCTGCAGGGCTGGACGAGCACCTCGGAGGCCATCTGCAAGTTCGTCCTCACCCGAGGGCTGGAGTCCCGACCGTCGAGCCCGATCGGCTACCTGACGGTCACAACCGCAGACGACGCGTCACAGGCCCGGCAGGGGGTCACGGCGGTCACCCTCGATCGGGGCTACCGCAGCGACGCCTTCACTGGCGCACCCTGGCTGCTGGGCGGGGTCAAGACGCTCTCCTACGCGGTGAACGTCGCGGCCAAGCGCGAGGCTGCGGCGCGCGGCGTCGATGAGGCCATCTTCCGCTCCAGCGACGGCTACCTGCTCGAGGGGCCCACCGCCGGGCTGCTGTTCGCGTCACAGGATCAGCTGTGGACGATCCCGTTCGAGTCGACCGGGGTGCTGCCCTCGATCACCATCGCAGCGGTCTTCGAGGCCGCTCGCAGCAATGGTGTTGCCGCGGGGCATCGCATGCTGAAGCGCACGGAGGCTGCCGGCTGTGACGGACTGTGGTTGGTCTCGGCGATCCGCGGCGTGCTGCCGGTGCTGAGCCTCGATGGGCAGCCACTGCGTCACGACCCCGAGGTCACCAGCGTGCTTGCCACCGCCGTCGGGTTCCCGTCCATCACCTGAGGCATGCGTCGTGGCGG
>CAYUWV010000037.1:0-14881 GCA_964448385.1 uncultured Propionibacteriaceae bacterium | reverse complement strand
CCGACGCCTTCCGACTGCCAGGTGTTCATCGCCAGGTGGTGGTGGTAGCCGCCAGCTGATACGAACAGGGCGCCCGGCAGTTCGGCGGTGACCTCGAAACCGAGCTTGTCGACGTAGAAGGCCTTCGCCTGAGCGGTGGAACCGACCTTGAGATGCACGTGGCCGACGACCTGCGCCCCCAGACTGGCGAGCCCTTGGCGCTGGTCGGGAGCGGTCTCGATGAGATCCCGGCCGGCGTCGGTGAGGTGCTCGGTGAGGAAGGCGTTGGGGTCGATGTACTCCGTCGTCATGTAGATGCGTCCGTTCTGCCGCAGCCACTGCTCCCGCGGCCGGTCTACGTACAACTCGACCCCGTTGCCTTCCGGGTCGTCGAGGTAGAACGCCTGCGACACGTGGTGATCGCCGGCTCCCGTGTAGAGCTGCGGCGCATGCACGGCGACGGACGCCAGCGCTGTCGCCAGGCTCGGGGCGTCCGGGTGCAACAGCGCCGTGTGGAACAACCCTGCGCTGCGACGCTCACCCTTCGGCAGGTCGGGTCGGTGGTTCAGGGTGACCAGGACGTCAGGAGCACCGCTCGGGCCCCGCCGTCCGAGGCTGACCGACGCCGTCCCCTGCTCCAGCACCTCCAGCAGCAGGACGTCGCGGTAGAACCGCGTCATCGCGTCGAGATCGGCCACATCCAGGCCGACGCGACCCATCGTGGTATCGGCTGGCAGCAGGGTGGTCGTCGTGCTCATTGGTCCTCCAAAGTTGTTGATAGTTCAACTATAACTCATGGGCGGCCGATTCGCACAGCTGATTCTCAGTGGTGTTCGACCCACCACACAGACCCGCGGACGAGAGTTCTTCTCAGCAGGAAACACCAACCCAACAGGAGGCAGATGGAGAGCAGACCCCGATTCCCCCTCTTTGAGGCCCCGCCCGTGCGGCGGGGCCTCTGACGTGTCCGGGCCTGTCTAGAGTGCGGGCCATGTGGGTGAAGCTGTTGGGCACCGGATCGGCCGACGGGCTGCCCAACCCGTGGTGTCGCTGCCCGACCTGCGACGAGGCCAGGGCGCTGGGCATGGTGCGGTCCAACACCTCAGTGCTGGTGGACGGACGGCTGCTGCTCGATTGCGGACCCGAGGCGCCACGGCAAGCCGCGCGGTTCGGAAATGACCTTTCAGCGGTCGAGGTGGTCGCGATCGGCCACGCCCACCACGACCACGCTGACCCGGCCTTCCTGCTGTACCGCAGCTGGGTCGACGACCGGCCGTTGCTGGTGCTCGGCCCGCCGGCGGTGATCGAGCAGTGTCAGCAGTGGCTGGATCCCACCCAGACCGGGATCACCCTGCGCGAACTCACTGCCGGTGAGGTGATCAGCGCAGCGGGCTACTCCCTCACCGTGCTCGAGGCGCGGCACCACGCGTTCGGCAAGGCGGTGCTCTACCTGGTCGACGACGGCAACTCGCGCTTGCTGTACGCGACCGACACCGGTCCACTGCCGACAGCGACCATGGCGGCGCTGCGCGACGTGCGCCTCGACGTGCTGCTGCTGGAGGAGACGTTCGGCACGAAGACCGACGGCGGCGAGGCGCACCTGCATCTGGCGACCTTCGCCGAGCAACTGGACCAACTTCGCTCGATCGGTGCCGTGACGCAGACAACACAGGTGGTGGCGATCCACCTCAGCCACCACAACCCGCCGCTGGCCGAGTTGCGGATGGCACTGGCCAGGCTGGGCGCTGTCGCCTACCCGGACGGGACGCAGCTACAGGTGTAGCGGTCGCGAGCGACCACACCGCCCGCGACCGGACCAGGGCCTGGCCGCCCCCTGACCGCCCCCCAGATCAGAGCGGCAGCCGACGGAAGATCGGCCCGGGGACGTGCTTGAGCGCCCACATCACGAACTGGAACGGCGCCGGGGCCCAGATCAGCTTCTGGCCCTTGCGCGCCGCATCCACGACCTGTGCCGCGACGTCTTCCTTGTCGACCGTCAGCGGGGCTTCCTTCACGCCGGCGGACATCCGGGTGCGCACCTGACCGGGCCGGACGACCAGCACCTTGGGCCCGTACGGAGCGAGGGCTTCACCGAGCATCCGGTAGAAGCCGTCGAGGCCGGCCTTGGTCGACCCGTACACGAAGTTCGAGCGGCGCACCAGCTCGCCTGCCACCGTCGACATGACGATGATCTGGCCGTAGCCCTGCGCCTTCATCTTCTGGCCCAGCAGGACCCCGACACTGACCGCACCGGTGTAGTTGACCTCGGCGATCTGGACGGCCGCGGCCTGATCCTGCCACAGCTGCTCGGCGTCCCCTAGCAGGCCGAACGCCACGATCGCGACATCGATGTCAGCCAGTCGCCAGGCCGCGTCGATGACACCCGGATGGGTGTCGAATGCGGTGGCGTCGAAGTCGAGCGCGTCGACGGCGGTGGCCCCGCAGGACTTCAGGTCAGCGACAGCCGCCCCGAGCGACGGGTCGCCGGGCATGGCCGCAAGAACCACCCGCAACGGCTGCTTGGCAAGGTACTCCTTGACGATGGCCAGGCCGATCTCAGAGGTCCCTCCCAGCAACAAGATGGTCTGGGGGTTTCCGGTGGCGTCGATCACAGCAGCTCCAATCGGCGAGCAAGGTCAGAGGCGAACACGCCGTCGGGATCGACCCGGCGCCGCGTCTCGATCCAGGAATCGATCTGGGGGTACATCGCGTGGAAGGTCGCCGCGGTCGCCCGGGAGTCCTTGGCGGTGTAGAGCCGACCACCGAACTCGAGGATCCTGGCGTCCAGCCCGGCCAGGAACTCGTGCAGGCCGGCCTTGATGGGGAAGTCAACGCAGACGTTCCAGCCAGCCATCGGGTAGCTCAAGGGCGCCTGATTACCCTCCCCGAACAGCTTGAACACGTTCAGGAAGGAGTAGTGGCCGGACGCCTGGATGTCGGCGATGATGCGCTTGAACTCGGTGACGGCCGCGGGCGGCACCACGAACTGGTACTGCAGGAAGCCGTGCGAGCCGTAGGCGCGGTTCCACTCGCTGAACATGTCCAGCGGGTGGTAGAAGCCGGTCAGGCTCTGCACCTTGTTCGTGTAGTTGCCGCTCTTGGCGTACCAGGCGGTGCCCAGCAAGCCGAACGTGAACTTGTTGGCCAACCCGTTGGGGAAGACGTCCGGCAGTTCGAAGAGCGGTTTGGCGTGGAAACCCAGCGGGTCAGCGGCCAGCTTCGGCGGCAACTGGTCGAGCCGAGCCAGGTTGCCACGCGACAGCGCGGCGCGTCCCAGCTTGGGCGCCGGGGAGATCGCGTCGAACCAGGCGCTGGAGTAGTCGTAGTTGGCTTCCGAGCCGTCCGAATGGACGGCGATGGTCTCGTCCAGGGTCTTGGTCACCAGGCCGTCGGCCACGAAGTAGGCGGTCTCGGTGCGCGTCATCGTCAGCACCACGCGCAGGATGATGCCGGTCAGCCCGACCCCGCCCACGGTCGCCCAGAAGATGCTGGCGTCCGGGTCGTCCGGGCTGCCTTGGGGGGTCAGGTGGAGCACCCGTCCGTCGGCCACCAGGAGTTCCATGGAAGCCACATGGCTGCCGAACGACCCGGCACTGTGGTGGTTCTTGCCGTGGACGTCGCAGCCGATGGCGCCGCCGATGGTCACCTGGCGGGTGCCCGGCAACACCGGGACCCACAGCCCGTACGGCAGCGCGGCCCGCATCAGGTCGTCGAGGCTCACCCCCGCGTCGAGGTCGATCGTTGCGGTGGCCGCGTCGATGGAGTGGATGCGATTCAGCGCCGTCATGTCGACGACGACGCCGCCGGCGTTCTGGGCGACGTCCCCGTAGGACCGTCCCAAACCTCGCGCGAGGATGCCTCGACGCAGGTGAGCGGGGGAGCTGGCGTTGTGGTGGGCGACGGCCCTCACGGCGGAGATGATCAACTCGGGGTCACCGGTGGTGAGCACCTGAGCGACGGTGGGAGCAGTTCGTCCCCAGCCGGAAAGTTGCTGGGTGGTGGTGGGCAGATCCTGGATCTCAGTAGCAGTCATCGCCCGTCAGTCTACCGCCGTGTCGGATGGGCTCCTGTCAGCCGGAGCCAATTCAGCGGCGCAGCACTACTGTCATAGCATGACCGCAACGACGCCTCATGACCTCCTGATGCAGCACTGCGACGCGGCACTCTTCGACCTCGACGGTGTGCTCACCCCCACCGCGATGGTCCACATGGCCGCCTGGGCGAAGATGTTCAACGAGTTCCTCTCCGAGCAGGGCATCGACCGTCCGTACACCGACGAGGACTACTTCACCTACGTCGACGGCAAGCCCCGCTACGACGGGGTGCGCTCGTTCCTGGAATCGCGCGACCTTTCCTTGCCTGAGGGGGATCCGTCCGACCCGCCGGAGGCCGAGACCATTTGCGGACTGGGAAATCGCAAGAACAAGGTCTTCTCCGCCGTCCTCGCAGCGGAAGGAGTCACCCCGTACCCCGGCTCGGTGGCGCTGGTCGACTACCTGATCGCGCAGGGCAAGGCGGTGGCGGTCGTGTCGTCCTCGGCGAACGCCAGGGACGTGCTCGCCGCCGCCGGCCTCAGCGATCGGTTCGGACTGGTGGTTGACGGCGTGCTGGCCAGGCGCGAAGCGCTGCCCGGCAAGCCGGCGCCCGACACCTACCGCTACGCCGCTCACTCGCTCGGGGTGCCGGCGTCCCGCGCAGTCGTCTTCGAGGACGCGGTCTCGGGGGTCGCGGCGGGCCACGCCGGCGACTTCGGGCTCGTCATCGGTGTCGACCGGGGTGTCGGCGCCGAGGAGTTGATCACCCACGGTGCCGACCTGGTCGTCACCGATCTCGCGGACCTCCTGCCATGAGCGGGACCTTCGACCCCAATGATCGGTCGCGGCTGCCGGTCGAGCCCTGGGGCATCGTCGAAACCAACTACCACCCCTCGCAGGCCGGAGTCCTCGAGACCATCCTCGCGGTGGGCAACGGGCACCTCGGGCTCCGGGGCAACCACGACGAGGGCACCCCGGACGCGCACGCCCACGGCACCTTCGTCAACGGTTTCCACGAGACCTGGCCGATCAAGCACGCCGAAGAGGCGTACGGCTTCGCCACCGTCGGCCAGACCATCGTCAACGTGCCCGACGCCAAGACCATGGCCCTGACCGTCGACGACGAGCCGCTGGACGTGACCACCGCCCACCTGGAGCGCTACCGCCGCTGGATCGACTTCCGGGAGGGAATCCTGCACCGCGATCTGGTCTGGGTCACCAACTCCGACAAGCGGGTTCACGTCGAGTCGCGCCGGCTGGTCAGCTTCACGCGCCGGGAATTGAGCCAAGCCACCCTGACAGTAACGGTGCTGGACGCCGACGCGACGGTGACGATCAGCTCCGAGATCCGCAACCGACAGGACCAAGCTGCGGTTCCGGTCAAGCCGGAGGCCGGGTTCGACCCCCGCAAGGCCGCGGGCTTCGACCACCGCGTGCTGATCGCGACCGCGGCAAGCGAGACCGACGGCAGGCTGCTGTTCGGCTACCGCACCGCGAACTCGGGGTTGCCGCTCGCGCTCGCCGTCGACCACGATCTGACCACCACCGATCCGGTGGAGGTGACCTCGCAGGTGAGCGCCGACCTGACGGTGCGCCGCTACACCGTGGCGGCGACAGCGAACCAGCCGCTCGTGCTGACCAAGACCGCGGCCTATGTCACCGCAGCGGATCCGTCCGACCTCCTCGAGGCGGCCGGGGCGATCCTGGACGCTGCCCACACGGTGGGCGCGGCAGCGATCGAGGCAGAACAGCGTGACTGGCTCGCGAGCTTCTGGGAACGCACCGACATCGAGATCGGAGCCGAGGCCGGCCTGCAGCAGGCGGTCCGTTGGTGCCTGTTCCAGCTGGCTCAAGCCGCCGCCCGCGCTGACGGCGGCGGCATCGGCGTGAAGGGGGTATCCGGGTCGGGCTACGAGGGTCACTACTTCTGGGACACCGAGGTGTACCTCGTGCCCTTCCTCGCGCACACCAACCCCGAGATCGCGCGACACGCCCTGCAGTTCCGCCTCGACATGCTGCCCGCGGCCCGGCGCAGGGCCGCAGCCTTGGGACAGCGCGGTGCCCTGTTCCCGTGGCGCACCATCAACGGTGAGGAGGCCTCGGCGTACTACCCAGCCGGTACCGCTCAGTACCACATCGATGCCGACGTGGCCTTCGCGCTGGCCAAGTACGCCGAGGTCTGCGGCGACGACGACTTCCTCATCACCGCCGCCCTCCCGGTGCTGGTCGAGACTGCCCGGCTTTGGGTGGACCTGGGCTTCTTCGCCGGCACCGGCAGCTTCCACATCCACGGCGTCACCGGCCCGGACGAGTACACGGCGGTCGTCGACGACAACCTGTACACCAACGTGATGGCACGGGAGAACCTCTGGCTGGCCGCCGCGGCGGTGCGCCGCCTCGCCGCCACCCACCCGGACGGCTACCGGCGGTTGGCCGGCGAACTCGGGCTCGAAGCCGACGAGCCGGCGTCCTGGCAGGCCGCGGCCGACGCGATGACCATCCCGTTCGACGAGTCGTTCGGGGTCCACGGCCAGGACGCCGACTTCTTCACCCACCGGGTGTGGGATCTCTCCGACCAGCGGACGAGGCGCCCGCTGCTGCTGCACTACCACCCGCTGGTGATCTACCGCTATCAGGTCCTCAAGCAGGCCGACGCCGTGCTGGCGCTGTTCATGGCCCCCGACCGGTTCACCGCCCAACACAAGCGTGCCGACTACGAGTACTACGACCCGATCACGACGGGCGATTCGACCCTGTCGGCCGTGGTGCAATCGATCATCGCCGCTGAAGTGGGTTACCCCGACCGGGCCCTGGACCAGTTCCTGAACGGGGTGTACGTGGACTTGGCCGACCTGCACCACAACACCAGCGACGGGGTCCACATCGCCTCCGCGGGTGGGGTGTGGAACGCCCTGGTCTACGGGTTCGCCGGGCTCCGCGACGCCCACGGCAATCTCAGCTTCGACCCGCGGCTACCTCAGGAGTGGGACCGGATCAGCTTCCGCGTCCGGCTGCGCGGCGGCCAGGTGGGGGTCGTGCTCACCGCTGGCGAACTCGCCCTCACCGGGATCGACGGCCCCGGCGGGGTGGTGACCGTCCGCGGTGAGCCGGTCGACGTCGTCCCGGGGCGGACGGTCCGGGTCGCGTTGGACGGCCAGGGGCCGCGGCTCCCAGCCATGCAGGGCACCCGGCCCTACCTGCACGGGGCTCCAGCCGGCGACGACCAGATCACCCTGGGCCTGCCGCTGGCCGTGCCCTGAGACGACCGGCGCACGCGCGTCAGGACTCCATTCCCCAGAAGATCCGATCCATGACGCCTCGGGCAAGGCGGGCGTTGCGTCGGTAGTCCTCCACCATCAACGACGATTCGCCCTTGCCGTACCCGATGATCTGGGCGACCGCAGACCGCTCCCGAGGGTCCGTCGGAATGCTGTCCGACGCGCGCCCGCGCAGCAGCATGGTGGCGTTGCGGATCCGGGAGGCCAGCAGCCAGGCCTGCGCGAGCGCCGCTGCGTCGTCGTCGGCAATGAGCCCGGCTGCCAGCGCCGCGTCCAACGCTCCCAGCGTGGTGGTCTGGCGGAGTTGGGGGTAGGCACCGGCATGCTGCAACTGCAACAGCTGAACCACCCATTCGACATCCGAAAGGCCGCCCGGCCCCAGCTTCGTGTGGCGCTTCGGGTCGGACCCGCGCGGCATCCGCTCTGCCTCCATGCGGGCCTTCAGCTTGCGGATCTCGTTCAGCGCGCTGCGGGGGAGACCGTCGGCCGGATACCGCAGCGCGTCGATACGTTCCAGCAGTTCGCCCGCCAGAGCAGCGTCGCCGGCACCATAACCCGCTCGCAGCAGGGCCTGGGACTCCCAGGTCGACGACCAGCGTTCGTAGTACGCCCGGTAGGAGCTGAGGCTCCTGACGATGGCGCCACCCTTGCCCTCGGGGCGCAGGTCGACGTCGATGTCCAGCGCCGGGTCGGCCCCTGGCTTGGCGAGCAGGCCCCGGAGCCGGCTGATCAGCTGGGTCGCCCGCCGCGTCATCTCGGGGTCGTCGGAGTCGGCGACCACGAACATCGCATCGGCGTCGGAGGAGTACGACATCTCCTGGCCGCCCCAGCGCCCCAGCGCGATGACCGCGATCCGCGGGCGGGGGTCGATGCCGCGTCCGGCCACCTCGATGGCGGCCTCGATGGTGGCCGACGCCAGGTCGGCCAAGGCCCTGCCCAGGGCCGCGATGTCGAGGTTTCCCAGCAGGTCGGCCATCGCCAGGCGCAGCAGTTCGCCCCGCCGGACGGCCCGGACAGCTCCGATGGCGCTGTCGGGCGAGGGATACCGTCCGGCCGCTGACAGCATCTCGGCGGTGATCTCCTCGCGCGAACGCAGCGCGAGGCCGTCGGGGTCACTCAGCCAGGCAGCGCTCTGTGGGTTACGGAGCAACAAGTCCACGGCGTAGCGACTGGAGGCGAGGATCTTGGCGAAATGCTCCGCGGTGGCGTCCCCGTCCCGCAGCGCCCGCAGGTACCAGTGGGTGTCGCCGAGCGCCTCCGAAACCTGCCGGAAGGCGAGCAGACCGTGGTCCGGGTTGGGCCCTGCCGTGAGCCACCCGAGCATGGCCGGGAGCAACTGGCGCTGGATCTCGGCACGACGACTCATGCCGGTGCTCAACGCCTCGATGTGGCGCAGGGCGGCCCGCGGGTCGCCGTAGCCGAGCGCCCGCAGCCGCGTCTCCGCCTCCTCCGAGGTGAGCCGGACCGCCCCGGACGGGATCCGCGCGACCGCCTCGAGCAGCGGTGAGTAGAACAGCCGTTGGTGCAGCACCAGCACCCGCCGGGTCGACGACCGCCACAGGTGCATCAACTCCTTGGGTTCGGGCAGGCCGATGCTGCGGGCCAGCCAGCGCTGGTTCAGCTCGTCGCTCGGCATCAGGTGGGTGCGGCGCAGCTTGTAGAGCTGGATCCGGTGCTCCAGGACGCGCTGCAGCCGGTAGGCCGTGGCGAGGTCGAAGCCGTCCGAGCGTCCGACGTAACCGTGGGCGACCAGCGCGTCCAGGGCCTCGAAGGTGCCACGCAGCCGCAGCCGTTCGTCCGCCCGTCCGTGCACCAGCTGCAGCAGCTGGACGCTGAACTCGACGTCACGCAGCCCACCGGCCCCCAGCTTGATCTCGCTGTCGGACTCTTTGGCGGGCAGCAGCGAGATGACCCGTCGCCGCATCGCCTGGGTCTCGGACACGAACAGGTCGTCGTCGGCGACCTGCCACACCAGCGGCCACACCAGGTCGACGAAGTCCTGGGCCAGTGCCAGGTCGCCGGCCATCGGGCGGGCCTTGAGCATCGCCTGGAATTCCCAGTTCTTCGCCCATTTCTCGTAGTAGGCGCGGTGCGAGGCCAGGGTGCGGACGAGCGGCCCGGCCTTGCCCTCCGGACGCAGCGCCGCGTCGATCGGCCAGATGGTCCCGGCGGTGGTATGGGCCGAACAGGTGCGGCTCAGTGCACTGGCGAGCCGGCCGGCAATCGTGATCGCGCGCGCCGCCTCACACACGGGCATCCCGTCGGCGTCCAACGCCGGTTCAGCCACGAAGAGCACGTCGACGTCGCTGACGTAGTTGAGTTCGCGAGCACCGGTCTTGCCGAGGGCGATGATGCCGAGCCGACACAGCTGCCAGTCCGGGACCTCCCCGCGGGCCAACGCCAACGCCGTCTCGACCGTGGCGTCGGCGAGGTCCGCGAGTTCACCGGCGATCTCAGGCAACTCGGCGAGCCCGTCGAGTGCGGTCAGGTCACGAGCGGCGATCCGCACCAACGCCCGGCGGTAGGCATGCCGCAGGTCGTTGGAACGGCTCGCGTCTGCCTCGGGCGTCGCGGCCTCAGGGTCGGCACCGACGGCCTGGAGCAACTCGGCCCGCAACTCGGCCGCCGTCCGGCGATGGACGGAACCGGCCAGCAGGTCAACCTCGTCAGCGTGGACGCCGAGGTGCTGGTTCAAGGCGACGCTCCCGCCCAGGACGCGCGCCAGCCGACGAGCCCAGCCGGGATCGCCGCCGATGCGCTCCCCCAGCTCAGGTCGGGCGCGCAGGATCCTGACGAAGCCATGGAAGGCGAGATCGGGGTCGGCAGCGGCCGCGAGCTCTTCCAGCACCAGGTCGCAGGCCGCTTCGGGCGCGCTGGCGTACCAGCGTTCAACCACGTCGGTCAGCGAGGTGGTGTCCCTGAAGCCCAGGCGTGCCAGCCGTCCGGACAACGAATCTGTGCGCCGCATGCTCGCGATGCTAGCGCTGCCGACAGGGTGCTAGCGTCTGGACGGTGGCGAAGCGGGTCACCGACGACGATCGGGCAGTACTGGGGCAGGTTGGCGGGGCTCTCGCCGCCGGCCAGGACGTAGCCCGAGCCGCCTTGGCGACCGCCACCAGGACGGCCTGCCACCTGTTGGAGCAGCGGCACCCCGGCCACACCGTCGAGTTGCGGGTGCCGCCCTTCGCGGCCGTCCAGCTGGGCTTTGGGCAGCGCGGCGCGCACACCCGCGGCACGCCCCCCAATGTCGTCGAGACCGACCCGGCCACCCTGGTGCGGCTGGCCACGGGCAGCCTGACCTGGTCCGAGGCGCGAGCGGGTCGCCTGGTGAGCGCCAGCGGCGCGCAGGCGGATCTCGCCGAATGCTTCCCGCTCTGAGCGGCACCCCCGGCTGGTGACCGAGCCAGGTCATGTGGCGCACAGCTTGCCCACAGCGTGCGACGAATCAACCCACAGCCACGAGCCTTAGCTTCCAGGTGTGACAGAGCCGAGCTGTCGAGAGGAACCCCAGATGACGCAACCGCTGCCTGACCCGCCACAAGCCGAACCTGAGACCACCCCCTCTTCCGAACCAGTCCGGCGTCGACGCTTCGGAATGACCCGCCGGCGACTGATCGTGGGCGGGCTGGTGCTCGTCCTGGCCTTGGGCGGCGGCGTGGCCTGGTTCCTGCTGCGACCGCAGACGGACGCCCGCGCGCAGAGCATGACACGGTCGGTGGCGGCGACCCTGTCCACCCAGACCGTGACGGTCGGCCTGAGCGGCACGCTGTCCCCCCGAACGCAGGCCGAGTTGAGCTTCGCTGTCACGGGCACCGTCACCAAGGTCTACGTCAAGGTCGGCGACACGGTCGCCAAGGGGCAGCGGCTCGCCAGGATCGATGACGGATCCCTGCAGGACGCGCTCGACCTCGCCACGGCGAACCTCGACACCGCCGAGGCCAACCTCGACGACACCAACGACAGCGGGACGTCGGCGGCCATCGCCGCCGCGCAGGCGCAGGTGAGGTCGGCCAAGGCCGCAGTGGCGAGCGCGAAGGCGAACCTCGCCGACGCGGTGCTGCGATCCACGATCGCCGGCACCATCGCCGCTCTCGACGTGAGCGTCGGGGACACCGTCACCAGTTCGTCGGGCTCCGGCAGCGCGTCCGGCAGCAACGCCCAGGCCGCGACCACCTCCAGCACGTCGACCGCGCAGGTCCTGGTCATTTCGCCCGCCACCTGGAAGCTCGAAGGCACCGTCGGCAGCGCCGATCTGGCCAGCCTCAAGGCCGGGCAGACGGCGACGATCACTCCGGACGGCGCCACGTCCACCATCACCGGGACGGTGGCTTCGGTGGGGATCGTCGCGACCTCAACCTCCGACGGCTCGGCCACCTTCCCGGTCGTCGTCAACCTCTCCGGCAAGCACCCCGACCTGTATTCGGGCACCACGGCGGCGGCCACCATCAAGGTCGCCGAGTACCCCGACGTGCTGACGATCCCCACCGCAGCCATCACCACCCAGAACCAGCAGCCGGTCGTGACGAAGGTGACCGGCAGTAGCACCGAGGTGACCGAGGTCACGGTCGGCCGCGTTTTCGGTGAGGTGACCGAGATCACCACCGGGCTCGCCGCCGGCGACCAGGTGCAGATCACGTTCACCCGGCCGAACGCCAATCCCACCAGCACCAGCACCACCGCGTCGCAGGGTGGCGGGCTGTTCGGCAACACCGGCGGGGGCCTGGGTGGCCCGCCGGCTGGCGGCGGTCAACCACCGGCCGGGGGGCCGACCCGATGAACGCCCTGCTCCGCATGGCCGGGGTCCGCAAGACGTACGAGACCGGCGCGATCGCGGTCGACGCCCTGCGTGGCATCGACCTGACCGTCGACGCGGGCGACTACGTGGCCATCATGGGTCCGTCCGGTTCCGGCAAGTCGACCTTGATGCACATCATCGGCTGCCTGGACGTGCCGACCGCCGGCCGCTACGAGATCGACGGTGTCGACGTCAGCTCGATGACCGAGAAGGACCTGGCCGATGTCCGCAATCGCAAGCTCGGCTTCGTGTTCCAGTCCTTCAACCTGCTGCCCAGCCTGACGGCCCTGCGCAACGTCGAACTTCCCCTGGTCTACGCCGGCGTGCACCCGGCCGAGCGCCGCCAGCGGGCACTGCTCGCCCTGGCGCGGGTGGGGTTGGCAGACCGGGTCGACCACCGGCCCGGCGAGCTGTCCGGCGGCCAACAGCAGCGGGTCTCGGTGGCGCGGGCCCTGGTCACCGACCCGGCGTTGATCCTGGCCGACGAACCGACCGGCAACCTCGACTCGGTCTCGACCCGGGACATCCTGGCGCTGTTCGACGAGCTCACCGAGGCCGGACGGACGATCGTCATGATCACCCACGAACACGATGTCGCCGAACGCGCGAAGCGGACCGTCCACATCTACGACGGGCTGCTGTCCGATGACGCCCCCCTGGCAGGAGCCCGTCGATGATGGATTGGCGGGAAACCGTTCGGACGGCGATCGACGCGCTCAACGCGCGGCGGATGCGTTCGGCGCTGACGATGCTCGGCATCCTGATCGGGATCGCCGCGGTCATGCTCACTGTCGGGCTGGGGCAGGGCGCCCAGACGTCGATCACCAACCAGATCAACTCGCTGGGCTCGAACATGATCATCGTCACGCCGAGCCAGACCACCGGCAGCACCGGCTTCCGCGGCGGCTCGACCGTGACCACGCTCACCACCCGGGACGCGGCCATGCTGGCCGATCGCAGCGTGGTTCCCAGCGTCGCCGCCGTCGCCCCGACCTCCAGTTCCCAGGCGGCCCTGACATCGTCGACCACGACGTGGACCGCCACCGTCGTGGGCACCGTGCCGGACTGGCTGAGCGTGCGAGCCCGGACGGTCGAAACCGGGCGCTTCTTCACCGGCGACGAGGTGACCTCGTCGGCCAACGTGGCGGTCATCGGTTCCACCACCGCCACCGAACTGTTCGACGTCGGCTCCCCCGTCGGGCAGAGCATCACGGTCGGCGGCCAGCCGTTCACGGTGATCGGCGTCCTGGCATCGGCGGGTTCGTCGCTGTCGTCCAATGAGGACGACACGGTCGTCGTGCCCAGCACCACCTTCGCGGCCCGGCTCTCCACGTCCGACAACGCCACCAGCGTTTCGTCGATCTACCTCCAAGCCACGGACGCCGCGAGCCTGTCGGCGGCCTACCAGGAGGTGAAGACCGCCCTGCTGAGCGCGCACGGGGTCACCGCCACCACCGCCGATTTCACCGTCAGCACGCAGGCCGCCCTGGTTCAGGCGGCGACATCGATGACCGGGGTGTTGACCGCCCTGCTGGGTGGGATCGCCGGCATCTCGCTGCTGGTCGGCGGCATCGGCGTGATGAACATCATGCTGGTCTCAGTCAGCGAACGGGTGCGTGAAATCGGCCTCCGCAAGGCCCTCGGCGCCACCCCGAGCGTGATCCGTCGCCAGTTCCTGGTGGAGGCCGGCATCCTCGGGATGCTGGGTGGCCTGCTGGGGATCGGGCTGGGTTTCCTCGGCTCGGCGGTCCTGAGCCCGGTGCTGAGCATCACCGTGGAGATCTCCTGGGTGGTGACCCTGCTGGCGCTGGCCGTGTCGCTGGCCATCGGCCTCGTCGCCGGGGTCTACCCCGCCACGCGGGCGGCCAAGCTCGCCCCGATCGATGCCCTGAGGAGCGAATGATGACGAACGCGGACGACACCGAAGCCGTCGTGACCAACCAGCGGGGCAGGTCGTCCGCGGCCGCCGGTGGCGACAGGCGCACTCGCCTCCGCTCGCTGGCGATCGCCGGCGTGAGCCTGGCGACCATCGCCGCCCTCGGGACGGGATGGGCCACCAGTTCGTCGGCCGCCTCTGGTCGGTTCGTGACCGCGACCGCGGCCACCGGGTCGGTGACCCAGAGCTACCTGAAGACCGGTGCCATCACCCGCACCAACAACGTCGCCGCGGCGTTCGCCGTCGACGGCATGGTGGAATCGGTGAAGGTCGCCATCGGCGACACCGTGACCCAGGGCCAGGTGCTCGCGACCCTCGACACCACGGCCCTGAAGCTTGCGTTGCTGAACGCCGAGACCAACCAGGCCCAAGCCGAGGCCACCCTCTACGCCGCCCAGCACCCCTCGACCAGCACCTCGTCCTCGGCGAAGGCCGGTACGTCAGCCGCCGCACCCACGGGGAGTTCGGTGGCAGCGGGATCGGCGGCGGGCGCCGCCGGCGCCGGGACGTCCGGCACTGGAACCACCGGGACGGGGACGACCGGCACTGGGACGACCGGCACGACGGGGACGGGCGTCTCCGCGGCCGATACCCAGCAACTCCTGGCGGCGATGGCAGCGGTGAACGTCGCGAGCACGGCATGGAGCAGCACCGATGCAGCGAAACCCACGACCTGCGACGCGATCTACGCTGCCCTGCTGAAGGCCAACGAGACCGCGCCGACAGCCACTGACACGTCCACCGCGCCGGCTTCGACGTCGGCTGAAGCCGCCGGCGTCACCGAGGCCTCCACCACTCCCGCGAGCGGTGGCGCCGACAGCCGTGGTGCCACGGTGGCCTCGACCGCCACCCCAACGCA
>CAYUWV010000036.1:14704-18078 GCA_964448385.1 uncultured Propionibacteriaceae bacterium | reverse complement strand
CCGGAAACGTAGCCACCGACGCGCTTGAACATCTCGTTGGCCAAGTACTTCACGCGAGGCCGGCGTGAAGCTGGCGCCAGTTGGTAAATGACCTCCTTGATGGAGGTCATTGAGATGAGGAAGTAGAGCGTCAGCACCACGGTGATGATGATCGAGAACACGATGTTGGCGACCAGCGCTCCTGCGCCCAGCAGGCCACCGAACAACGAACTGATCAGCTCACCTGAGGTGAGAAAAGTCACCACCTTGTCGATCACCTCGAACTGGGCGTCGAACGCTGCGATCTGGGGGTTCTCC
Source organism: uncultured Propionibacteriaceae bacterium (assembly GCA_964448385.1). Taxonomy (GTDB): domain Bacteria; phylum Actinomycetota; class Actinomycetes; order Propionibacteriales; family Propionibacteriaceae; genus Propionicimonas. The sequence continues at coordinate 17,781 of CAYUWV010000036.1, read as the reverse complement.
CTGAGGTTCGTCAGATAAGTGGGGGACTGCTGGATCAGCCGGTTGACCTGTTCGGAGATGACCGGGACCAGCGCCCACATGGCTAGCGCTAGCGCGCCGACGACGCCGAGGGCCACAAGCAGGACGGCGACGCCGCGGCGCACACCACGATGGTGGAACCACTCGACCACAGGGTTCAGGCCCAGCGCGAGGGCCAAGCTGAGCATCACCAGAATGATCACGCTCTTCAGCGACACGATCAGTGTTACGAGCCCGAAGGCCGTCATGGCGCCAACGGCCAGAAAGAAGCCGATTGGGAAGGGGCCACGGTCGAGCAGAGAGATGCGCTGCTCAGTCCCCCCGGTGGCGGGATCGAAGTCGGCTGGAGTCGGCTGAGTAGTGCGCCGCCAGCGGCGCAGCCAACTCCGAGTGGTCGGGCCCGACGGTGTGCCGGCCGAGGCAGGCGTCGGCACCCGGGGCGGGGTCTGAACTGACCCCGCCGGGGTGTCCGCCAGATTCTCGGGGGGCTCGCTCATCAGGGAGTGGGGGTCTCCGACGCTGTCTGAGACGTGGCCCGGTCCGGGAAGTCCTTGACGCTCTCTGTGGCGAGGGAGGACAGGGACTCAAGCTGCGCGACGATGGCCTGCTTGCGAAGGGTCAGCCGGTCGATGTCCTGGCTGAGCTGTACCTTTCGCACGTCAGATTCCCGGTGCGCCTCGGACAGGAGATTCGCCGCTGTGTTCTGCGCTGCTTCCACGACGGCTCGGGCCTCGTTCTGGGCAGCGAGAGTGATCTCGGCAGCTTCGGCAAGTGCAGCCTGGCGCCGCTGATCCCACGTGAGCGCGTCGGCCTCAAGCCGTTGCTGGTATTCCTCTGCTTGCTGCCGGGCACTGGCCACCATCGCCTCGATGGCGTCGGCCGCCTCGCTCCGGGCCTGGGCAACTGCTGCGAGCGACTGTTCCTTGACCTGGGCGGCCTCGGTGATCTGCACGGCCGCCAAGCGTTCGGCTTCGGCGAGTTGCTGGGCCGCGGCAGCGGCAGCTGCCGCCACCCGCGACTCCGATTGGGCGTGTGCTTCGGCAAGGATTTGGGCGCGATCCCGCTCAGCCGTCGACCGGAGTGCTTCGGCCTCGATGCGGGCAGCCTGGAGTTCGCTGGCTGTCTGGGCGCTCAGGCGTCTCCGCAGCCCGTCGATGTCGGCCAGTGTGCTCGCTTGCGAGGCGTCCAGGGCCAGGCGAGCCTCGGCCGTGAGCTTGTTCGTGTCGGCCTGGGCCTCGGCCCGGATCCGGTCGGCCTGCTCTTGCGCGCCTTTCACCAATTCCACAGCCTGTGCTTCTGCTGCGCGCAACAGGTCCTTGGTGTGCGTTCCCAACTTGGAGAAGTCGGTGTCGTCGACGTGTTGGTTGGCGGCGGTGAGCTTGCGCCTGGTGTCTCGCAGTTGTCGCTTGACCCGTGTCAACTGAATCTCGACGTCACGGACGTAGGCGTCCACCGCGCCTCTGTCGTAGCCGCGCAGGGAGTGGGGGAAGTTCCCGGCCGCGGTCGCGGTCTCGTCGAACAGGTCGAGTCCTGCGGTCTCATCCATCGAGGAAGTCACCTGGCGGATTCCTTTCAACACTACGAGTCTCACCTGAGGGGTGTGCAGGGCGGTGAGGCGCCTGGCAACTCAGATGCTACCGCGTCTGGCAGACAACGAACGGCCCGGCCCCAGCGGGACCGGGCCGTGGACAGGTGGGGTCAGTGCGCAGCCGGCTGAACGATTTCGAGCAGCACGCCGCCGACATCCTTGGGATGAGCGAAGTTGATCCGCGAGCCGCCGGTGCCGATCTTCGGCTCGGGGTAGAGCAGGCGGACCCCTCGCTCCCGCAGCGCAGCACTGGTGGCATCGAGATCCTTCACCCGGTAGCAGAGTTGCTGCATCCCGGGCCCGTTCTTCGCGATGAACTTCGCGATCGTGGAGTTCTCGTTCAAGGGTGCCAGCAGCTGAATCTGGGCGTTCTCAGCACCCTGATCGCCGGTCCCGAGCATGGCCTCCTCAACGCCCTGCTCGACGTTGGTCTCGCGGTGCAGCACGCGCCAGCCGAGGACCTCGGTGTGGAACTTGATCGCCTCGTCCAGGTCGGGCACAGCCAGTCCGACGTGGTCGATGCATACGAAGAGATCATCTTGTGTCATGGCACAACCTTTCCACATTCACCAAGGCAGCGGGCCCGGTTGCGGCAAGCCTCTGGCGAAAGGCGCGTCGCTGCTCAGCCAAGGACCGCGTTGACCACCTCTCGGGCCTCCTGTTGCACCTGCTGCAGATGCTCCGGGCCCTTCAGGGATTCGGCGTAGATCTTGTAGACGTTCTCGGTGCCGGATGGACGGGCTGCGAACCACGCCGAAGCCGTGGTCACCTTCAACCCCCCGATAGCCGCCCCGTTGCCGGGAGCGTTCGTGAGCGTGGCAACGATGGGCTCGCCGGCAAGTTCGGTGGCCGTGACATCGGTGGGTGAGAGCTTAGCCAGCTTGGCCTTCTGCTCGCGGTTTGCGGGAGCGTCGACCCTGGCGTAGCTGGACGCGCCATGCCGAGCTTCCAATTCGGCGTAGAGCTCACTCGGCGACTTGCCGGTGACGGCCTTGATCTCGCTCGCCAGCAGCGCCAGCAGGATGCCGTCTTTGTCGGTGGTCCAGGTGGAACCGTCGAGAGCTAGGAATGATGCGCCAGCCGACTCCTCGCCACCGAAACCGATGTCGCCGCTCATCAAACCGGGGACGAACCACTTGAAGCCCACCGGAACCTCGACCAGCCGCCTGCCGAGATCGGCGGCCACCTTGTCGATCAGCGACGAGGACACCAGTGTCTTGCCGACACCTGCGTCAGCGCGCCAGTGCTCACGGTGGCCGAAGAGGTACTGGATCGCCACGGCGAGGTACGCGTTCGGATTCATCAGACCCGCGTCAGGAGTGACGATGCCATGCCGGTCGGCATCCGCGTCGTTTCCGGTCGAGATCTCGTACGCACTGCGGTTGTTGATCAGGCTGGCCATCGCGTAGGGCGACGAGCAGTCCATGCGGATCTTGCCGTCCCAGTCGAGCGTCATGAAGCGCCAGGTGGG